>NZ_JBQQBY010000022.1:0-143138 GCF_052246385.1 Streptomyces sp. 8N616 | reverse complement strand
TGCGGGTTGTTGGTCTTGGGTTGCTGGGTTGCTGGGTTGCAGGGGGTGGGGCAGGGGCGGGGCGGTGGGTCGGTGGGTCGGTGTCCGGGCGGGACAGGGGCCGAGGGGGCGCGGGCCGGCGTCCGGTTGGGCGGGACAGGGGCCGAGGGGGGTGCGGGCCGGTGTCTCGCTGAGCCGGACACGGTCCGCGGTGGGCGCTCTGACCGCGTGGTTGGCCACTCGATGGGGTGACTTGCTGGCTGTGACCTGGTCTGATCACTGTGCGTGAGGGAGAATGGTTGTACGAACTCGCCTACGGGGGCGCGGAGTTCATGACGGGGGATCGGGGGATCACCGATGGGTGCAGTGAGTGCGGTTGCCGACGCTGGGCTGGCCGAAGCTGGGGTCGTCGAAGCTGGGCCGGGGACGCCGGATGAGTGGGCGGGGTATCTGGCCGGAGCGGTGCCGGGTCCGGAGACCGCCTCGTTGTTGGCGGTGCTGGATGCGGAGAAGCTCTCGGGTGCGGGGCGGATCGACGCCTTACGTGCGTTGGAGCGGCATGCGGAGTGGGTCCAGGCATTGCAGGTACGGGTGTTGGCGGCGCTGGACACGGAGCCGGTTGAGCCGTTTCCGGGTGAGGAGTCTCCGGCGGAAGGGGTGTGGGACTTCACTTGCGAGCAAGTCGCCTGCGCTCTCCGGATCTCGAACACTACTGCTGCTACCCGTCTGGCGACCGCCCGGGAGCTGGTGGGTACGTTCACTCCTACGCTCGGTCTGCTGGAGGCCGGTCGTATTCATTACATGCAGGCCAACGCGGTGGTGGAGGTCACCCAGAACCTGCCCCGAGCCACGGCGGCCCAGGTGGAGGCGCTGGTGGCGGAGCGGATGCCGGGGCAGGCGGTCTCGGCGACCCGCAAGGCGCTGCACCGGGCGGTCCTCAAGGCCGACCCGGAGGGTGCCCGGGCCCGGCATGAAGGGGCGAAGAAGGACCGGAAGATCAGTCGGCGGATGGATCAGGATGGCATGGCGTGGTGGTCGGTCTACGTTCCGGCCGAGCAGGCCGCTCAGTTGGATGCTGCCGTTGATGCCCATGCGGAGATCATCCGCAGCGGTCGGGAGGACACCCGGAGCTTGGAGCAGCGTCGTGTCGATGCCCTGGTCGATCTGGTCGTCCACCACTCTCTCCGGTTGAACGGGACACGCCTTCCTCGTGGCGGCCCGGGAAGGCTGGTCCCGGTGAACCGGACAGGCGGCCACGCGGACCAGAACGCTGTCCAGTTGAAGGGGACACGGCGTCGGGTCGAGGGCAGCGCTGTCCAGGTGAACGGGACATCTGACGATGGCCGCACTGATGGAGGTGTTGTCCGGTTGAGCGGGACAGGCGGCCGGTCCGCACCCGTTGTCCAGGTCACGGTCTCCTTCGACACCCTCATCGGCGCCACCGACGACCCTGCCGAGCTGAAGGGCTACGGACCCATCACCGCCGGGCAGGCCCGCGCGCTGGCCACGGAGCCCGGCTCCATCTGGCGCCGCCTGATCACCCAGCCCACCACGGGGATGCTGATCAAAACCGACCCCACCACCTACCGGCCCACCGCAGAGACCGCGCGACACGTCATCGCCCGCGACGGCCGCTGCGCCTTCCCTTCCTGCCAGATGCCCGCCCACCGCTGCGACCTGGACCACGTCCAGCCCTTTAACCACCAGGCACCGGAGAACGGCGGACACACCACCCCGGAGAACCTCATCCCGCTGTGCCGGCGCCATCATCTGCTCAAACACCATGGGGGCTGGTCGGTTGAACGGGACAACACCAACGGTCACGCCGCCTGGACCGCCCCCACCGGCCACACCTACACCAACACCCCCCATACGTACGCGGCCTAGACCGCCCCGCCCGTCCGCTGACCCTGGGGGCTGCGGTGAGCGAGGGGCGTTTTATTCAGGCGGGGCGCGGCAGGCCGATGGGGTTGGGGAACGGCAGCACGTTCGCGTCCAGGAGGTGCCGGGCCGGGGCTTCCAAGGCGGTGAGAAGTGTGTCCGCTTCGTGGTCGCGGAGGGGTTGCAGCAGCCGTGCGGCGAGGCGGTCGGTGGTGTCCTCGATGCGGTCCCGTTCTTGGCGGCCCTGTGAGGTGGCTTGTGCCTGTGCGTCCAGCAGGCCGCGGGAGCGCAGCCGGTCCAGGGCGGCTGCCCACTCGGTCTCGCTCCAGCCGCGGTCCAGCCGGATGCTGTCGCTGGGCACCCGGCCGGTGGCGGCGGCGAGGGCGAGGGCCTCAGGGGCGTCCAGTCCGTGGTCGGCGAGGGCGGCGGCGTGGGCGTCGCCGCGGAACTCGCGCAGGGCTGTGGTGAGTTGCCACAGGCGTTCCACCGGGTCGTCGCGGTCGCACAGCGGGCGGTTGGCGGCGAACAGGGGCCGCGCGAGTGCGGGGGCGTCCTCCACCATCGCCGTGAGGGGCGCGGAGAGCCTGGCGGCGTGGTCGTCGATATCGGGGATCGCCCTGCGCAGTGCCTGGGCGGCGTAGCGGGCGCGGGCGTCGGTGACCTGCTCGGGTGTGACGGTCCGCCACGCCGAGGGCAGGGCACGGGCGACCATTCCGGGGGCGAAGACGGCGAGCGCGGCGGTGGCGGCGCCGGGGCAGACCGGCCCCATGGGAGCCGTACGGGCAGCGAAGTAGCCCATCCAGAAGCCCTTGAGGCCCAGGGCCTTGCCCATCCTGCGGCACTCCTCGTCGAAGTAGATCACCGCATGGAGAGGTTCGGTACGCAGCCACAGGGTGCGGGATTTCGGCTCCATGAGGCCATACGTTACCGCCGCCCGCGTCGTGCCTTCCTGCTGGGACTGCGGGAGACCCTCGAGAAGCCTCGTCCGTCCCAGCTCAGAAGGCACTTCGGCGTTCTGATCAGGATCAGGGGCCGTCGCGAACGTGACGTGCGCTTCGGTGACTAGATGGCGAACGGGCCTTGCCAGGGGCCCGTTGTTGACTTCCCAGGCCACGTGCATGCGCCCGTCTATCTTGACCACAGTCGGGACGCCGGCCGGGAACGCCCTGGTGGACGCTGAGGTCGGCACGCTGCTGAGAGGGGGGCGGCTGCAACTGCCCTCCACGCATGGTTCTTTTCTTGGCTCTGTGAACAGCGGCGTGGCGGCGGGGCGTACGGCCTCCCAGTCGGGCACGCACCGGCCGGGCGGAGAAAGGCGCGCCGCCCGGTCGCGTACCACGGCGGTCATCCCTTCACGGCGCCGCCCAGTGTGAAGCCGCCGCCCAGGCGTCCCGAGATCAACACGTACAGCAGGATCACGGGGGTCGAGTAGAGGATGGAGAATGCGGCGAGCTGGCCGTAGACGATGGAGCCGTAGTTGCCGAAGAAGGTGAAGATGCTGACCGAGGCGGGGAGTTGATCGGGGGTCAGCAGCAGCATGAAGGGGACGAAGAAGTTGCCCCACATCATGATGAAGCTGTAGATCGTCACCACCGTCACGCCCGGCCCCATCAGCGGCAGCACGACGCGTACGAGGGTCTGGAAGGCCGAGGCGCCGTCCGTCCAGGCGGCCTCTTCCAGGACGGTCGGGACGCCGTCCATGAAGTTCTTCATCAGCCAGATGGCGAAGGGCAATTGTGAGGTGGCCAGGAAGAACGCGGTGCCCTGCATCGTGTCGATCAGGTCGACCTGGACGAACAGGCCGTAGACCGGGACCATGACCGCGGTGATCGGCAGGCAGGTCGTGAACAGGACCGTCAGCATGTACGGCCGGTTCAGCCGTGAGCGGAAGCGCGACAGCGGGTACGCGGCGAGGGCGGCGCAGGCGACGGTGAGGGCGGTCGCGCCGCCGCACAGCAGCAGGCTGTTGAGCATCGGCGTGAAGGTGATGTCGTCGGTCATCACCGCCGAGAAATTCTCCAGCGTCGGGGACTCGGGCGGCCGGACGCGCAGGGTGGCCTCGCTGTCGACCGAGGCCATGACCAGCCAGAGAAGCGGGATCATGAAGGCGGTGCCGACGGCGAGCAGGGCGGCGTCCGCGGCGAGGCGGCGGCGAGTGATGCGGGTGGGGCGGGTGGGGCGGGTGACGAGGGGGCGCATTTCGCCTCCGTGCGACATCGCTACTGGGCGGGGCCGTTGTTGGTGCCGTACGCGCATGGGTGCGTACATGAAACCGTCCGTCGCGCCGTTGGGGAAGATGCGGCGGTCGGACTCAACGGTCAGCGCGGGTGTGCCGCGCCGCGCAGTTGGGAGAGGGCGTCGGCGACTTCCGGCACATACGGGGCGGCCACACCGAGATCGGTTGCACGGGCGTACGCGGGATGGCCGGTGTACGCGCTGAGCTGCCGCAGTGCGCGCAGGCCGTAGTAGCCGGGACGGGCGGCGGCAGCGGTGTCGGTGTCGGTTCCCGGCGCGGGTTCGGGGCGCTCCAGGGGCCGGCCGTCCGCTACGGCCTGAAGCGAACTCTGGAAGAGCTGATGGCAGGCCTGCACCCCGCGCAGCAGTACCTGGTGGTAGCGCGCTTCCGGGGCGATCGGGAAGCGCTGCTCCGCCAGTACCCGGCCGGTGTCGATGCCTGCGTCCACCTCGTGCAGGGTGGCGCCGTACTCGGGGTCGCCGTTCAGCAGGGCGAAGAGCACGGCGACGGACGGCAGTCCGCGGTGCTGCGGGAGCAGACCGTTGTGGATGTTGTAGAGGCGCAGGCCGGTGTCGAGGACCGGGGCGCGGAAGATCATGTGGTTGTTGATGGACCAGACGATGCCGTCGGTGCATTCCGCTGCGAGCCGGTCGGCATGGGCGTTGATATCGGCGACGACCGCATACGGCGCGGAGCCCCGCGCCAGGGTCCTCGCGTCCGCGGGGGCGTCCGAGCACACCACATCGACCTGGTGACCGGCGGATTGGGCGAATTGCACGGCGCGTACGAGGAGCGAGCCTCGGCCTACGAAGATCATGCCCTGGCCTCCGTCCGACGACCGTTCTGTGCGCCGGCTCGGCGGACGGCGGCGCAGACCCGTTCGAGGGTGAGATCGCTGACGAGGTGCTCGAGTTCGTTCATCAACGGTGACTCCTGGCCGGGGGGCAAAACCTCGGAAGCGACGGCGGACAGCATCTCCAGTACGGCCAGGGAGTCGCCGCCGAGCTGCTGGAAGTCGGAGTCGGGGCCGAGCAGTCGGCGATCCACTTGGAGAACGCGGGACCAGATTTCTGCCACCTGGTCCTCGGTCACCTGGTCCTCGGCCGGCTGGGGCTCGCTTGCCGGGGCCTCGACGGTGGACGGGCTGGGTTCCGCAAAGGGATCGGGAAGGGCCGCGAAGTCGACCTTTCCGCTTACCGTGCTGGGCAGGTCGGCGACCGGCACTACGGCCGCGGGCACCAGGTAGGCGGGCAGCTGCGCCGCGAGGTGGTCGCGCAGTACGGGGCCGAGTCCGGGCGCAGTACCCCCGGGCGCAGTGCCCCCGGGCGCAGTGCCCCCGGGCGCAGTGCCCCCGGGCCCAGTGCCCCCGGGCCCAGTGAACCCGGGCTCGGTAGCCGGGGCGGCGGCCAGGACGTACGCGCACAGGGCCGGTCCCGCACCGCCCGGACGTGAACGTACGGTCACCGCGGCGCGGCGGACGGCCGGGTGGGCTTCCAGCGCGGTCTCGATCTCGGCGGGCTCGATCCGATGACCGGCGATCTTCACCTGGTCATCCATCCGCCCGACGAACTCGACCCCGCCGTCGGGCAGTCGGCGGCCGAGGTCACCGGTCCGGTAGCGGCGTACCCCGTCCCGCCCGGTCACAAAGCGCTCGGCGTCGAGATCCGGGCGGTCCAGATAGCCGCGAGCCAGCTGGACTCCGGACACCAGGATCTCGCCGACGGCGCCCGCCTCCTCCACGGCGATCGGCTTGTCCGCGGCCATCAGCTCGACCTGGGCGTACGGTCCGGGGTGCCCGATGGGGACGGCGTGGCCCCGCTCCGTACCGTCCAGCACGTGGGCAAGGCAGGCGACCGTCGCCTCCGTCGGCCCGTAGGCATTGACGATCCGGCAGCCGGGGCCGAAGCGGCTGCGCGCCCGGTCGGCCGCGGTGCGGGTGAACTGCTCGCCGCCGACCAGCAGGTTGCGCAGGGCGCCGCCCGGCGCGAGGTCGAAGCGTTCGATCAGATCGAGGTGGGACGGGGTGACGGCGAGGGTGTTGACCCGGTCCTCGTGCAGGAGGTTGTGCAGAGCCGCCCGGGTCGGTTCACCGGGGAGCAGCACGGCGGTGCCACCGGCCAGCAGCGGCAGGAACAGCGGGAAGCAGGAGATGTCGAAGGCGTAGGAGGACAGGAAGGCGAAGCGTGTGGTGGCGTCGACCCGGCAGAGGTCCGCCGCCCAGCGCAGGAAGCCGACCAGGCTCCGGTGCTCGATCTGTACGCCCTTGGGGGTGCCGGTCGAGCCGGAGGTGTGGATGACGTAGGCGACGCTGTCCGGGTCCGGCTCAGGCAGCTGTACGCGGGGGGCCGGGTCGATGTCCTCGACGGCCAGCACCTGGCACGGCGCTGCTGCCCCGATACGGTCCACAAGGTGACGCTGTGTCAGGCAGATCTGTACGCCTGCGTCGCTCAGTACCTGCCGGATCCGGGCGTCGGGGTGGTGCGGGTCCAGCGGCAGGTACGCGGCGCCGGATTTGAGGATGCCCCACAGCCCTGCGATCCCGGCCGGTGAGCGGTCCACGATCAGTCCGACCGGGCTGATGGGGCTGATGGGGCTGATGGGGCTGAGCCGGCCACCCTCGGCCCGCCGCCCTCCGGGTGGCATGCCGCGGCGCAGCAGTTCGGCGGCCACGGCGTCGGAGGAGCGGTCCAGCTCGACGTAGCTGATCTCGCCCTCCGGGCCGTCCAGGGCGGGTGCGCCGGGAGTACGGGCCACCTGGTCGCGGAACAGGCGCACCACGGTGGTCCGCGGGGCCGGAGCGGCTGCGGGCGGGGCCGCCGCCGGTGGGGTGGCGGCGCTCGGCTCCTCAAGGGCCGCGACCAGCCGGTCGAGCAGGGCGTCGGCGCGGTCGGCCAGGCCCGTTCCGGAGCCCTGGATGCCGACGGTCAGTTCGGTGCCCGTGGGCGTTTCGACGGCGACACAGGAGACCGGTACGAGGGGCGCGTGCACGGGCAGGGCGTAGACCGAGGTTGCGGAGAATCCCGGGGCGGAGCATGCGGCGAGGTCGATCCTGCCCAGATGCGAGACGATCGCCGACGCCAGGTGCCGGTCGCGGCGCTCGGCCGTGGCTCTCCCGGCTCGCAGCAGTGCGGCGACCGCGGGCAGCGGCAGCCGGGCGAGCCCGGACTCGAAGCCGCCGGCCAGTTCGCGGTGTTCCTTCAGGGCACGGAGCAACTGCGCCTGGGCGGCGCGCCAGTCCTCCCCCGCGCTCAGCCGCAGGAACACGGGCAGGGTCAGGTTCGCGGTCGAGGACAACTCGGGCCGGTGCCGCCGCAGGTCCACGGGCACCATGATCCGCGCCTCGGCCACGCGGGCGCCGGGCGCGGCCGCGGGCGCGGCGGCGGCATCCGCCAGTGCCTGGGCGAGCCGGGCGGTGAGCGCGGGATGGTGACCCGGCAGCGTACGACGTCGCCACAAGGCGCTTCGGGACCCACCCGCCGCCCCATCGGCACCGCGTACGGCAAGGTTCCGGACCGCTCCCTGCCGACCGGACGCCTCCGGCGCGAGGGGGGACGGCTGGTCGAGCAGCAGGGCGGGCCGGCGGCCGGTCGCTCCGAGCCGGGCGAGCATGCTGTAGTCGGTCTCCGTGGAGGGCGCGGGGCGTGCGGGCTCACCGCGGAGCGCCCGGAAGACCTCGGTCGCCCAGATCAGCGCGCCGTGCCCGTCCATCACGCCGTGAAAGACGCGGAAGGCCAGCGTGGTCGGCCGCCCGGGTGCGCCGGTCAGCAGCACCACTTCGCAGCTGGGGCCCATGTCGGGGTCGAGGGCGCCGTCCTGTGACATCGCAGAGTCCGGCTCGAGCACCCGTACGCGGGGTGGCAGGGCTGTGTCCCGCCAGGTCCGGCCGTCCCGTACCAGCCGTGAGCCGGGGCACGCGCGGGCGGCGGTCGCCACCGCCGCCCGCAGCTCGTCGGCGTCGGGAGTGCCCTCCCCTTCGACCAGCAGCTGCAGGACCATATCGGGGCCGAGCCGACGGGCGGCGAGGTAGAGCCACTCGGTTGGGGAGACCGGGCGCTGCGGGGTTCCCGCTGGCTGTGCTGTGCCCGTTGGGCTGGGTTTGCGGGGATCGTGGTGACGAAGTCGTGTCATTCTCAGGTCCTGATTCCCGGCCGGTCCTCCGGCCGACCTCGTTCCGGGGCGGGTCGATTCGCTCCGGCCGATCTCGTTCCGGGGCGGGCCGGTTCGCTCCGGCCGATCTCGTTCCGGGGGGGCGCGCCGGCCGGTCTCAGCGCACAGCGCGTACGAATGCCTCTGGGCCGCCGATCGACTCGACCCAGGCCGCCAGCTGTCGCAGCCCGTGGTCGTGGTCCGTCGTCGGCGCGTAGCCGAAGTCCCGCTCGGCCGCCCCCGTGTCGTAGGTGCTGGAACGGGTGAGGAGCGCCACCGCGTACCGGCTGAGCGGCGGGGACTGGCGGTTGGCCAACTGGGGCAGGCGCCAGAGCAGTTCCACGGCCTCCACCAGGGCATCCCTGAGCAGTGGCGGGATCCTGCGGGTCGGCGGCCTTCCGCCGAACAGAGACGCCAGGCGGGCCAGGAAGGCCCACAGGTCGGTCTTCTCCCGGTCGGCGATGAAATAGGCTCGACCGCCCACTCGTTCGGCCGGCGCCTCGGCTGCGCTCAAGGAGGCCGCCACCGCGTTGTCGCAGTGGCACAGCGACACCATGACCTGCTTGCCCCCGGAGAGGTCCGGCAGTTTCCCGGCCATCATCTTGGCCACCATCCGCGGCAGGAAGCCGGAGTGGTCGCGCGGTCCCCAGATGCCGCGGGGGCGGAGGGCGCAGGTGGTGAAGCCCGGTTCGTTCGCGCCCAGGACCAGCCTCTCGGCAGCGGCCTTGGTCTCCGAGTAGAGGTTGAAGTAGCGGTCCGGGTACGGGGTGCTCTCATCGATGTCGAACCGGTCGCCCTCACCGACCCGCATCAGCGCGCTGGGGCTGCTGATGAAGACGAACCGCTGTGCCCCCGCGCGCCGGGCGGCCTCCAGCAGCCGCTCCGTGCCCAGCACGTTGGCGTCCCAGAACTGGGCGCGGGTGCCGAAGTCGACCACCCGGGCGGCGCTGTGGTGCACGACATCGACGCCCTCGGCGGCGCGGCGCAGCGACTCGGGGTCGCCGAGGTCGCCGTACACCAGCTCCAGGCCGGGTACGGACGAGCGCAGCCGGCTGATGTCGCTGCCCTGCCGCACGAGGGCGCGCACCTGGTGGCCCTCCCGAACGCAGGCGTCGACGATGTGGCCGCCGAGGAACCCGGAGGCGCCGGTGACGAGGACCTTCACGAGGCAACCCGCCGACCGGGGACGGACGTTGCGGCTGAGGGCAGCAACCGCCACCAGGTCGCCCCGTACAGCATGGTGAGCCACACCGTCGCCGCGGTACCGCGTCCGGCGGCCCGGCCGCGCGGCAGGGCCTTCGGGATCTGCACGGCGTGCACCACCACGCTGAGGAAGGCGTCGATCCACCACAGCGCCTGGAGTACGGGGGACTGGAACGGGTGGATCAACCCTGCAAGGAGGTAGGCCCAGCCGGCCAGGGGGATCGCGCGCAGGGCGGCCTGACGCCACCGGGCCCGGGTCCGGGCTCGTGCCCGGAACTGCGAGCCGGCCGCGCCGCCCTCCGGCGAGAGCTGCCCCGTGGCCCAGCGGGCCAACTCCCCGCGGCCGATCTTGGCGTTGTGCCGGACGTCGACGGGGAAGGCGGGATGGCGCAGAAAGTCCCGCACCTGCTCGGTCAGCGCCTGGCCTGCGGCGAGGCGGCGCAGCTCGGGCAGCAGCTGCTGCCACTGCTCCTCGTCCACCCCGGGCTCGGTTTCCACGCACAGTACGGGTCGCTGGGCGCCGGGCTCGCCGACGCCCACCAGCGCGGTGCGGCGGACCAGGGGGTGGGCGTTGAACACGCCTTCGCAGCGCACGGTGTGCAGCTCGCCCTCGGGGGTACGAACCCGCTGGCTGCGGCGGCCGCAGAACCACAGCCGGCCCGTCTCGTCGAGGTATCCCAGGTCGCCGGTGCGGTGCCACACCGTATTTCCCTGGTCGCTGGTGAGGATTTTGTGCTGGGCATCGGCGTCGGGAGCGGCGTGGTACCGGCGGCTGACCGAGTCGCCCGACACCACGATCTCGCCGACCTGGCCGGGGGCGACCTGCTGCGCCGCCTCCCAACGGGGTACGGGTGCATCGGTCGTGCGGATGATCCGTACGTCGGTGCCCGGCAGCGGTCGGCCCACGCAGCTGCCGTCGCCCAGTGCACCGCGCGCCGCCGTCTCCTCCAGCACCTCGGCGGACTCGATGGAGGAGATCGGCAGCACCTCGGTGGCGCCGTAGGTCACATGGACATCGGCCTTCTCGTCCAGCACGGTGCGCAGCGTGGCGACCACGTCCGGGGGGACCGGGGCGCCGCCGGACACCACACAGTGCAGGGAGGGCAGGTCCGCGGGGTGGAGGGTCAGGTGGTCGCCGAGGACCCGCAGCAGCGCGGGGGAGGCGAACATGGTGGACACCTCGAACCGGGCAAGTGCCCTCACCAGAGCGGTGGGTTCGGCGCGCGCGACCTTGGCGGGGGCGACGGGCGCGAGCACGAGGGTGGAGCCGAAGACCAGGTCGAGCATGCCGTAGAGGGGCAGGGTCACCAGCGAGACGTCGTCGCGGCTGCGCCTGTGGACGGACCGGATCCCATCGGCCATCGCGGCAGCCATACGGTGGGTGTACTCGACGCCCTTCGCCGGGCCTGTGCTGCCCGTGGTGAAGCCGATCATCATCAGGTCGTCGGCGGCCGGGCGGTTTTCGCTGATCGGACTGTCCGCGTCGGGCAGGCCGTCAGCGTTGGGCAGGCGGTTGCCGTCGGGCAGGCCGTCAGCGTTGGGCAGGCCGTGCAGGGTGTGGCCGCCCCAGAACCAGCGTCGGCCCAGGGTCACCCGGATACGAGTGCGGGCGAAGGTACGGCGGCTGAGCACCCGTACGGCGTGGGCCGGCGGTGGGCCGATGAACGCCTCCGCACCCACCGCGCAGTAGCAGTGCAGCATCCGCTTCACGCCCATGCCCGGGTCCACGACGACGGGCACGGCGCCGATCCGGAACAGAGCGAAGGCCAGCGCGAAGAGGTCGGGCCCGGGGGACGCCATCAGGACGGTCTTCGTCCCCTTGGCGATCCCGATCCGGGCGAAGCCGGCCGCCAGCTCCTCGACCCGCGACTGCAGTGCGCCATAAGTGAGTTCGTGGTAGCGGACGCCATCGGGGTCTTGTCCGTCGGGGTGGATGATGGCGGTCTTGCCGGGGAAGTCGCGGGCGTTGCATTCCAGGTACTCGGCGAGCGAGGTCATGGCTGGGCCCTCACCGCCCCCGCGAGGCCGGGGTCGGGGACCGGGACGGGCGGGCGGTAGCTCGCGCAGGCTGCGCTGAGCCCGGCGCCCGCGGTGACGAAGAGCAGTTGCTCGTGGGGATACGTACCGGCCTGCAGAAAGCCCAGAACCGGTGCGGCGGTATGCGGTAGCGCCTCACCGTCCTGCGGGCGGTTGACGACATCCGACGGGTCCAGGCCGAGGCGCTCGGCGAGCCGGGATGCGAAGTCGGGGGTGGGCCGGGAGCACACCAGCAGCGTCCGCGTCAGGTCGAGTCCCTCCTCACGTACGTACTCCGCGACCAGTCCCGCGGTGAGGTCGAGCAGCCGCTCCACCCAGCCGGCGTCCCTGCTCACGGTGATCTGCTGCCGCCCCTCGAGGCCCATGGCCGCCGTGTCGAGGTACCCGGCGGCGTCTGATGCCCTGTCCGCGTTGCGCAGCCGGACCGGGCCGAAGCCGGTGCCGGGCTCGGTGGAGCGCTCAAGGAGCAGGGCCGCGCCCAGGTCCGCGTACGGGTAGTCGGCGTGCTGGGTGCCCCGCCCGCTCGGGTGGACGTCGGCGGCGGTGATCAGGACCCGCTCGGTGCTGCCGGTGCTCAGCAGCGCCTGGGCCACCTGCACGGCGTTGAGCACCCCGCAGGCGCCGTTCATGAGGTCGAAGGAGAAACCGGCGCCGGGTACGGGGCGGGCGAGGTAGTCCAGGTTGATACCCGCCCGCTTCTGCACCAGGGCCCCGATGGCGGGCTCGAACATGTTGGATTCGCGGTAGACGCCGACGTTGACCAGTACGCCGACGGCGTCGGGCGAGAGCCCGGCAGTTGCCAGGCAATCCTGCGCCGCGCGGCCCGCGAGCAGCCCGGGGAGACCGGAGGTGTCGCCGGGCTCTGTGTTATCGGGCTCTGTGTTGCCGGGCTCTGTGCTGCCTGGCTTCCTGCTGTCGGGCGCTGTGTTGCGGGGCTTCCTGCCGTCGGGCTCTCTGACGCCGGGCTCGCTGTCGCCGGGTTGCGGCGAGGCGATCGAGGCGGCCTTGATGACGGTGGCCATGCTTCACACCCCCATGGTGGAGATCGTCGCGGACAGGGCGCCGGCGACCACGCCGGAAGCGGCGGGTACCAGAAGGAACTTGGCGCCGCGGCGGGCGGTTCCGGCCTTCAGATGCCGGCTGAGTGCCAGGAAGTGGGAGGTGGTTGCGGTGTTGCCGAACTCCTCCACGACCGCGAGGGATTCCGGCATGGGGGTCTTGAACTCGGCCTCGCCCGTACGGTTGACGAACTCGATGAAGCGGGTGCCGACCTGGTGCTGGACGATGTAGTCGAAATTCTCGTCGGCGAAGGTCCGGCCGTACTTGGCCAGCAGATCACCGTGGAAGCCGGGCCACAGCCGAAGCCGGTCCTCCTTGTGCATCTGCTTGTTGTCCGTGTAGAGCGCGATGCCCTCGGTCCGGTCGCTGGGCATGCCGAGGCACAGATGCGAGTACTCGGAGCAGGTCATCAGCTCGACGTAGTGGATACGGTCGGTCTCGTCGACCGACTCGTCGAGGAGGACCGCCACGGCGGAGTCGCCCACCGACAGCGAGGCGAACTGAGGGTCGTAGGTGTCGGCGATCTCGGCGGCGGCGGTCTCGGCGACCTTGGTCGCCTGCTCGCCGCTCACCACCAGGCCGTTGCGGACCACCCCGGCCCGGATCATCCGGTCCAGCAGATAGACGCCCGTCATCATCCCGGCGCACGCGTTGGACACATCGAAGGTGATAGCCGAGCGGGCACCCAGCTCGGCAGCGAGCATCGTGGCGAACGAGGGCTCGAAGTAGAAGCGGCCGCCGTCCTTGAACCGGGTGATGGAGGCGGATATGACCACGTCCAACTCGGCAGCTCCGTAGCGGGAATTGGAGAGGCAGTCCAGAGCGGCCCTGACCGCGAGACCGTAGGAGTCCTCGCCCGCTTCCGGCCGTGGGTCGTACACCCTGCGCTCCGTCACCCCTGTGATCCGCTGCAGGTCTAATTCCGGCACGGCGGTCACTTGGGCGACGAGGTCCGGAGTCGGTAGCACGGTAGGCGGCAGATACGCCCCCAGCGCCTCGAAACGGCTGCTCCGTGCGGCGGTCGTGGTCATCGTTCCTCTCCTTGAGTCCGTGCCGAGAGTGCATGCCGAGAGCCCGTGCCAAGCGGCGATCCCCCCTGCCGACCGGCGATCCCCCCCCCATGCCGACCGGAGATCCCCCATGCCGAGCGGCGATCCCTATGCCGAACGGCCATCTCCCACGTGTCGGCGACCCCCAATGCCGCCCGGCGACCCTCGAGCGGGCAGGCCGAGTCAGCCGCGCCGATGGCACGGCTGGGTTACTCGCAGGACAAGCTGCTGATACGGCGGACACGGCCGCGAACCGGCCGGCTCCGTTGCCGGCGCGCGCTCCTTACTCCACGCTCGGGTCTGCACCCTCGGCGGAGTTCCCCCTCGGCCGTAGTCGGTAAGTTACCCCAACGTAGTTATCGCCGTCATATGTGTCGGGAAATGCGAGCGCGGGTTCACACCTCCGTACGGAGCAGGCGTAGGTAGACCACCGAGAACAGCGCGCCGACCAGGAGCAGGAGCAGCGCGACCGCCGTGCCGTAGCCGATCAGGCTCTTCAGGAACGCCTGGTCGTACATGAACACCGGCAGCGTCTGGCTGCGGTTGCCCGGGCCGCCGCGGGTCATGGCCCAGATGAGGCCGAAGACGGACAGCGTCTGGAGGGTGTTGAGCATGAGGTTGGTGCCGATGGAGCGGCGGATCATCGGCAGCGTGATGTGCCACAGCCGCCGGGGGCCGCGTGCGCCGTCGACCTCCGCCGCCTCGGTGATCTCGTTCGGGATCTCGGACAGCGCGGCGGAGTAGACCAGCATCGAAAACGCCGTGCCGCGCCAGACGTTCGCGAAGGACACGGCGAGGATGGGGAGTGTGAACAGCCAGTTCTGGCTGGGGAGATGGAGCCAGTCGAGGATCGCGTTCAGGGTGCCCTCGCGGCGGAAGAAGGCGTAGAGGAGGAAGCCCGCCACGATCTCGGGCAGCACCCAGGCGGCGATGACGATCGCGCCGGTGAGGGTACGGACCGGCTTCGAGGCACGCTGCAGCAGGCCCGCGAGCGCGAGGCCCAGCGTGTTCTGGCCGAGGACCGACGAGATGAAGGTGAAGACGAGGGTCAGGACGACGGCGTTGCGGAAGTCGTCGTCGGCGAAGGCGCGCCGGAAGTTGTCCAGGCCGACGAAGTCGGCGGACGACGAGCCGGTCAGCTGCATGTTGGTGAAGGCGATGTAGATGCAGTAGCCGATCGGCCCGCCGAGGAAGAGCACCAGCAGGAGGGTGGCGGGCGCGAGCGGCAGCCAGCGCAGTGGACTGGGCTTGCGCGGCGGACGCGGACGGTCCGGGTCGGCCGCCTTCCCGGAGGCTGCCACCTTGGCGGTTGCGGTGCCCATCAGGATGTGTTCACCACGGCGCTGTGGGTGGTGAGCTTCGGCCGGGCTGTGCCCATCAGGGTTGTGGTCACCGGGGTTGTGCTCACCAGGGTTGTGCTCACCGGGGCTGTGCTCACCAGGGTTGTGCCCATCAGGGCTGTGCTCACCGGGGCTGTGCTCACCAGGGTTGTGCTCACCAGGATTGTGCTCACCGGGGCTGTGCTCACCAGGGTTGTGCCCATCAGGGTTGTGCTCACCAGGGTTGTGCTCACCGGGGTTGTGCTCACCAGGGTTGTGCTCACCGGGGTTGTGCTCACCAGGGTTGTGCCCGTCAAGCCTGTGCTTGCCAAGGCCGAGCTCGTCAAGGCTGTGCTCACCAGGGTTGTCCTCATGAGGACTTGTTCACCACCGCGCCGTCGGTCATGGACTTCAGCTGCTCGTCGTAGGACTTCGCTGCTTCGCCGGGCGAGGCGTCACCCGTGGTGACCGACTCCATGGCCTCGCCGATGGCCGTGGAGACCTGCGGGTAGACCGGGAGGGCCGGGCGGTAGTGGGTGAACTCCACGAGCTCGGTGAAGAAGTCGATGCCCGGCATGGACTTGAGGTACTTCGGGTCGGCTGCGACGTCCTTGCGGACCGCGATCTGCGCGTTGACCACGTCCCACTCGACCGCGTTCTCCTTCGTCTGGAGCGTCTCGACGAACTTCCAGGCGAGGTCGGGGTTGTTGGCCTTGGCGGGGATCGCCCAAGTCCAGCCGCCGGACATGCTGACCTTGCCGGGCGCCTGCCCCTTCTGGGTCGGCATCGGCGCCTGGCCGAGCACCTTGGACCACTCGGGCCACGGCTTGCCGCCGGACTTCAGCCACTGCTGCCCGATCCAGGAGCCGTCGAGGTTGATCGCGAGCTTGCCCTCGGGCAGCAGCTCGGTGGCCACATGGGTGTTGATGTTGGGGTCGAGGGCGTCCGAGCGGTCCGGGCCGAGCTTCTCGGCGTACACGGTCCGTACGAAGTCCAGGGAGTCGCGGAAACCCTGGCCGCCCGCCACCCACTTCTTGGCCTTCGGGTCGTAGAGCGGGTCAGCGCCCGTGCCGTACAGCAGCATCTCGAAGCCCTGCATGGCCGCGACCTCGCCGGGAGCCTTGCCGGTGTAGACGTTCAGCGGGATGACGCCGGGCACCTTCTTCTTGATGGTGCGGGCCGCCTCGAGGATCTCGTCCCAGTTCTTCGGCTGCCAGTCGGCGGGCAGCCCGGCTTTGGCGAAGATCTCCTTGTTGAACCACAGGCCACGGGTGTCGGTGCCGTCCGGCACGCCGTACGTCTTGCCGTCTTCCGCCTTGGCCGCCGTCTTCGCCGTGTCGATGAACGTGTCCCAGGTGGTCCAGGACTCGAGGTAGGCGTCGAGCGGGCGCAGATAGCCGGCCTTGATGTCGGAGTTGATGCGGAAGGTGTCCTCGTAGACCAGGTCGGGGGCGGTCTTCGGGGAGCGCATCATCTGCTGGACCTTGGTGGCGTAGTCGTTGTCCGGCGCCTGGATCGGGACGAGCTCCACCCTCTTGCCGGGGTTCGCCTTCTCGAACTCCTGCTTCGCCTCGGACAGTTGGCTGTCCTTGAAGCGGATCTTGTTGTCGGTGCTGCGGTTGTAGGCGACCTTCACGGTGTCGGGGTCGCTGCCGGAACCGCCACCGCACGCGGTGAGTGCGGTGGCGGCGAGGACACCGGAGAGGATGATCAGCGGGGCGGTGGGGCGCACGGCACGACCTCCTGTGGAGCACCGGAACGGGGGTGCCGGTTGAACGTACGAGCGCCTGAACGGCCGGTCAATGCCTGTGGATATCCCCTCGTCAGATCCGTGACAACGTTGTTATGCGGCCCCTCGGCCCTGGTCTCGGGCAAGGATCCGGCGGGCGATGTTGAGACCCTTCGGGCCGAGGACGTCCAGGTCGGCCGGCGGGGGCCGACCTGGACGTCATGATCAGGCGAGCCAGGCGATTCAGCGAGTCAGACGAGTCAGACGAGTCAGACGAGTCAGACGAGGTCGAACCGGTCGAGGTTCATCACCTTGTTCCACGCTGCGACGAAGTCGTTCACGAACTTCTCCTTCGCGTCATCGCTCGCGTAGACCTCCGCGAGCGCGCGCAGTTCGGAGTTCGACCCGAAGACGAGGTCGGCACGGCTGCCGGTCCACTTGACCTCGCCCGTGGCGGCGTCGCGACCCTCGAACGTGTTCGCGTCCTCGGACGTCGCCTTCCACGTCGTGCCCAGGTCGAGCAGGTTGACGAAGAAGTCGTTGGTCAAGGACCCGGGGCTCGTGGTGAAGACGCCGAGCGGCGACTGCTGGTGGTTCGCGCCCAGGACGCGGAGGCCACCGACGAGGACCGTCATCTCGGGGGCGCTCAGGGTCAGCAGGTTCGCCCGGTCGAGCAGCAGGTACTCGGCCGGCAGCCGGTTGCCCTTCCCGAGGTAGTTGCGGAACCCGTCGGCGGTCGGCTCGAGCGCGGCGAACGACTCGACGTCGGTCTGCTCCTGCGAGGCGTCCGCGCGGCCCGGCGTGAAGGGGACCTCGACGTCGAAGCCGGCGCCCTTGGCGGCCTGCTCGACGGCCGCACCGCCGGCGAGCACGATCAGGTCGGCGAGCGAGACCTGCTTGCCGCCGGTCTGGGCGGAGTTGAAGGACTGCTGGATCCCTTCCAGGGTGCGCAGCACCGTCGCCAGCTGGTCGGGGTCGTTGACCTCCCACCCGCTCTGCGGCTCGAGGCGGATGCGCGCACCGTTGGCGCCGCCGCGCTTGTCGCTGCCACGGAAGGACGAGGCCGAGGCCCATGCGGTGGACACGAGCTGGGACACCGGCAATCCCGAGGCGAGGATCTGGCCCTTGAGGGAGGCGATGTCCCCGGCGTCGACGAGCTCGTGCGTCACCGCGGGGAGGGGGTCCTGCCACAGCAGCGTCTCCGTCGGGACCTCCGGGCCGAGGTAGCGCACGATCGGGCCCATGTCGCGGTGGGTCAGCTTGAACCACGCCCGGGCGAAGGCGTCCGCGAACTCGTCGGGGTTCTCGAGGAAGCGCCGCGAGATCTGCTCGTAGGCCGGGTCGAACCGGAGCGAGAGGTCGGTCGTCAGCATCGTCGGGGCGTGGCTCTTCGACGCGTCGTGGGCGTCGGGGACGGTACCCGCCCCGACGCCGTCCTTCGGCCTCCACTGGTGCGCGCCGGCGGGGCTCTTGAACAGCTCCCACTCGTAGCCGAACAGGATCTCGAAGAAGCTGTTGTCCCAGGTGATCGGGGTGTTCGTCCAAATCCCCTCGAGACCGCTGGTGATCGTGTCGCCGCCCTTGCCGGTGCCGTGGCTGTTCTTCCAGCCGAGGCCCTGCTCCTCGATCGGGGCGGCCTCGGGGTCGGGGCCGACAGCGTCCGCCGGACCCGCGCCGTGGGTCTTGCCGAAGGTGTGGCCGCCCGCGATCAGGGCGACCGTCTCCTCGTCGTTCATCGCCATCCGGCGGAACGTCTCACGGATGTCGCGGGCCGCGGCGAGCGGGTCCGGGTTGCCGCTCGGGCCCTCCGGGTTGACGTAGATGAGGCCCATCTGGACCGCGCCGAGGGGATTCTCCAGCTCCCGGTCGCCGGTGTAGCGCTCGTCGCCGAGCCAGGTGGTCTCGGGACCCCAGTAGACGTCCTCGTCGGGCTCCCAGACGTCCGCACGACCGCCGCCGAAGCCGAAGGTCTTGAAGCCCATCGACTCCAGGGCGACGTTCCCGGCGAGGATCATGAGGTCGGCCCACGAGAGGCTCTGGCCGTACTTCTTCTTGACCGGCCACAGCAGGCGGCGAGCCTTGTCGAGGTTCCCGTTGTCCGGCCAGCTGTTGAGGGGGGCGAAGCGCTGCTGGCCGGCCCCGCCGCCGCCGCGGCCGTCGCTGATCCGGTAGGTGCCCGCGCTGTGCCACGCCATCCGGATCATGAACGGGCCGTAGTGGCCGAAGTCGGCGGGCCACCAGTCCTGCGAGGTCGTCAGCACCTCCGCGATGTCCCGCTTCACCGCCGGAAGGTCGAGGGTCTTGAACGCCTCGGCGTAGTCGAACTCCTCGCCCAGGGGGTCGGCCACGGCGGGGTTCTTGGCCAGGATCTTCAGGTTGAGCCGCTCCGGCCACCACTGGCGGTTTCCGCCGCCCTGAGTCGGGTGCGGGGCGCGCCCGTGCGCGACCGGGCAGCCGCCTCCGCCCTCCGTCTTCGCGTCTGTGACGATTGCTTCATGGTTCTCAGACATGGGAACCCTTCCGGACTAGGTGGATCACGGTGCTCAGGAACTGCGGACGGTGGAACAGCCGGGGCACAAGCCCCGGTTGATGACCTCGGCCTCGTCGATCGAGAAGCCGCGGTCGTCGGACGCGGTCAGGCAGGGGCCTCGCCGACCGCGCAGTCGATGCCGGCGACGACAGCAGGGATGCGCTCGCGGTTGAAGTGGGTAGGCGGGCGTCGGCGGCCCGGTGCTCCCGTCTGCTGAACCGTCACGTCCTTCTCCCCGCTGTTGTCCTGTCCCTTGGCTGTCGCCGGAACCGATCCTACGATGGACTAAATCCAAGTCAATACGAGAACCAGACCCATACGAATTCATTCGTCAGACGATGCACTGTTAGGCTGGTGGCCATGAGTGACCTGCTGGAACGACTTCGCGGACGTGGCTGGCGGATGACCGCCCAGCGCCGGGTCGTCGCCGAGGTACTCGACGGCGAGCACGTCCACCTCACCGCGGACGAGGTGCTCGCGCGCGCCACCGCCCGGCTGCCGGAGGTCTCCCGCGCGACCGTCTACAACACCCTCGGTGAGCTCGTCGCGCTCGGCGAGGTGATCGAGGTGGCCACCGATGGCCGCGCCAAGCGCTACGACCCGAACGCCCACCGCCCCCACCACCACTTGGTGTGCTCGCGCTGCGGCGCCATCCGTGACGTCCACCCCGGCGGCGACCCACTGGCCGATCTGCCCGCCTCCGAGCGGTTCGGCTTCACTGTCTCCGATGTCGAGGTGACCTACCGGGGCCTGTGCCCCGACTGCGCCCGCGCCTGAACCGGCACCCGTCCACCGGGTACCGGGTACCGGGGTGCGGCCGCCATGTCGCGTTCTCGCGGGGTGCGCCGAGGGCAGCGCCCCGGCGCAGCCTCCCTACCCGTTCGGGGCCGTATCCGCCACCTCGCTGCCGGTGGCTGGCTCCGCGCCGACGAGGAGCTCGCGGTCACGCTCATCCACGCCACGCCACGGCACGTGGCACCGTGCTCACCTGGCTGTCCCTGCCCGAAGACCGTATGCCGGAGAAGATACGGATCGTAGGTCTCGAGGAGCACGTCGCCTTGCCGGTATTACTCGATGCCTGGGCGCGGGCGGGTGCCGCGGATCCCGCAGCTGGGCTACGGCGACGAGCCGTTCGCGCCGGCCACCCGGAGCGGTTCCAGGCGCTTGCGGCCATCCCGATACCGGTACCCGAAGCCGCCGTTGAGGAACTGGAACGCGCGGTCAGGCAGCTCGGCTTCCGCGGCGCGACGCTGTACGGCGCACGGGGGACAGGCTGGCCGACGCACCGGAGTTCGACGACCTCTACGCAGCCGCCGAGCGACTCCGGGGCCCTGCAGCCGGCCACCGCGGGGCTGGGCGCGGCCGAGCCCGAGGCCCGGCTCAGCGCAGGCTCAACCAGCGGTAGCAGAGCTCTGGGCGGCCGATCTGGCCGTACTGCGGGCTGCGTTCGGCCCGACCCGCGCCCACCAGGTGCTCCAGGTAGCGGCGTGCCGTAATGCGCGAGATGCCCACTGTCTCGCCCGCCGTGCTCGCAGTGATGCCCTGGGGCCCCGCATCGCGCAGCGCCCGCGTCACCGCCTCCAGGGTCGGGCCGCTCAACCCCTTGGGCAGTGCGGCCGGTTGGGGCGCACGCAGGGCGGCGAGCGCGCGGTCCACCTCGTCCTGGCCGCTCGCCTCGCCCACGGTCGCGCGGAACTCGGCGTAGCGGACGAGCCGGTCGCGCAGGGTCGCGAAGGTGAACGGCTTCAGCACGTACTGCACGACCCCGAGCGAGACGCCCTCGCGCACTACGGCCAGGTCGCGGGCCGAGGTCACCGCGATCACATCGGCCGCGTGCCCGGCCGCGCGCAGCGACCGTACGAGCTGCAGCCCGTGGCCATCGGGCAGGTAGAGGTCCAGGAGCAGCAGATCCACGGGTTCGCGCTCGAGATGGCGCTGCGCCTCGCCGCCGGAGTGCGCGGTTCCGGCGACCGTGAAGCCCGGCACCCGCCCGACGTAGAGCGCGTGCGCGTCGGCCGCGACCGGGTCGTCCTCGACGACGAGTACGCGGATGGGCGGGCGGGCCGCCGTCGTCCGGTGGGTCACGTGCCCGCCCCCGTCCGCAGCGGGAGCCGTACGGTGAACTCGGCGCCGCCGATTGGGCAGTTCTGCTCGGTCATGTGCCCACCCCCGCTCTGAGGGGGAGCCGTACGGTGAACTCCGCGCCGCCGTCGGCCGAGTGGTCGAGCCGGATGGTTCCGCCGTTGCGGCGGACGGCCTGGCGGACCAGGGCAAGGCCCAGGCCACGGCTGCCGGCCGGAGACGCGGGGGCCTTGGTGCTCCAGCCGCGCCGGAAGATCTCGTCCACCTCGGCCGCGTCCACGCCAGGACCGTTGTCCGAGACCCGCAGCAACAGCTCTGCTTCGTCGGCGAGTGCTGTCACCGTGACCCGCGCACGGCGGCCCGCGTGGGCCCGGTCTGCATCCCAGTTGGCTCCCCCAGCGGCAGCGTCAACGGCATTGTCGATGAGGTTGCCGAGCACCGTCACCAGGTCGCGGGCCGGCACCGTGTCAGGGAGCACTCCGTCGTGGATGCTGCTGTCCGGAGTGAGGACCAACTCGACGCCGCGCTCGTTCGCCTGGGCCGCCTTCCCCAGCAGCAGAGCCGCGAGCACCGGCTCCGCGACCGCCCCCACCACCGTGTCGGTGAGTGCCTGCGCGAGCTCGAGCTCCGCTGTGGCGAACTCGACCGCCTCGTCCGCCCGACCCAGCTCGATCAGCGACACGACGGTGTGCAGCCGGTTCGCCGCCTCGTGGGCCTGCGAGCGCAGCGCCTCGGTGACGCCGCGTACGGAGTCCAGCTCGCCGGACAGGGCCTGCAGCTCGGTGTGGTCCCGCAGGGTCACGACCGTGCCGCGCTTCTCCCCGCTGGAGACGGGCGAGGTGTTGACCACCACGATCCGGTCGGCGGTCATATGGACCTCGTCCACGCGTGGCTCCGCGGCCAGCAGCGCGCCGGTGAGCGGGGCGGGCAGGCCCAGCTCAGCGACGTTGCGTCCGACCACATCAGGACCGACGCCACGTAGTTCGCGCCCCGCGTCGGGGCCATTCCGGTTCACCACGTCCTCGCGGCGCTTCGGGTCCAACGCGTCCAACGCGTCCAGCCCCAGCAGCTCGCGCCCGGCGTCGGGGCCATTCCGGTTCACCACGTCCTCGCGGCGCTTCGGGTCCAACGCGTCCAACGCGTCCAGCCCCAGCAGCTCGCGCCCGGCATCGTTGATGAGTGCGATGCGCCGCTGTCCGTCCAGCATCAGCAGTCCCTCGCGCACCGCGTGCAGCGCGGCCTGGTGGTAGTCGTGCATCCGGCTCAGTTCGGCCGCGTTCATGCCGTGCGTGTGGCGGCGCAGCCGGGCGTTGACCACGTATGTGGCGATGCCGCCCAGCACCACCGCCGCGGCCGCCACCACCAGCAGCCCGGCCAGTTGCCGCTCCACCTGTGCGCTGATCCGCTCGACCGTGATACCCGCGCTGACCAGGCCGATGATCCGCCCGTCGGCGCGCTCGCCGTCCCGTATCGGGGTCACCACGCGCACCGAGGGGCCGAGTGTGCCGGTGTAGGTCTCGGTGAAGGTACGGCCCTGGAGCGCGGGGCCGGTGTGGCCCAGGAACTCCTGGCCGATGCGGGCCGGGTCCGGGTGGGTCCAGCGGATGCCCCGCGGGTTCATGATCGTGACGAAGGCGACCCCGGTGTCCTTGCGGACCCGCTCCGCGTACGGCTGGAGCAGCGCCGACGGGTCGTCGCCGTGGATCGCCGCCCGTACGGAGGGGGAGTCGGCTATGGCCCGCGCCGCGGCGGTCGCCTGGCGGCCCGCCGCGTCCTCGGCCTGGCCCCTGGCGGTGAGGTACGCGAAGATCGCGCATCCGGCCACCACGGCAGCGACCAGCACGACCTGCATCGCGAAGAGCTGGCCTGCCAGGCTGCGGGGACGGGGGACGCGCATGACGCCAGTCTGCCTGGCCGATGACGTGCGGCGGAAAGCACTGTGCAGCGGAAACCCTCCGTGAACGAAATGAACGCAAGGGTGACGCCGGTCACACGCTGATGGATATTCACCGGGAAGTCCAGGACGTGAGCCGCACGTACTGTGCCAGGACAAGGAGACGACCGTGGCTGCGCAGACCCTGCCACACCAGCCGCCGGACCAGCCCGGACAGCCGGGACGGACCACCCGGCCGAAGAAGCGGGACCGGACCCACTACCTCTACCTCGCCGTGATCGGAGCCGTGCTCCTCGGCATCGTGGTCGGCTTCGCCGCTCCCGGCGTGGCCGTCGAGCTGAAGCCCCTGGGCACCGGCTTCGTGAATCTGATCAAGATGATGATCTCGCCCATCATCTTCTGCACGATCGTGCTGGGCGTCGGTTCCGTACGGAAGGCCGCGAAGGTCGGCGCGGTGGGCGGACTGGCGCTCGGCTACTTCCTGGTGATGTCCACCATCGCCCTCGCGATCGGCCTGGTCGTCGGCAACATCCTCGAGCCGGGCTCCGGGCTGCACCTCACCGACGCCGCGCGGAGCGCGGGCGAGGCGCAGGCCGAGGGCGCGAGCTCGTCCACCGCGGACTTCTTGCTCGGCGTCATCCCGACCACTCTCGTCTCCGCCTTCACCGGCGGCGAGGTGCTGCAGACGCTGCTGGTCGCCCTCCTCGTCGGCTTCGCGCTGCAGGCGATGGGACCGGCGGGCGAGCCGGTCCTCCGGGGGGTCGGGCACATCCAGCGGCTCGTCTTCCGCGTGCTCTCGATGATCATGTGGGTGGCGCCGGTCGGCGCGTTCGGCGCCATCGCCGCGGTGGTCGGCGAGACGGGCCTCGACGCGCTCAAGTCACTCGCCGTCATCATGCTCGGCTTCTACGCGACCTGCCTGGTCTTCGTCTTCGTGGTGCTGGGCACCCTGCTGCGGCTCGTCGCCGGGATCAGCCTCGTCGCGCTGCTGAAGTACCTGGCACGCGAGTTCCTGCTGATCCTGTCCACGTCCTCGTCGGAGTCGGCGCTGCCGCGCCTCATCGCGAAAATGGAGCACCTGGGCGTCAGCAAGCCGGTCGTCGGCATCACCGTCCCGACCGGCTACTCCTTCAACCTCGACGGCACGGCCATCTACCTGACCATGGCCTCGCTGTTCGTCGCCGAGGCGCTGGGCGACCCGCTCTCGCTCGGCCAGCAGATCTCGCTGCTCGTTTTCATGGTCATCGCCTCGAAGGGCGCGGCGGGCGTCACGGGCGCGGGCCTGGCCACCCTCGCGGGCGGCCTGCAGTCCCACCGGCCCGAGCTCCTGGACGGCGTCGGCCTCATCGTCGGCATCGACCGCTTCATGAGCGAGGCCCGGGCGCTGACGAACTTCGCGGGCAACGCGGTGGCCACGGTGCTCATCGGCACCTGGACCAAGGAGATCGACAAGTCACGGGTGGGCGAAGTGCTGGCCGGGAAGCTGCCGTTCGACGAGCGGACACTCCTCGACGACGACGGCCACGGCGCACCCTCCGCCGACGGCGACGAGGCCCCGGAGCCGCGCGGCGGCGCGGGCAAGGAGACCGTCACGGTCTGACGGGTCTGACGGGTCGGACGGGTCTGACGGGTCGGACGCGCTCGCTCATGGGCGTACGGGCACACGATGCTCGTACGCCCGTGAGCATCGGAGGCCTAGGACCGTGCGGCCACCAGGCCGAAATACAGGGGGCCTGGAGCCAGCGGGTGGCGAAGAGTGCGCATCCGAGTGAAGGTGTGGCGCGGACAGGCCCGGTGCCGCCGGCCGAGGACGAACGCGGCGCCGTCAGCCGGGCTCGCCGGCGGCGCGGATGAGCACCCGGGCGGTGAGCTGCCCGCCCTGGACGGCGTGTTCGGCCCTGGCCGGGCGGCAGCGGTCCTGTTCCGGGTCGTATTCGGTCATGACGACACCGGCGTGGTCGGTGGCGGGCTCTTCCAGGTGCACGGGCCAGCCACGGCTGTCGAGGGCGGCGGCGAACTCCCGGGAGTACCTGCTCTCGATGGCCGGGTCCGCCGTCCCGTGGACGAGCCATACGGGGAGGGGAGGGGCGGGCGTGGTGGCGAGGTCGCTCAGGGGGATGGTTCCCGTGGTGCGCGCAGCCCAGTCGTATCGGGACGCGATGCCGGCGACGGCCATCGGGCGCCAGCCGCCGACGAGTTCGGGGCGCAGCGCGACGCCCATCGCCGCCGGGGCCCCTGCCGACCAACCGGCGAGCACGATCCGGTCGGTGTTCCCGCCGAGAGCGGCCGCCTGGTCGCGGGCGAAGTCGAGCGACTCGAGGAGATGCGCGCGCCCGTCGTCGGGGGCGTCCGAGCGCCAGTCGGGCACCAGGACGTTCAGGCCCGACCGCGCCACCGCCTCGGCCAGCGGCTGGAGTACGTCCCGCTCGTCCGGTCCCTTGCCGTGCCAGAGCAGCACGGTGGGCACGGCGGTGTCGTGGGCCCCCGCCCGCGGGCGGTACACATCGATCGCCTTGCCGCTCGCGCTGTGGGCGAGGGTGTGTGTCACATCGAGATCTAAGGTCACGTCAGGCGTTCCTGTTCCGTGGTGGTCGTGCACTGGTCGTCGTGTATCGGTCTTCGTACTGGTCTTCGTACTGGTCTTCGTACTGGGGGTCGTGCTGGTCATCGCGTACTGGGGGGCCGTCGAGTGATCTCCCTGTCTCTGCCGGTGCTCGGGGCAATCTGACCGCACACACGCGTGCCAGTCGATGCACAGGCCGGGCTGCACCTTACGCAGGCCGGTGCCAGATGGTTGCCAGGGGTGGAAGCACCGCCGTGATGCTGTGCCCCTTTATGCAGGCCGGTGCCAGATGGTTGCCAGGGGTGGAAGCACCGTCGTGATGCTGTGCCCCTTTATGCAGGCCGGTGCCAGATGGTTGCCAGGGGTGGAAGCACCGTCGTGATGCTCTGCCCCTTTATGCAGGCCGCAGCCAGATCGTTGCCAAGGGCGGAAGCACCGCCGTGATGCTGTTCTTGTGGGCCTGCCAGGGGACCGGTTCCGTCTTCAGCAGGTCCGGGTTGGTGACGTCGCCGCCGCCGAAGCGGGCCGCGTCCGTGTTGAGGATCTCCTGCCAGCCGGTGTACTGCCCCGGGACGCCGAGGCGGTAGTCGTGCCGGACCACCGGCGAGAAGTTGCTGACGCACAGGAGCGGGTTGCCGAAGGCGTCGTGCCGGGTGAAGGCGAAGACATTGTCGTCCGCCGCGCCGCCCTCGACCCAGCTGAAGCCCGTCGGGTCGGTGTCGCGCTCCCACAGGGCGCGCTCGTCCGCGTAGATCCGGTTGAGCTCGCGCACCAGGTCCCGTACGCCCCGGTGGTCGCCCGCCGAGTGATACGTGTCGTCCAGCAGCCACCACTCCGGGCCGTGCGCCTCCGACCACTCCGCGCCCTGCGCGAACTCCTGCCCCATGAAGAGCAGTTGCTTGCCCGGGTGGGCCCACATGAAGGCGAGGTACGCGCGGTGGTTGGCGCGCCGCTGCCACCAGTCGCCGGGCATCTTCGTCACCAGCGCCTGCTTGCCGTGCACCACTTCGTCGTGCGAGATGGGCAGGACGTAGTTCTCGCTGTAGGCGTACACCATCGAGAACGTCATCTCGTTGTGGTGGTACTTGCGGTGGACCGGCTCCTTCGCCATGTACCCCAGCGAGTCGTGCATCCAGCCCATGTTCCACTTCAGGCCGAAGCCGAGGCCGCCGAAGCCGCCTGGGCCGGTGTGGTGGGTGGCCCGGGTGACGCCATCCCAGGCGGTGGACTCCTCGGCGATCGTCACGACGCCCGGGCAGCGCCGGTAGACGGTCGCGTTCATCTCCTGGAGGAAGCGGACGGCGTCGAGGTTCTCGCGGCCGCCGAACTCGTTGGGCGTCCACTGGCCGCCCTCGCGCGAGTAGTCGAGGT
This sequence comes from Streptomyces sp. 8N616, assembly GCF_052246385.1. Lineage (NCBI taxonomy): Bacteria > Bacillati > Actinomycetota > Actinomycetes > Kitasatosporales > Streptomycetaceae > Streptomyces > Streptomyces sp. 8N616. The sequence continues at coordinate 116,060 of NZ_JBQQBY010000022.1, read as the reverse complement.
AGAGCATGGAGGCGACGGCGTCGACCCGCAGGCCGTCGATATGGAACTCCTCGCACCAGTAGACGGCGTTCGCGACCAGGAAGTTGCGGACCTCGGCGCGGCCGTAGTCGAACTCGAGCGTGCCCCAGTCGGGGTGCTCGGCGCGGCTCGGGTCCGACGGCTCGTACAGCGGTGTCCCGTCGAACCCGGCCAGCGCCCAGTCGTCCTTCGGGAAGTGCGCGGGCACCCAGTCGACGATGACGCCGATCCCGGCCCGGTGCAGGGCGTCGACGAGGAATTTGAAGTCGTCGGGGGTGCCGAGGCGGGCGGTCGGCGCGTAGTAGGAGGTGACCTGGTAGCCCCAGGAGCCGCCGAAGGGGTGCTCGGCGACCGGCATCAGCTCCACGTGCGTGAAGCCGAGGTCCTTGACGTACGAGGGCAGCTGCTCGGCGAGCTGCCGGTAGGTCAGGCCGGGGCGCCAGGAGGCGAGGTGCACCTCGTAGACCGAGAACGGCGACTCGTGCGCGCGGTGGTCGGCGCGGTGCGCCATCCACGCGTCGTCGCCCCAGGTGTGGTGGGAGGCCGTGACGACCGAGGCGGTGTCCGGCGGGCACTCGGTGCGGCGGGCCATCGGGTCGGCGCGGAGGGTGCGCGAGCCGTCGGGGCGTGCGATGTCGAACTTGTAGAGCGTGCCCTCACCCACGCCCGGCAGGAACAGCTCCCAGATGCCGCACGAGCCCATCGAGCGCATGGGAGAGCCGGTGCCGTCCCAGAAGTTGAAGTCGGCGGCGAGGCGGACCCCGCGGGCGTTCGGGGCCCAGACGGTGAAGCGGGTGCCTGCGACGCCCTGATGGGTCATCGGGTGCGCGCCGAGGGCGTCCCACAGCTGCTCGTGGCGGCCCTCGGAGATCAGGTACAGATCGACCTCGCCGAGGGCGGGCAGGAAGTGGTACGGGTCGTGGGCCTCGAGCGTGACGCCGTTGTCGTACGCCACTTCGAGCCGGTAGTCGGGGATCTCGGTGAGCGGCAGCACGCCCGCGAAGAGGCCGTCCGCCTCGGAGAGGAGTTCCGCGCGCAGGCCGTCGGCGACGACCGTGACGGATGCGGCGAACGGCCGCAGGGCGCGGAAGAGGACACCGCCGGGGGTGGGGTGCGCGCCGAGCAGCGCGTGCGGATCGTGATGCTCGCCGGCGAGCAGCCGCTGCCGTTCGCCGGGCTCCAGCGGCGCGGCGGCCCGCACGCCGGGGCGGGCGGACCCGGGCCGCACGGTGCCCGTACGGGCGGGGGCGGGCCCGGACTTCTGCGGGGCCGAGCGCCGGGGCGAGGCCACGGACGGGCGGGTGTCGGGCGAGGGGCGGCGGGTCACGGGTGGGTCCTCCTCGGACGGGCGGGCGGCGGGCAGCGGCGGGCGGGGACGGGCGGGTGGCCCGCGAGGCGGTGGGTGGCGGCCATCGGCACCGGGAGGCGGGTCATGGGTGGGTCGCGGTGGGCGGGGACGTGTGGGGAGAGCCCGCGAGGCGGTGGATGGCGGCCATCGGCACCGAGAGGCGGTCATGGGTGGGTCGCGGCGGGCGGGGACGTGTGGGGAGAGCCCGCGAGGCGGTGGATTGCGGCCATCGGTACCGAGAGCCAGTCCGGCCGGTGCCGCGCCTCGTAGAGCACCTCGTACACCGCCTTGTCCGTCTCGTACGCGCGCATCAGCTCCGGCTCCTGGCGCGGGTCGACGCCCGCCGCCTCCGCGTATCCGTCGCAGTACGCGGCGCGGTTGCGGCGCGCCCACTCCTGCGCCCAGGCGGACGAGTCGGGGCCCGGGCGGGAGGCGCGGGCCGCGTAGTCGAAGGAGCGGAGCATTCCGGCGATGTCGCGGGCCACCGGCTGGAGGCGGCGGCGTTCGGAGATGGGGCGGGCCGGTTCGCCCTCGAAGTCGATCAGGGCCCAGCGGCCGTCAAGGGCCGCGCGCAGGGTCTGGCCGAGGTGCAGATCACCGTGTATCCGCTGGGCCGGCCACGTGCGGCCGCGCCTGCCGAGCTCGGCGAGGTCGTCGAAGGCGGCGCGGAGCGGATCGCGGTAGGGGCGCAGCGCGGGGACCGCCGCCGTGGCGGCGTCGAGGCGCTCCGTCATGCCCGCCGCCAGCAGTTCGATCTGCTGTCTGCGCAGCACCGCTGTCGGCAGTACGGCCGCCAGCGCGGTGTGCACCTCGGCCGTGGCGCGGCCGAGTGCGCGCGCCGAACCGCTGAAGTCGGCCCGTACGGAGAGGGAGTTGAGGGCGAGTTGCCAGCCGTCGGCGGAGCCGCGCAGGAAGGGTTGCAGGATGCCGAGCGTCATGGGTTCGGCCGTCGAGGTCTCGAACCAGGCCGTGGGGTGCGGCACCCGGTCGCAGCCCGCGCGGGCGAGCGCGAGCGGCAGTTCCAGGTCGGGGTTGACGCCGGCGCCGATCCGCCGGAAGACCTTGAGGATGTACGTATCGCCGTACACCACCGAGGAGTTGGACTGCTCGGCGGTGACCGGCCGCGGGTTCAGGGCGGAGGCGATGGCGGTGGAGGGGGCCCGGGTGAAGCGCAGCGAGCCGAGCCGGCCCGGCACCCGCAGCCGCTCCAGCAGCAGCCCCGCGAGCCGCGGGTCATGGAGCGCCTCGTAGATCGTACGGCCGTGCAGCGGACCGCTGGTGGGGCGGCCGATCAGCGCGTGGGCCAGGTGGGGCGGGAGGGCGGAGCGGATGCCGAGCAGCAACTGGTAGCAGTCACCGGCGCCCGTCCCGGCCTGCGGCGGCCCGGACTGCTGGGCGCGTACGAGGAGGTGGAGCAGACCGGGGGCCGCGCCGCCGGCCCCGCAGGGCAGCAGCTCGGTGGCGGAGACCAGGGAGAAGCCGGTGACGGGCCGGCCTTTTCCCGCGAACCACCGCTGGCGCGGCAGCCATTCGCGCAGCAGCGGTACGAGCGAGGGGAGCAGCGCACGGGGAGCAGGGGCGGGCGGACCCGTGGGGGGAGGGGTGGGCGGCGCCGTGGGGGCAGTGGTGGTTTCACCGGTCGGGTTGGCGCGGGTCGTGCCTTCCGACATGGTGTCGCGTCGGGCGGTGTCGGATGGCGGGGCCGTGGGGGCAGGGGTGGTTTCACCGGTCGGGTTGGCGCGGGTTGTGCCTTCCGACATGGTGTCGCGTCGGGCGGTGTCGGATGGCGGGGCCGTGGGGGCAGGGGTGGTTTCACCGGTCGGGTTGGCGCGGGTTGTGCCTTCCGACATGGTGTCGCGTCCTTTCCCCGGGCACACCACAGATGGGCAGAGTGTCCCGGATTGCGGCAAAGCTGTCCGGCGGTGCGGGACGTGTCGGGAGAGGATCGTCCGTACAGGTAAGGCGATTGGCCTATTCGCTGCACGGTGCTGGGGTCACGCGCGGGTGTATTGGGAGAGGTTGCCCATGGCGGGACGGCGGAAACCGGAATCTTTCCCCATCCCGCCACGTGTCAGGCGCCTTTCAGCCCCGCGGGGTGCCCGGTTTCAGCTCGGCGCGGCGCCCGGCCGGCGCAGCCGGAACCAGTAGAAGCCGTGTCCGGCGAGCGTGAGCAGATACGGCAGTTCCCCGATGGCCGGGAAGCGCACCCCGCCGATCAGCTCCACCGGGTGCCGCCCGTTGAAGGACTGCAGGTCAAGCTCCGTCGGCTGTGCGAACCGCGAGAAGTTGTTGACGCAGAGGACGAGATCGTCGCCCTGTCCCTCGACGGAAGGGGCCTCGCGGAGGAAGGCGAGCACGGCCGGGTTGCTGGAGGGCAGTTCGGTGTACGAGCCGAGGCCGAACGCCGGGTTCTGCTTGCGGATCTCGATCATCCGGCGGGTCCAGTGCAGCAGTGAGGACGGCGAGGACATCGACGCCTCGACGTTGGTGACCTGGTAGCCGTAGACCGGGTCCATGATGGTCGGCAGGTAGAGCCGCCCCGGATCGCAGGAGGAGAAGCCCGCGTTGCGGTCCGGCGTCCACTGCATCGGGGTGCGCACCGCGTCGCGGTCGCCGAGCCAGATGTTGTCGCCCATGCCGATCTCGTCGCCGTAGTAGAGGATCGGCGAACCGGGCAGGGACAGCAGCAGGGCGGTGAACAGCTCGATCTGGTTGCGGTCGTTGTCGAGCAGGGGTGCGAGGCGGCGCCGGATGCCGATGTTGGCGCGCATCCGCGGGTCCTTGGCGTACTCCGCGTACATGTAGTCGCGCTCTTCGTCCGTGACCATCTCGAGGGTCAGCTCGTCGTGGTTGCGGAGGAAGACGCCCCACTGGCAGCCGGACGGAATGGCCGGGGTCTTGGCGAGGATTTCCGATACGGGATATCTCGACTCTCTCCGCACCGCCATGAAGATCCGTGGCATGACGGGAAAGTGGAAGGCCATGTGGCACTCGTCGCCGCCCTTGGCGTAGTCGCCGAAGTAGTCGACGACGTCCTCGGGCCACTGGTTGGCCTCGGCGAGCAGCACGGTGTCCGGGTAGTGCGCGTCGATCTCGGCGCGGACCCGCCTGAGCATCTCGTGCGTACGCGGCAGGTTCTCGCAGTCGGTGCCCTCCTCCGCGTAGAGGTAGGGCACGGCGTCCAGTCGGAAGCCGTCGATGCCGAGGTCGAGCCAGAACCGGAGCGCCGAGATGATCTCCTCCTGCACGGCCGGGTTCTCGAAGTTGAGGTCCGGCTGGTGGGAGAAGAAACGGTGCCAGTAGTACTGCTTGCGGACCGGGTCGAAGGTCCAGTTGGACGCCTCGGTGTCGACGAAGATGATGCGGGCGTCCTGGTACTGCTTGTCGTCGTCGGCCCAGACGTAGTAGTCCCCGTACGGACCTTCCGGGTCCCGGCGTGACTCCTGGAACCACGGGTGCTGGTCGCTGGTGTGGTTCATGACGAAGTCGATGATCACGCGCATGCCGCGCTGGTGCGCCGCGTCGACGAACTCCACGAAGTCGGCGAGGTCACCGAAGTCGGGGAGGACGGAGGTGTAGTCGGAGACGTCGTAGCCGCCGTCGCGCAGCGGGGACTTGAAGAACGGCGGCAGCCAGAGACAGTCGACGCCCAGCCACTGCAGGTAGTCGAGCTTCGCGGTGAGGCCCTTGAGGTCGCCGATGCCGTCGCCGTTGCTGTCCTGGAAGGAGCGGACCAGCACCTCGTAGAAGACGGCGCGTTTGAACCAGTCGGGGTCGCGGTCCCCCGCCGGTGTGTCCTCGAAGGTGTCCTGGACGGGCTCGTTGACGATCATGTTGTGGGTGACCCTCCGATCGGTGAGGACGGTCGCAGGGAGAGCACGTGCGCGGGCGTGACACCCGGCTCGAGGCGCACATAGTTGTCCCTGCCCCAGTGATAGGTCTCGCCGGTGAGCTCATCGCGCACCGGGACGGACTCGTCCCAGTCCAGGCCGAGTTCCGGCATGTCCAACGAGACCGTTGCCTCCTGGGTGTGGTGGGGGTCGAGGTTGACCACGGTGATCACGCAGTCGGCTGCGGAGCGCTTGGAGTAGGCGATCACGTTGTCGTTGTCGGCCCGGTGGAAGTGCAGGCTGCGCAGCTGCTGCAGGGCCGGGTGGCGGCGCCTGATCCGGTTGAGCGCGGTGATGAGCGGCGCGATCGTACGGCTCTCCCGCTCGGCCGCCTCCCAGTCGCGCGGGCGCAGCTCGTATTTCTCGGAGTTCAGGTACTCCTCGCTGCCCGGCCGCAGCGGCGTGTTCTCGCACAGTTCGTAGCCCGCGTAGACGCCCCAGGCGGGGGAGAGGGTGGCGGCGAGGACGGCGCGGGTCTCGAAGGCGGCGCGCCCGCCGTTCTGGAGGTAGGCGTGCAGGATGTCGGGCGTGTTCACAAAGAAATTCGGCCGCATGTACGAGGCCGCGTCGCCGGACAGCTCGGTGAGGTATTCGGTCAGCTCCTGCTTGCTGTTGCGCCAGGTGAAGTAGGTGTACGACTGCTGGAAGCCGATCGCGGCGAGGGTGTGCATCATCGCGGGCCTGGTGAACGCCTCGGCCAGGAAGATGACATCGGGGTCGGTGCGGTTGATGTCACCGATGACCTTCTCCCAGAAGGAGACCGGCTTGGTGTGCGGGTTGTCGACCCGGAAGATCCGCACCCCGTGGTCCATCCAGAAGCGCAGCACCCGCAGCGTCTCGCGGGTGATCCCGCGCAGGTCGGCGTCGAAGGCGACCGGGTAGATGTCCTGGTACTTCTTCGGCGGGTTCTCGGCGTACGCGATGGTGCCGTCGGCCCGGTGGTGGAACCACTCGGGGTGCTTCCGCACCCAGGGGTGGTCGGGCGAGCACTGCAGCGCGAAGTCGAGCGCGACCTCGAGCCGCAGGTCCCGCGCCTTCTCCACGAAGCGGTCGAAGTCCTCGATGGTGCCGAGGTCGGGGTGGATCGCGTCGTGGCCGCCGGCGGAGGAGCCGATCGCCCACGGCGAGCCCACGTCGTACCGCCCGGCCGACAGGGAGTTGTTCGGGCCCTTGCGGAACGCGGTGCCGATGGGGTGGATGGGCGGGAGGTAGACGACGTCGAAGCCCATTGCGGCGATGGCGGGCAGCCGCTCGCCCGCGGTGCGGAAGCTGCCGCTCAGCGGGGGGCGGTCCTCCTTCACGACCGCGCCCTCGGAGCGGGGGAAGAACTCGTACCACGACCCGTACAGGGCGCGCCGCCGCTCGACCTGGAGGGGGAGCGGGCGGGAGGAGCTGACCAGTTCGCGCAGTGGGTGGCGGTCCAGGGTGGCCACGACCTCGGGGGCGAGTGCCGCGGCCAGCCGGGCGGCGGCGGGGCGGAGTTCGTCGCGCAGCGCGTCGGCGGCGCTCAGCACGCACTCGCGGCCCTCGCTCTTGGGCACCCCGGCGGCGGCCTGCTCGTGCAGCTCGGCGCCCTCGGCGAGGACGAGGGAGGTGTCGATCCCGGCGGGAATCTTGATCTTGGCGTGATGGCGCCAGGTGGCGACCGGGTCGCCCCAGGCCTCGACCGTATACGTCCAGCGGCCCTCGCCGTCGGGCGTGACCTCGGCGCCCCAGCGGTCGGTGCCGGGCGCGAGTTCGCGCATCGGGTTCCACGGTCCGGCGCGGCCGGCCGGGTCACGCAGCACCACATTCGCGGCGACCGCGTCGTGGCCCTCGCGAAAAACAGTGGCGGTGACGAGAAAACTCTCACCCGCCACCGCCTTCGCAGGACGCCGCCCGCAGTCGACGAGCGGGCGGATGTCGAGTACGGGAATGCGTCCGATCACGGGATCACCTGGAGGCGTTGCGGTTTCAGCCGCTTTACGGGCTTTTGTACTTTCTATCTGCTTCTTTGGAGGCGTGCTGGCTGCGGGCATGGCCGCTCCTGTCCGCGTTCACTCAGGTGGGCGACTGTGTCCTTGGGGGTGGTGCGCGGGGGGCGAGGGTTGGTTACCGGGGGAGCCTGCCCAGGAGGAACGTGCCTGCAATCCGGTGAGCACGGGGCTACCGCTCCGTAAGGGTAAAAACAAGAAAGCGGCCCCGCGGCGGGTGCCGCGGGGCCGCTCTTTCGGGTCAGGTCCGGAACGGGCGAGAACAGCTCCGGATCAGGGCGATGCTGGGTGTCGGGTTGTCAGTTCTTCACCTGGAGCAGGAGGTTCGGGGAGCCGGGGCCCGCAAGGCCGACCTTGCCGGACGCCGCATTGTTCACCAGCGCCGTCCGGACGGCCTCCGGGCTCGCCGACGGGTGCCCGCCGAGGTACAGCGCCGCGGCGCCCGCGGTGTGCGGTGCCGCCATGGAGGTGCCGGAGATGGTGTCGGACGCGGTGTCCGAAGAGTTCCAGGCCGAGGTGATGTCCACGCCCGGCGCGAACAGATCGACCGTACCGCCCCAGTTGGAGAACCAGGCCCGGCTGTCGTTCTTCTCGGTCGCGCCGACGGTGATGGCCTCCTTCACCCGTGCGGGTGAGGTCAGGTCTGCGGGGAGGCCGTCGTTGCCGGCCGCGACAGCGAAGGTCACCCCGGACGCGATGGCGTTGCGCACGGCGGTGTCCAGCGACGGGCTGGCGACTCCGCCCAGGCTCATATTGGCCACCGCGGGCTTCTTCGCGTTCTTGACCACCCAGTCGATGCCCGCGATCACCTGCGCCGTGGTGCCCGACCCCTCGTCGTCCAGCACCCGCACGGCCACGACGTTGGCCCTCTTCGCCACGCCGTACGAGGTGCCGGCGACCGTTGCGGCGACATGCGTCCCGTGGCCGTGGCCGTCGTTCGCGGTGGCGTCGTTGTCGATGAAGTCCCAGCCGCTGCGCGCCCGGCCACCGAAGTCCTGGTGCGAGGTCCTGACACCGGTGTCGATGATGTACGCCGTCGCACCCGATCCCCCGCTATCGGGCGAGGTGTACGAGTTGTCCAGCGGCAGGTCGGCCTGGTCGATCCGGTCCAGGCCCCAGGACGGCGGGTTCTTCTGGGTGGCAACCAGGGACATCTTGGTGTCCTGGGCGACGGAGGCCACCTGGGGATCGGCCGCGAGCTGACTGGCCTGCGTCGGCGAGAGCCCTACCGCGTAGCCGTTGAGCGCCTCGGTGTACGTCTGGCGTATCTTCGCGCCGTACTTGCGGGCGAGGTCCTTGCCCGCCTCGGAGGAGGCGGCGATCCCGTCCGAGCCGGACTTCAAAGTGACGATGTAGCTGCCGCTGACGGCGCCGGGTTCGCCGGCGCCCAGTATTCGGCCCTCGTCCGGGGCGGCTTGCGCGGGCAGGGTGACGGCGCAGATACCGGCGGCGAGCGCGGCCGCCGTCACAGTCACAGTCACCTTCGAGCGGCGCGAAGCATGACGTGGTCTCACGGGCATGAGGCCCCCAATCGATCGGGGTGTCGGTTACCGACTAGTCACGTTCTCGCCAAGTACGGGATTGAACAACCGTCTGGACAGCGCTTTCTGCTCGGCACCTGTCCGGATGCCGTCTCTTTGCGGCGGTTCGCCCGCAAAACGCGGGGCCGATCGGGCGCATGGAAGCACGGCGGGGGTCGCGCCGTGGCTGCTTGCCGCGCGCCGCGGCTACCGTCGAAGGGTGAAGGCTGCCGGCACCGTGAACGTGCGTCCCTGCCCTGTGGCGGGCGCCCTGGGATGGTGGGAATTGTGAAGGCTGCCAGGACCTTGAATGTGCGTCCCTGCCGTTGGGCGGGCGCCCTGGGATGGTGGGAATTGTGAAGGCAATCCGTCGATTCAGTGTGCGTCCCGTCCTTCCGGAACCCCTACGACCGCTCAGCGAGCTGGCGCGCAATCTGCGCTGGTCCTGGCACCCCGAGACCCGTGAGCTGTTCCAGGCCGTCGACCCGGAGGGCTGGGAGGCCGCCGGGGGCGACCCCCTGCGGCTGCTCGGCTCCGTCTCCGCGTCGCGCCTCGCCGACCTCGCCGAGGACCGCAGGTTCCTCCGGCGTCTCGCGGCCGCGGCCGACGACCTCGACGACTACCTCCGAAACCCCCGCTGGTACCAGACCGCGGACCCCGACCTGCCCGCCGCCATCGCCTACTTCTCACCCGAGTTCGGCATCACCGCCGCCCTCCCGCAGTACTCCGGCGGCCTCGGCATCCTCGCGGGCGACCACCTCAAGGCCGCGAGCGACCTCGGCGTCCCCCTCATCGGCGTCGGGCTCCTCTACCGGCACGGCTACTTCCGGCAGTCCCTTTCCCGCGAGGGCTGGCAGCAGGAGCAGTACCCGGTCCTCGACCCCAACGAGCTTCCGCTGACCATGCTCCGCGAGCCCGACGGCAGACCCACCCAGGTCGCCCTCGCCCTGCCCGGCGGCCGCTCCCTGCGTGCGTACGTCTGGGAGGCGCGGATCGGTCGCGTCCCGCTGCTGCTCCTCGACTCGGATGTGGAGGAGAACGACTCGCGCGCTCGCGACGTGACCGACCGGCTTTACGGCGGCGGGAGCGAGCACCGGCTCCTCCAGGAGATGCTGCTCGGCATCGGCGGCGTGCGCGCCGTCCGCGCCTACTGCCGGAGCACCGGGCATCCCGAGCCCGAGGTCTTCCACACCAACGAGGGCCACGCGGGCTTCCTCGGCCTGGAGCGGATCCGCGAGCTCGGCGCGTACGGCGTGGACTTCGACGCCGCGCTCGAAGCCGTTCGCGCCGGGACGGTGTTCACCACCCACACCCCCGTGCCCGCGGGCATCGACCGGTTCGACCGCGAGCTCGTCGCCCGCCACTTCGGCGAGGGCGGCGAGCTGCCCGGCGTCGACGCGGGCCGGATCCTCCAGCTCGGCATGGAGACCTACCCCGGCGGCGAGAGCAACCTCTTCAACATGGCCGTGATGGGACTGCGCCTCGCCCAGCGGGCCAACGGCGTGTCCACCCTGCACGGCAAGGTCAGCCGGGAGATGTTCGCGGGCCTTTGGCCCGGTTTCGACCCGGAGGAAGTGCCCATCACCTCCGTGACCAACGGCGTGCACGCGCCGACCTGGGTGGCGCCCGAGGTCTTCCGGCTCGGCGCCCGCCAGCTCGGCGTGGGCCGCGCCGAGGACGCCCTGGCCGGCGGCGGCCCGCCGCGCTGGGATGCCATCGCCGACATCCCCGCCGAGGAGATCTGGGAGCTGCGCAGGTCCCTGCGCGAGCAGCTGGTCGGGGAGGTACGGGCCCGGCTGTACGCGTCCTGGCGGCAGCGCGGCGCGGGCACCGCGGAACTCGGCTGGATCGACGGCGTCCTGGACCCCGACGTCCTCACCATCGGCTTCGCCCGCCGCGTCCCCTCCTACAAGCGGCTCACCCTCATGCTGCGCGACCCCGACCGGCTGATGCGGCTGCTGCTCGATCCCGAGCGCCCGGTCCAGATCGTCGTCGCGGGCAAGGCGCACCCGGCCGACGACAGCGGCAAGCGGCTCGTACAGGAACTGGTGAAGTTCACCGACGACCCGCGGGTGCGGCACCGCATCGTCTTCCTGCCCGACTACGGCATGGGGATGGCCCAGAAGCTCTACCCGGGCTGTGACGTGTGGCTGAACAACCCGCTGCGCCCGCTGGAGGCCTGCGGCACCTCGGGGATGAAGGCCGCGCTCAACGGCGGCCTCAACCTGTCGGTGCTGGACGGCTGGTGGGACGAATGGTACGAACCGGACTTCGGCTGGGCCATCCCCACCGCGGACGGCTCGGCCACCAGCGAGGAGCGGCGCGACGACCTGGAGGCCGTCGCCCTTTACAAGCTGCTGGAGGAGCGGGTCGCGCCGCGCTTCTACGACCGCGGGCCCGCCGGGCTGCCCGACCGCTGGATCGAGATGGTCCGGCAGACCCTCGTCCGCCTCGGCCCCAAGGTCCTGGCCGGGCGGATGGTCCGCGAGTACGTGGAGCGGCTGTACGCGCCCGCCGCTCGCGCCCACCGCACCCTCGAGGCCCCGGCGGCACGCGAGCTGTCCGCCTGGAAGGCCCGGGTGCACGCGGCGTGGCCGGGCGTGGCCGTCGACCATGTGGAGACCGGCACGGTCACCGAGGTGGGCTGCAGTGCCGAGCTGGGGTCCACGCTGTCGCTGCGGGTCCGGGTCGCACTGGACTCGCTGCGCCCGGACGACGTCGAGGTACAGGTGGTCGCGGGCCGGGTGGACGCAGAGGACCGGATCACGGACGGGGCCGCGGTGCCGCTCAAGCCGACCGGGGGCGCGGACACCGAGGGCCGCTGGCTGTACGAGGGGCCCATGGCGCTGAACCGTACCGGGCCCTTCGGCTACACCGTGCGAATCCTGCCGTCGCACCGGCTGCTGGCGAGCGGCGCGGAGCTGGGGCTTGTGGCGGTGCCCTCGGAGAGCACTGGGGAGGCGGCGGGGGTTCTGATGCGGTGAACCCGCCCCTCCGGGGGGAGTGGAGGGGCGGGAGTGGTGGGGCAGTGCCTGGGGGCGAGGAAGGACGTCCCCAGGCACCGCCCGGTCTTGCCGCCGGGCGGTCTTGCCGCCGCCTGGCAGGCCGCGTGCGGCGGGCTACTTGACGTTGACGCCGGCCCAGGCGCTTTCGACGTCTGGGTCATCGGGCGCCTGGGTCTTGCTGGCTGCGTGTGGCGGGCTACTTGACGTTGACGCCGGCCCAGGCGCTTTCGACGTCTGGGTCATCGGGCGCCTGGGTCTTGCTGGCTGCGTGTGGCGGGCTACTTGACGTTGACGCCGGCCCAGGCGCTTTCTACGCCCTTGGATTCGGCGCTGTCCGCGCCGTAGAGGTCGGTCGCGGCCTTGACCGTGGCCTCGCGTGCCGCGTGGTAGTCGGTGTTCGAGGTCATGTAGGTGGTGAGGGCCTTGAACCAGATCTTCTCGGCCTTGTCGCGGCCGATGCCCTCGACCTTGGAGCCGTCGGCGGTCGGCGAGTCGTACTGGACGCCGTTGATCTCCTTCTGGCCGCTGCCCTCGGACAGCAGGTAGAAGAAGTGGTTGGCCACGCCGGAGGAGTGGTGCACGTCCTCGTTGCCCACGCCGTCGTACCAGTCGTCCTTGGACGAGCCGTCCTTGCTGGGCTTGTCCATGTAGCGGAGCGGGGTGCCGTCGCCGTTGATGTCGATCTTCTCGCCGACGAGGTAGTCGCCCACGTCCTGCGGGTTGTTGGCGTTGAACTCGACGGCCGCGGCGAAGATGTCGGAGGTCGCCTCGTTGAGGCCGCCGGACTCGCCGCTGTACTCCAGGCCGGCGGTGGCGGAGGTGACGCCGTGGGTCATCTCGTGCGCGGCGACGTCAATGGAGGTCAGCGGCTTGGCGTTACCCTCCCCGTCGCCGTACGTCATGCAGAAGCAGCTGTCGTCCCAGAAGGCGTTGACGTAGGAGTCGCCGTAGTGGACGCGGGTCGAGGCGCCCTTGCCGTCGCCCTTGATGCCGCTGCGGCCGTGCACGCTCTTGTAGTAGTCCCAGGTCAGGGCCGCGCCGTAGTGGGCGTCGACGCCTGCGGTCTGCGGCTCGTCCGGCTTGCCGTTGCCCCACGCGTCGTCGGCGTCGGTGAACAGCTTGCCCTCGCCCTCCTCGCCGTGCCCGAGGTCGCTGGTGGTGTGGCCGCCGCGGTCGGCGTCGGTGAGGGTGAACTCCGAGCCGGACTTGGAGGTGCCCAGCTCGACCTTGCCGCTGTACTGGCTCTCGCCCGAGCCGTTGTGCACGGCCTGGTACTCGTACAGCTTCTTGCCGGTTCTGGCGTCGGTGATGACGTGCAGCTTGCTAGGGGTGCCGTCCTTCTGGAAGCCGCCGGTGACGGTCTCCCAGGCGAGGACGGGCTTGCCGTCGGCGGCCCAGATCACCTTGCGGGGCTCGGCGCCCGCGGCCGCCTTGCCGCCCTCCGTCGTCTTCGCGGCCTTGACCGCGCTCTTCTCGGCGGCGGCCGGAGCGACCTCGGCGCGGGTCGAGGCGACCTGGACCTTCGCCGTCGTCGCCTTGGTGACGCCCTTGGACGTGCCCGCCTTCGTCTTGTGGACGATCAGGTCGCCGCCGAGGACGGGCAGGCCGTCGTAGGTGCGCTCGTAGCGGGTGTGGGTCGTGCCGTCGGCGTCCTTGACGACATCGCGGACGACCAGCTTCTCCTTGGCGCCGAGGCCGAGGGACTTGGCCGTGGCGGCCGAGGCGGCGCCCGCCTCGCGCAGCAGCTCGGCGCGCTGCGAGGCGGAGAGGACGGAGGGCTGTGCGCCCCGGGCGGCGGCGGTGGGGGCCGCGTCGGCCGAGCCGCCTGTGAAGCCGGCGGCGAGCAGGGCCGCCGCGGCGAGTACGGCGCTGGTGACGGCCACCTTGGATGCGCCGGCTATGTGGGGGGTTGCAGAACTCACTCGAACTCCTACAAAACTGTGGGGGGTTAGGAGGTCGCGCGGATGCGCTGTCTGCGAAGCCTGCCATCGACGCCGCGAACATGTCAGGATGCGTGCGCGAGGTTGGCCGGATTTGGTTCGTTAGACAGAGATCCCTGTTCGGAATGCGAACGAGAGCGGCGCCCGGGCCACGTCGTCCCGGACGCCGCCATGTACGTGCGGCTGACGTCAGATCAGAACGTCAGCTTCCAGCTGTTGATGTAGCCGGTGTCGATGCTGTAGACGTCCTGGACCCTGAGCTTCCAGGTGCCGCTCGCCGCCTCGGACGAGGCATTGACCGTGTACGTCGCCTTGACGTCGTCCGCGGAGTCCGAGGAGCTGGAGTTCTTCAGCCGGTAGGCGGTGCCGTCCGGGGCGACCAGGTCGATCACCAGGTCACCGCGGTAGGTGTGGACGATGTCCACGTCCACCTTGAGGGTGCTCGGCGCGTTGCCCGCCCGGCTCACGGTGTTCGGTGAGGTGACCGCGGCACCGGCGTCCGGGATGGCCACGTCGGCGGTGTTCTCGAAGACGCTGCCACCGCCGTCGTCGGGCCGGGAACCCACGTTCACCGCGGCCCAGGCGGCCGCCACCTCCTTGTACGAGGTGCTGCCTTGCCCGAAGAGGTCGGCCGCGGCCTGGAGCGTGGCCGTACGGGCGCCCGCGTAGTCGGTGTTGGAGCTCATGCGCTCGGTCAGCGCCTTGAACCACACCTTCTCGGCGTTGGCCCGGCCGATGCCGGTGACCGGGAGGTTGTCGTAGGTCGGGGAGTCGTAGGAGACGCCGTTGACGACCTTCTGGCCGCTGCCCTCGGAGAGCAGGTAGAAGAAGTGGTTGGCGACGCCCGAGGAGTAGTGGACGTCGATGTTCCCGATGCCGGAGTACCAGGAGTCCTTGGAGACGCCGTCCTTGCTGGGCTTGTCCATGTAGCGGAGCGGGGTGCCGTCGCCGTTGATGTCGATCTTCTCGCCGACGAAGTAGTCGCCCAGGTCCTTGGAGTTGTTCGCGTAGAACTCCACCGCGGCGGCGAAGATGTCGGAGGTCGCCTCGTTGAGGCCGCCGGACTCGCCGCTGTAGACCAGCTTCGCGGTCGCCGCGGTGACGCCGTGGGTCATCTCGTGGGCGGCCACGTCGATGGAGGTGAGCGGCTTGGCGTTGCCCGAGCCGTCGCCGTAGGTCATGCAGAAGCAGGAGTCCGACCAGAAGGCGTTGACGTAGTTGTTGCCGTAGTGGACGCGGGAGTACGCGGCGACGCCGTCGCCCCGTATGCCGTTCCGCCCGTGCACCAGTTTGTAGTAGTCCCAGGTCAGCTGGGCGCCGTAGTGGGCGTCGACGCCCGCGGTCTGGGGTTCGCCCGGCTGGCCGTTGCCCCAGGTGTCGTCGGCGTCGGTGAACAGGGTGCCGGTGCCCGAGGTGCCGCGGTTGAGGTTGTACGTCTTGTGGCTGCCGCGCGTGGTGTCGTTCAGCTGGTACTGGCCGCCGGACTGCGAGGTGCCGATGGTGACCGTGCCGCTGTACTGGCTGTTGCCGGTGCCGTTCTGCACCGCTTGGTACGCGTGGAGCGTCCCGCCGGTCCGCGCGTCGGTGATGACGTGCAGCTCGTTCGGCGTGCCGTCGTGCTGCAGGCCGCCGACGACGGTCTCCCAGGCGAGTACGGGCCTTCCCTCGGCCGCCCAGATCACCTTGCGGGGCGCCCGGTCGGCGTCGGTCCGCTTCGAGCCCTGAGCTTTCGCGGCCTTGAGCGCCCTGGCCTCGGCGGCGCCCGCGGTTACCTCAGCGGCCGTGCTGGGGACGGCGATCCGGGACGTGACGGCCTTGGTGACGCCCTCGGTCCTGCCCGCCTTCGTCCGGTGAACGATCAGGTCGCCGCCGAGGACGGGCAGGCCGTCGTAGGTGCGCTCATAGCGGGTGTGGGTCGTGCCGTCGGCGTTCCTGACGACATCGCGGACGACCAGCTTCTCCTTCGCGCCGAGGCCGAGGGACTCGGCGGTGGCGGACCTGGTGGCGCCCGCCTCGCGTATCAGGTCGGCGCGCTGGGCGGGGGAGAGCTTGACGGGCAGGGCGCCGGGATCGGGCTTCGCGAATGCCCGGGCCGCACGGTCCTGGTCGTCCGGGCGGGCGGTGGCGGTGCCGGTCTGGACGCCGGTGGCGAGCAGCGCGGCGGCGGCGATCACCGCGCCGCCGGCCATGGCACGTCTGCCGGAGTTACGGGGTTTGCGGGGGGTGCGTCTCACGCGGACTCCTTCTGCTGCGGCCGCGCTTGGTCAGGCGTCGGCCCAGGGATACCGACGGCAAGGGTTGTGCCGCCGGGCAGAACACGGCAGTTCGCAGAACAGGTGGAACCTGGAAGAGCAGGCGGAACCTGTGGGGGGAGACGTGCGGCCGTGCGGGCGCGAGCGAGCCGTGGCACTTGGGTACCTGTGGGGGGTGCACAGCGGCGTCGAGGGAAGAGTGCCACTGCGCATGTGCCGGTGTCAGGAGCGCAGCGGCAAGTTGGCCGGAAAACGTCCGTTGGCCCATGATCCCTGCCCGCTATGCGAACGGGCTGCTGCGCACGTCCCTGCGCCGGGCGTTACCGGGCGTCATACGAGGCTGTCCCGCCACGTTGGTGCCGGGTTAGACGAGGCTGTCGCGCCACGCCTGATGCAGGGACGCGAAGGCGCCCTGGCCCTGGATGAGTTCGGCAGGCGTGCCGTCCTCGGTGATCCGGCCGCCGGACATCACCAGCACCCGGTCCGCGATCTCGACCGTCGACAGCCGGTGCGCGATGACCACGGCCGTACGGCCGCGCAGCACCGTGTGCATCGCCCGCTGCACGGCCCGCTCACCGGGGATGTCCAGCGACGACGTCGCCTCGTCCAGGATCAGCACGCCCGGATCGGCGAGCAGCGCCCGCGCGAAGGCCACCAACTGGCGCTGGCCCGCGGAGATCCGGCCGCCCCGCTTGCGCACATCCGTGTCGTAGCCGTCCGGCAGCGCGGCGATGAAGTCGTGCGCCCCGATCGCCTTCGCCGCCCGCTCGATCTCACCGCGGGTCGCGTCGGGGCGGCCGATCGCGATGTTCTCGGCCACCGTGCCGGAGAAGAGGAACGCCTCCTGCGTGACCATGACGACCCCGCGGCGCAGCTCCGGCGCCTCCAGGTCGCGCAGATCCACCCCGTCGAGCAGGACGCGGCCCGCGGTCGGGTCGTAGAAGCGGGCCAGCAGCTTCGCGAGCGTGGACTTGCCCGCGCCCGTCGAGCCGACCACGGCGGTCGTCTGCCCGGCGGGGAGGGTGAGGTCGAAGCGGGGTAGCACCTCGCCGCCCGTACGGTACGCGAAACGCACGCCCTCGAAGACGACCTCCCGGCCGGGGTGGTCCCGGTCCCGCCCGGGCAGCGGCTTCGGCTCGGCGGGCTCCGGCACGGAGGGGCGCTGGGCGAGCAGGCCCGCGATCTTCTCGAGGGACGCGGCCGCCGACTGGTAGGAGTTGAGGAACATCCCCAGCCGGTCGATCGGGTCGTAGAGCCGCCGCAGGTAGAGCACGGAGGCGGCGAGCACGCCGAGGGCGAGGCCGCCGGCCGCCACCCGGTACGCGCCCCAGAGCACGATGGCCGCGACGGCGAAATTCGCGACGAGCCGGGACGAGATCACGTAACGCGCCATCTCCAGGATCGCGTCGCCGTTCACCCGCTCGTGCCGGTGATTGAGCCCCCGGAACTCCGCGTCGTTGGCCCGCTCGCGCCGGAAGGCCTGCACCGGGCGGATGCCGTTCATCGTCTCCGCGAACTTCACGATCACGGCCGCGATCGCCGTGGACCGCTTCCGGTAGACGACCATCGACCGCCGCTGGAAGGACCGTACGAGGAGGTGCAGCGGCCAGAAGGACAGCACGGCCGCCGCGCCCAGGCCCCAGTCGAGATAGAGGAGCAGGGCGGAGATGTAGACGACCGAGAGCGCGACCCCGAGCAGCTCCTCCAGGCCCTCGTTGAGCAGCTCGCGCAGCGACTCGACGTCGGTGGTGGCGCGGGAGATCAGGCGGCCCGAGGTGTAGCGCTCGTGGAAGTCCACGCTCAGGGCCTGGGCGTGCCGGAAGATCCGGCCGCGGAGGTCGAGCAGCACGTCCTGACTGACGCGGGCGGAGGCGCGGATGAAGGCGTACTGGAGCGCGCCGGAGGCGAGCGAGCAGAGCAGGTACGCGGCGCCGACGGCGATCAGCGGGCCGTGGTCGTTCGCGCGGACGGCGGGGACGGCCCGGTCGATCGCGACCGCGACCAGCAGGGGGCCCGCCTGCATGGCGGCCTGCTGCAGCAGCAGAACGACGGCCGCGACCCAGACCCGCCCGCGGCACGGCCGCAGCAGGGACAACAGCAGCGCGCGGGACGCGCCCTTGGGGCCGGGCAGCACGTCCTGGTCGAAGGCGGCGTCGGGGCTGGGCTGTCCGGAGACTGCAGTCGTCATCGCGGGGAACCTCCGTCGACGGCGGGCGTGCCGGGCACGGGACCGGCGTGGCCGTGGGGCGTGTGGCCGTGGGGCGTGTGGTCGTGGGGCGTTTGGCCGTCCGGTGTGTGGCCGTCGGGCGCGTGGCCGCCGGGCGCGCCCGACATGAGGAGGCGGTACTCCGGGCTGCTGCGCAGCAGTTCGGGGTGGGTGCCGACCGCGGTGATGCGGCCGCCCGAGAGCAGCGCCACGCGGTCGGCGAGCAGGACCGTGGACGGGCGATGTGCGACGACGAGTGCGGTGGTCGTCGCGAGCACCTGCCGCAGGGCGGCCTCCACCAGCGCCTCCGTATGCACATCGAGCGCGGACAGCGGGTCGTCGAGTACGAGGAACCGCGGGCGGCCGACCACCGCGCGGGCCAGCGCGAGCCGCTGCCGCTGGCCGCCCGACAGGCTCAGGCCCTGCTCGCCCACCTGCGTACGCGCGCCCTGCGGAAGGTCGTGGACGAACTCCGCCTGGCTGACCTCCAGTGCCCGCCGCAGGCCGGACTCGCCGACGCCGTCCGCCCCCATCAGGACGTTCTCCGCGGCGGTCGCGGAGAACAGCGTCGGCTCCTCGAAGGCGACGGCGACGAGTTCGCGCAGCCGGGCCCGCGGCATCGCGGCGATGTCCTCGCCGTCGAGCGTGATGCGGCCGCGGGTCGTCTCGTGGAGGCGGGGTACGAGCGCGGTGAGCGTCGTCTTGCCGGAGCCGGTGGCGCCGACGAGGGCCATGGTCTCGCCGGGGCGGACGTGCAGATCCACTCCGTGGAGGGTGGGCGGGGCGCCGGGGGGCGCGTCCGGATACCGGAACTCGACCTCTTCGAACCGTAAACCGCCCTCCGTGCGGGCCCCGCGCTCGGCGGCGCCCGGCGCGGGTGGGTCCGTTGATGCGGGGGCACCCGGCGGGGGCTGGTCTCTTGGTTCGGTGGTACGCGGCGGGGGCTGGTCTCTTGGTTCGGTGGTACGCGGCGTGGGCTGGTCCCGTTGTTCGGCGGCGTCCATGATCTCGAAGGGGCGTTCCGTGACCGGCGCGGGCTGGTCCGTTTGTTCGGGGGCGTCCATGACCTCGAAGTAGCGTTCCGTGGCCGTCGCGGACTCCTGGCTCATCGCCAGCAGGAAGCCGATCGACTCCACCGGCCAGCGCAGCGCGAGTGCCGTGGACAGAAAGGCCACCAGCGTCCCGGCGGAGAGACCGCCGTCGGCAACCCGCACCGTGCCCAGCACCAGCGCCGCGCCGATCGCGATCTCCGGAAGCACCAGGATGAGCGCCCAGATCACGGCCAGCAGCCGGGCCTTGCGCAGCTCCGTCCCGCGCACCCGCCGCGACAGCGACCTGAACGCTCGCGCCTGGCTGCGGTGGCGGCCGAAGCCCTTGATGATGCGGACGCCGAGGACGCCCTCCTCGACGACCGTCGTCAGATCGCCGATCTGGTCCTGGGCGGTGCGCGCGGCGACCGAGTAGCGCGCCTCGAACCAGGAGCAAAGGATCAGCAGCGGCACCACGGGCCCGAGCAGGACGAGCCCGAGCCGCCACTCCTGCCCGAGCAGGATCGCGAAGCCCACCAGGATCGTGGTCGCGTTGACGAGCAGAAACGTCATCGGGAAGGCCAGGAACATGCGCAGCAGCTGCAGATCCGTGGTGGCCCGGGAGAGCAGCTGGCCCGACGGCCAGCGGTCGTGGAAGGAGACCGGGAGCCGCTGCAGATGCCGGTAGAGATCCGCGCGCATCGCCGCCTCGACCCCGGCCAGCGGCCGCGCCACCAGCCAGCGCCGCAGCCCGAACAGACCCGCCTCCGCGACCCCGAGCAGCAGCAGATACGCGCCGCCCAGCCATACCCCGCCCGGATCCCGCTCGGCGACGGGACCGTCCACCATCCACTTCAGCACGAGAGGGATGACCAGACCGACGCAGGAGGCGACGACGGCGACGAAGGCCGCGCTGAACAGCCGCACCCGCACCGGCCGCACGTACGGCCACAGGCGCAGCAGCGAACGCACGGTGGAGCGGTGAGGAGAGGACGGGGACGTGGACGGTTCGGACGGCGCGGGCTCTCGGCACGTATCAGGCATCAGCTGTGAGACTACGGTTCACCACTGACAGTGCTCATCCGATTTCTTACCGGGCCGGGGCGTGCCGTGACGATCCGTCACCATCACTCCTGGCGGCCACGATCACGATCACTCCTGCGCTATGCGGAAGAGGAGCACAGACCTCGCCGGCACCCGACAGGCCGATCCCGCGGCGTGCCGAGTGCCGGGCGGCCCGGACTGGTCCTCGCGGGCGGTGTCCACCAGCAGCTCGTACTCCGCCGCCCACGGCGGCCCCGGCAGCGTGAAGCTGCCCGGCTCGGGGTCCGCGTGGAGCACCGCCAGGAAGCTGTCGTCCGTGACCGGCTCGCCCCGCTCGTCGCGCTGCGGGATGTCTCGGCCCGAGAGGTACATCCCGAGCGTGGCCGTCGGCGCGTACCAGTCCTGCTCGGTCATCTCCCGCCCCTCCGCCGTGAACCACGCCAGGTCCCGCAGCCCGTCCGGCCCCTGCGGCCGCCCCGAGAAGAAGGCGCGGCGGCGCAGCACCGGGTGCGCGTGGCGCAGCGCGATCAGCCGGGAGACCAGCTCGGTGAGGGCCCGCCATCCCGGGTCCTCCAGCAGCGACCAGTCCACCCACCCCGTCTCGTTGTCCTGGCAGTACGCGTTGTTGTTGCCGCCCTGCGTGCGGCCCATCTCGTCGCCCGCGACGAGCATCGGCACGCCGGTCGACAGCAGCAGCGTGGTGAGCAGGTTCCGCAGCTGCCGGCGGCGCAGGGCGTTGATGCGCGGGTCGTCCGTCTCGCCCTCCGCGCCGCAGTTCCAGGACCGGTTGTCGTTCGTGCCGTCGCGGTTGCCCTCGCCGTTGGCCTCGTTGTGCTTCTGCTCGTACGAGACGAGGTCGCGCAGCGTGAAGCCGTCGTGGGCGGTGACGAAGTTGACGGAGGCGTACGGGCGGCGGCCGCCCCACGCGTACAGGTCGCTGGAGCCGGACAGCCGGTAGCCCAGGTCCCGTACGTCCGGGAGCGCGCCGCGCCAGAAGTCCCGTACGGCGTCCCGGTAGCGGTCGTTCCACTCCGTCCACAGAGGTGGGAAGGCCCCCACCTGGTAACCGCCCGAGCCGACGTCCCACGGCTCGGCGATCAGCTTCACCCGGCGCAGCACCGGGTCCTGGGCGATGACGGCGAGAAAGGGCGAGAGCATGTCCACGTCGTGCATGGAGCGGGCGAGGGCCGCGGCCAGGTCGAAGCGGAAGCCGTCGACGCCCATCTCGGTCACCCAGTAGCGGAGTGAATCGGTGATCAGCCGCAGGACGTTGGGCTGCACGACGTGGAGGGTGTTGCCGCAGCCGGTGTAGTCGGCGTAGCGGCGGGGGTCGGCCTGGAGCCGGTAGTAGCCGCGGTTGTCGATGCCGCGCAGCGACAGCGTCGGGCCCAGTTCGCCCGCCTCCGCCGTGTGGTTGTAGACCACGTCCAGGATGACCTCGATCCCCGCGTCGTGCAGTGCCCGCACCATCCGCCGGAACTCGCCGACCTGCTGGCCGCGCGTGCCGGAGGCGGAGTACGCGGCGTGCGGCGCGAAGTAGCCGATCGAGTTGTAGCCCCAGTAGTTCTTCAGGCCGCGGCGCAGCAGGTGGTCCTCGTGCGCGAACTGGTGCACCGGCAGCAGTTCGACCGCCGTCACCCCGAGCCGGGTGAGGTGCTCGAGCGCGGCCGGGTGCGCGAGCCCTGCGTACGTGCCGCGCAGCCGCTCGGGGATGCCGGGGTGACGCATCGTGAAGCCGCGCACGTGCAGCTCGTAGATGACCGAGTCGGCCCACGGCGTCTTCGGGCGGCGGTCGTCGGCCCACTCGTCGTGGTCGGCGGCGTCGTCGTGCACGACCACGCCCTTGGGGACGTACGGCGCGGAGTCGCGGTCGTCGCGGACGGTGTCGGCGACGTGCTGCTGGGGCCAGTCCCGCACGTGCCCGTACACCTCTGCGGGGAGGCTGTCCCGCACGTGCCCGTCTACCTCGATGGGGAAGCCGAAGTCGCCGTCCACCGCCCGCGCGTACGGGTCGAGCAGCAGCTTGGCCGGGTTCCAGCGGGCGCCGGTCCACGGGTCCCAGCGGCCGTGCACCCGGAAGCCGTACCGCTGCCCGGGGAGCACGCCGGGCACGAAGCCGTGCCAGATCTCGTGTGTCAGCTCGCCCAGCGGGCAGCGGGTCTCGGTGCCGTCCTCGTCGAAAAGACAGACCTCCACGGCTTCGGCCCCGCCCGCCCACAGCGCGAAGTTCGTCCCCGCCACCCCGTCGGCCCCGACCCGGAACCGCGCCCCGAGCGGCTGCGGACTTCCCGGCCGGGCGGGCCGGACCGGCCGCCCGGCTGCGCTCGCCGCCGCCGGTGCGGGCACGGGCGCGTCCGTGCGGTGGCCGTTCGGCTCTCCGGCGGCGGTGGCCTGCTCCGGCAGGTGCTCCTGCTCGGGTGCGCTCGACACGTGGCAGCCTCCCGCAGCTCGCGGCTGATCGAGCGGTGGCCCGCGGCGTCCCTCCGCGGGCCCCGGCCTCTGGTCCTCGCAGCATTCCTGCCCGCTCGGGGCCCTGCCCTCACGTTTCCACCGGAGGGGGGAGATCGTTGGGTTCCGCGTGAGGCTGGATGTGAGGCGCGCGCGGCGCGCACGGGCGGGGTACGCCCTCGTGGTGGCTCTGGTGGCGGCGGCCGCGGGTTGCAGGGTGTCGGGGATCGGACTGCCGGGGCCGCCGCTGCCGCCCGAGCAGGCGATCAGGGTCACGCCGGCCAACGGCGCGAAAGGCGTACGGTCCTGGGCTCCCGTCGAGGTGTCCGTGACCGACGGGCGGCTCGAGCGGGTCAGGGTCGTACGGGTCGGGGGCGTCCGCGGGCGGCCGCTGGCCGGGCGGATCAGCCTGAACGGGCTGCGCTGGCGCCCCTCCGGCGACGCGGGGCTCGAACTGGCCGGCAAGTACAGCGTGGACGCGGTCGCCGTCGACGGACACGGCCGCCGTATCGCGCGCCACACGTCGTTCACCACCTTCGTGCCCGAGCACCGCTTCATGAGCTTCTTCCGCCCCGAGCACGGCTCGGTCGTCGGCACCGGCATGATCGTGTCGTTCGACTTCGACCGCCCCATCGCCGACCGCGCCGCCGTCGAACGCGGCATCCGGATCACCGCCCGCCCGCCGGTGAAGGTCGCCGGGCACTGGTTCGGGAACCGGCGGCTCGACTTCCGGCCGCGTACGTACTGGAGGGCCGGCACCGAGGTTTCGGTACGGCTCCGGCTGCGCGGCGTGAAGGCGGCCCCGGGCGCGTACGGGATCCAGCACAAGACGGTGCGCTTCACCATCGGCCGCAGCCAGGTGAGCACGGTCGACGCCGCCGCGTACACCATGACCGTGCGCAGGGACGGCAGGGAACTCGCGACCCTGCCGATCACCGCGGGCGCGCCCCACACCCCCACCTACAGCGGGAAGATGGTGGTGATGGCGCGGCACGACGTGACCAGGATGGACGGGGCGACGGTCGGCTTCGGCGGCGAGTACGACATCCCCGACGTGCCGCACGCGATGCGGCTGACCACGTCCGGGACGTTCCTGCACGGCAACTACTGGACACCGCGAGGGACGTTCGGGGCGGCCAACGTCAGCCACGGCTGCATCGGGCTGCACGATGTGCAGGGCGGGAGGGCGCTCACTCCGGCGCGCTGGTTCTACGACAGCTCCATCGTGGGGGACGTCGTGGAGGTGGTGCACAGCGCCGATCGCACGGTCGCGCCGTACAACGGGCTGGGCGGCTGGAACCTGTCCTGGGATCAGTGGCGGGCGGGCTCGGCCCTGCGCTGACCCCGGCTCGCGTCCCGGCCTGCCGGCGCGGTTGACCGCGGTCGGCCCCTGGCCTCCTCGGAGCCGCCTTTTCCCTGCTACTTGGGACTGATCCGTGACATTCCCGGGGATCTCTCTGTGGAGGTCGTGTGGTTATCTATCGGCGTGTGCGCTGGACCGGCGCGCGCCGGGGGATGTGCAGGCGGGGCCGTGCAGGCGACCCGTGCGAGGGGAGTACAACTGTGAACGTGCAGCCGATATCGGGGGCGCCGGTGGGACGGCGGAGTCGGCAGGGGGGCAAGGCCCTGCTCGCCATGATGACGGGGGCCCTGCTGCTGGTGGTCACCGCATGTGGCGGGGACGAGTCCTCCGGTGGCGAGGGCGGCAAGGGCGGCGGCGTCGACACCAAGGCGTCGCAGGCCATCGTCAAGATCTCTCCGGAGGACGGCGCCGACGACGTGGTGACCACCGGCGCCCTCAAGGTCACGGCGGAGAAGGGCAAGCTGACCTCCGTCGAGGTCAAGGACTCCAAGGGCAACAAGGTCGCGGGGAAGATCACGGACGGCGGAGCCCTGTGGGAGCCGGCCGCGCACCTCGGCTCGGGCACCAAGTACACGGTGGACGCCGTGGCCAAGGACTCCGAGGGCCGCGAGTCCGCCAAGCACGCGACCTTCACCACGTTCGTACCGGAGAACACCTTCATCGGCTACTTCACTCCGGAGAACGGCCAGAAGGTCGGCGTGGGCATGCCGGTGTCCATCAGGTTCAGCAGGGGGATCACGGACCCGGAGGCCGTCGAGAAGGCCATCAAGGTCAAGGCCGAGCCGTCCGTACCGATCGAGGGCCACTGGTTCGGCAACGACCGCCTGGACTTCCGGCCCGAAAAGTACTGGGCGAAGGGCACCGAAGTGACCCTGAGCCTCAACCTCGACGGAGTCGAGGGCAGGCCCGGCGTCTACGGCAAGCAGGCGAAGGACGTGACGTTCACCATCGGGCGCAGCCAGGTGAGCACCGTCGACGCCAAGACGAAGAAGATGACCGTCGAGCGGGACGGCAAGGTCATCAAGACGATCCCGATAACGGCGGGCGCCCCGGAGAACACCACGTACAACGGCCAGATGGTGATCAGCGAGAAGTACAAGGTGACCCGGATGAACGGGGACACCGTGGGCTTCGGCGGCGAGTACGACATCAAGGACGTGCCGCACGCGATGCGACTGAGCACCTCGGGGACGTTCATCCACGGCAACTACTGGGCCGGGAGGCCGACGTTCGGCAATGCCAACGTCAGCCACGGCTGCGTGGGCCTGTTCGACGTCCGGGGAGCCGGGGACAAGAGCACTCCGGCCGCCTGGTTCTACGACAACTCGCTCCTCGGCGACGTCGTGATCGTGAAGAACTCCAAGGACAAGCAGATCCAGCCGGACAACGGGCTCAACGGCTGGAACATGGACTGGGACGAGTGGAAGGCGCCGCAGTAAGGCGGCCCGAATTCCCGAAAAGGGGCCCGGTGCTGTGAGCAATGGCACCGGGCCTCTTCTCGTTAACGAGGGCTGACCTTTCCCTCATGACTGTGCGATTCGAGGTCTCCGAGGGCGTCGGCACGAGCAGCCCCATCGCCTCGTCGGTTAACGAGGGCTAACCTTCCCCTCATGACTGTGCAACTCGAGGTCTCCGAGGGCGTCGGCACCATTCGTCTCGACCGCCCGCCGATGAACGCCCTGGACATCGCCACCCAGGACCGGCTTCGCGAGCTCGCCGAGGAGGCGGGGCGCCGGGACGACGTGCGGGCCGTGATCCTGTGGGGCGGCGAGAAGGTGTTCGCGGCGGGCGCGGACATCAAGGAGATGCAGGCCATGGACCACGCCGCCATGGTGGCCAGGTCCCGCGCCCTTCAGGACTCCTTCACCGCCGTCGCCCGTATCCCCAAGCCCGTCGTCGCCGCCGTCACCGGCTACGCCCTGGGCGGCGGCTGCGAGCTGGCGCTGTGCGCCGACATCCGCATTGCCGCCGACAACGCCAAGCTGGGCCAGCCGGAGATCCTGCTCGGCCTGATCCCGGGTGCGGGTGGCACCCAGCGCCTGTCCCGCCTCGTCGGCCCCTCCAAGGCCAAGGACCTGATCTTCACCGGGCGGCAGGTGAAGGCGGAGGAAGCTCTCGCCATCGGCCTGGTGGACCGGGTCGTGCCCGCGGACGAGGTGTACGAGGAGGCGCGCGCGTGGGCCGCCAGGCTCGCGCAGGGCCCCGCCATCGCGCTCCGGGCCGCGAAGGAGTCCATCGACGCCGGCCTCGAGACGGACATCGACACAGGGCTCACCATCGAACGGAACTGGTTCGCGGGCCTGTTCGCGACCGAGGACCGGGAGACCGGCATGCGCAGCTTCGTCGAAGAGGGCCCGGGCAAGGCCAAGTTCCGCTGAAGTTCCGCTGAACACAGCCGAGTTGAGAGGCCGGGCGGACCCCCGCCCGGCCTCGTGCGGGCGAATTGTGCCGACTCTGAATCACCCTTGAGCCTTACCCTTGCGGGACGCTCGGCGATCGTGCGGCTGCGGAACGTCATCGCAGGTCGGGCGGGTTGGGAGCGGTTGCAGGCCGCCTCGGGCATATCTCGGGAGCGGGGGCGGAATCGGATATTCCGACATCTGCAATTGCACGGTTCCCGCACGAGAGGCCGCGCAGGGCGGTCATGATGGGGGCATGGCGGGCCTCGGAGAGATGGATCAGCCGCAGCGCCGCACCGGCGCGACCGCGGCGCGGTGGGTGCCGTCCGTTGAGGACGAGCACGCTCTCAAGGCTCTCGACCTGTTCGGCAATCCGACGGTCGAGGAGGTGCAGCTGCCCTCGCGCCCGGAATCCGCCGCCACGGCCCGCCGTCTCGCTCAGTCGGTCGTTCTGCGCCATTGGGGGCTCAATGTGCAGTACGCCGAGCATGCTGTTCTCCTCGTCTCCGAGCTGGTCGGGAACGCCGTACGGCACACCGGGGCCCGCAGCTTCGGGCTGCGGATGCTGCGCCGCCGCGGCTGGATCCGGATCGAGGTGCGTGACCCTTCGCGCGGCCTGCCCTGTCTGATGCCGGTGCACGAGCTGGACACGAGCGGCCGCGGCCTGTTCCTGGTGGACAAGCTCTCCGACCGGTGGGGCGTCGACCTGCTCCCGCGCGGCAAGACGACCTGGTTCGAAATGCGGGTCACGGACCGCTGATGCCTGCGACCCCGGACCCGACACGTCACGCCTGCCAAATGGGTTAATAGCGGGCTCATCGCCTTCCCGGGCCGTTCAATGGCCGCGTGAGAGCCGTACACCACCATGGACCGGCTGCCGCAGATCCTCCGGGAGGCGGGGGTTCCCGCCTCCCGCGCCGGGGTCCTGCCGCCGCCCTGCTCGCCGCTGCCCTCCTCGCCGCTGCCCTCCTCGCCGTCGCCTCCGGCTGCGCGCCCTCCTCCTCCGAGGACCGCGACCGCGCCTCGCGCAGCCACGGCGCCGCCTCGCAGCCGCCCAGCAGGTCCCCGCGGCCCGTACCGGCGGGTCTGCCCGGCATGCCGCCGGTGCTCGACCCCAAGGACATCTACGCGGCCAACCGCCCCGGCCAACTGTCCCCGGTGGTCAAGGACTTTCCGTCCCGGATCTACGTGCCCAACACCACCTCCGACACGGTGTCGGTCATCGACCCGAAGACGTACGAGGTGATCGACACCATCAAGGTCGGCATCCAGCCGCAGCACGTGGTCCCGTCCTGGGACCTGAAGACGCTCTGGGTCAACAACAACCGCGGCCACACGCTCACCCCCATCAACCCGAAGACGGGGAAGGCGGGCAGGCCGGTCGACGTCCACGACCCGTACAACCTCTACTTCACGCCCAACGGCAAGTACGCGGTCGTCATGGCCTCCCTCGACCGCGAGCTGGTCTTCCGCGACCCGCACACCATGGCCGTCAAGAAAACCGTCCCCGTCTCCTGCTACGGCGTGAACCACGCCGACTTCTCGCCCGACGGCCGCTACTTCATCGTCTCCTGCGAGTTCTCCGCCGAGCTCCTCAAGGTCGACACCGAGAAGATGGAGGTCGTCGACCAGCAGCGGCTGCCCTTCCGCGGCGCCATGCCGCAGGACGTGAAGATCTCGCCGGACGGGAAGACCTGGTACGTCGCCGACATGATGGCCCACGGCGTCTGGGTCCTCGACGGCGACACGTTCAGCACGCCGAAGCTGATGCCCACCGGCAGGGGCACCCACGGCCTCTACGTCAGCCGCGACTCGAAGTCGATGTTCATCTCGAACCGCGGCGAGGGCACCATCTCCGTCTTCGACTTCCGCACCCGCAAACTGAAGAAGAAGTGGAAGCTGCCGGACGGCGGCAGCCCCGACATGGGCGGCGTCTCGACCGATGGCAAGGTGCTGTGGCTCTCGGGGCGCTACGACTCCGAGGTCTACGCGATCGACACCCGCACCGGGAAGCAGCTGGCCCGCATCCCGGTCGGCGGCGGCCCGCACGGCCTCGCGGTCTACCCGCAGCCGGGCCGCTACTCGCTCGGCCACACCGGCATCTTCCGCTGAGGCGGCGTCAGTTGGCGTATGTGGCACCCGTGGCACCGGAGAAAAACTCGGTGGAGCGGTGGATCGCGCATCCCTAGAGTCGTAGACGTCCAGGTGCGAAAGGGACGTTCCCGAAGAGGCACGCTGAGCTGACGCGGTGCCGCAGAGGCGGACGGCAGCTCCTGGGGCCCCGCCCCCGGTTCACCGTGCACGGGGGTCATCGGTGAACCGGGGGTGCGGGGTTCGAGAGGTCCACCACGGGACGGACAGAGCGTCACTCATGGCGGACGACAGCCGTCTCCGGCCGCAGCGGACCGAGCCGATAGTGTGTTCCCGTTTGGCAAGCACCAGTGCAGCACCCAAGGGGAGGACCAGTGGCGGACATCGAGGTGGCGCGGCGCGCGTTCGAGCGGTACGACCTCAACAAGGACGGACTGATCTCGGCGAGCGAGTACAAGAGCGTGATGGCCCAGCTCGGCGACCCGTTCGTCACCGAGACCGTCGCTCAGGCCGTGATCAACAGCGCTGATTCCGACGGCGATGGCCTGCTCTCCTTCGACGAGTTCTGGGCCACGCAGCAGGGCTGAGGTCGCGCTCGCCGTGATCAACAGCGTCGGCTCCGACGGCGATGGCCTGCTCTCCTTCGACGAGTCTGGGCGGCCACGCAGCAGGCTGAGCCTGCTCAGTGCTGCTCAGCCCCGGAAACCGCGCACGGGCGCCCGCCCGTGCCGCGTACTCGCGCGCCGTCTGCGGTCATTGCACAACAGGCACTTGCCGTAGCCCG
This sequence comes from Streptomyces sp. 8N616, assembly GCF_052246385.1. Taxonomy (NCBI): domain Bacteria; kingdom Bacillati; phylum Actinomycetota; class Actinomycetes; order Kitasatosporales; family Streptomycetaceae; genus Streptomyces; species Streptomyces sp. 8N616. Next base: position 86,751 of record NZ_JBQQBY010000022.1, on the reverse strand, counting down.
GCGGCAGCGGGTCGTCCGGGTCCCCGTACAGCGGGTCGACGGCGCCGCGCGGATGCTCGGGGCATCCCGTGGCGCCGTACTCGGACGAGAGCGAGCCGGCGGCGGCGAGCGCCCGCCGGAGGGCCTCGACCAGCTCGTCGGCCTGCCGGCGCGACGGGCCGGCCTCCAGGCCGCAGGCGATGTCCGATGCGGCGCTGAGCGCGGTGCGCAGTTCCAGCAGATCGGCGTGGCTCATACCCGTGAGACTAGGCGGCCCCACTGACAGTCGGTCCCGGCCTCGGGCCGTGCTGTCCCGGCCTCAGGCCTTCGGCTCTGCCGGGCCCTGCGGGCCCTCCGGGCCCGGTTCGGCTTCCTCGGTTCCGGGGGCGGGGCGCTCGACGTGGGCCGCGACGTCGGCGAGGTCCTTTTCGATCGACTTCGCCACCGCCTTGGTGCCGAGGCCGCCGAACACCTTCATCATGACGCCCGCGAAGCCCCCGGGAGGCGTGGCCGAGAAGCTCATCCGCACCGTCGTGCCGCCCTCCTCGTCGGTCTGCGGAGCGAGCGTGAACTCGGAGACGTAGTGCGCGCCGTGCGCCTCCGACTCGACGACGCAGTGCGAGGGCTTCTCGCACTCGGTGACGAACATCTCCTCCGTCGCCGTCCGCCCCAGCATCTTGCGGGTCTCCCGCCACCGGGTGCCCTCCCCGAACGGACCGGGCGTGAGCACCTCGACACTCTGCACGCCGCTGAGGACGTGCGGCGCCGACTCCAGGTCGGTCAGCGCCTGCCACACCTTCTCGACCGGGGCCCCGATCCACCGCTCGACGACAACCTGCGTCTCACTCATGGCCTCTCCGTACGTCTCAGGCGGCCCGGCCGGTGGCCCACCGGTGGCCTCCTCACCCACCCTGGCACCCTGCGCAGGGCGCCGCTACTCGGCGGCGGGTGCGGCGGCGGGCCGGGCAACCTTCCCGGCTCGCCCGGCTTCTCCGGCCTTCCTGGCCTCCCGGGCCGCCGCTTCCCCTGCCGCCCTGGCCTCCGCCCCAGCCGCCTCCGGCACCTCCCCCGCTTCCTCCCCCGCTTCCTCCTCCGCCTCGGCCAGGCGCCGGGACAGCGGGCCGAGTACGGCGTTGAGCAAGGTCGCGGAACCGATCGAGCCGAGTGCGATGCCCCACGCCACCGGGCCCAGCGGCGTACACCCGAAGAACTGGCTGACGGCCGGCGTCTGGATGATCGCCGCGAGGACCGCGGCCGAACCCAGCCCCGCGGCCAGGACGTTGCGGTCCAGGCCGCCGGCGAGGAGCGTCTGGGCGAGCTGGGTGCCGACGACGGCGGCCAGCGCCACCGTGCTCGCGCGGCGCTGCGTGCCCGTGAGGCGGGCGAGGCCCCAGGCCAGGCCCGCGCCGAAGGTGGTGGTGGCGCCGCGCACCACCATCTCGTAGGTCAGTGCCGCGCCCAGGGACTGGTGCGGACCCTCGCGCAGCAGCCGTTCGCCGACCCCGGCGGTCGGCTCGCGTACGGCGATGGCCAGGGCGGGGGCCAGGTCGGTGAGCAGGTTGACCAGCATGATCTGGCGGGCGTTGAGCGGCGCGGTGCCGGTCAGGGCGGCGGCCAGCACGCTGAAGGAGACCTCGCCGAGGTTCCCGCCGATGAGGATCGCGAGCGCGGCGCGCACCGACGCCCACATGGCCCGGCCCTCCATCAGCGCCGAGATGATCGTCTCCAGCCGGTCGTCCCCGACGACCAGGTCCGCTGCCGCCGTCGCGGCCGGTGTGCCGCGCCGCCCGAGGGCGATCCCGATGTCGGCGAGCCGGATCGCAGGAGCGTCGTTCGCCCCGTCGCCCGTCATCGCGACGACCCGGCCGAGCCGCTGGTAGGCCTGGACGATACGGACCTTGTGGTGCGGGCTGCACCGGGCGATGACGTCCACGGTGGGGAGCAGCGCGTCGAGTTCGGCGTCGTCGAGCTCGTCGAGATCCGGCCCGGTCGACACCGTGAGCTCCGTGTCCGCGCTGACGGTGGCCGCGATGGCGTCGGCGGTGGCCGGGTGGTCGCCGGTGAGCATGACGATCTGCACCCCGGCCTCGCGCAGCCGCGCCGTGGCGGGGGCGGCGCTCGTACGGACCGGGTCGGCCAGCGTGATGAACCCGAGGAAGACGAGGTCGTCCACGGCGTCGTCGGTGAGCTGGGCGTCCGCCCGCATGGTGCGCTCGGCCACGGCCAGGACCCGGCGGCCTGCGCCCGCGAGCTCCTCCGCCATGGCCGTCAGGCCGCTGCGCCCGGCCTCGTCGAGCGCGGCCGTCGTGCCGTGCAGGCGCCTGCGGCGGCAGCGGGACAGCACGTTCTCCGGGGCGCCCTTCACGCTGAGCAGCACGCCGTGCGACGTACGACCCGCGGTGGCGTGGTAGGCGCGCGACGGCTCGAAGGCCAGGGAGTCGGTGCGCCGCCAGCGGGCCGCCCCGCGCCGTACGGCCACTTTGGCCCTGCGGGCTCCGGCCGCCACCGCCTGGTCCGTGTGATGGGCCATCGGCTCGGCCTGGCGCGCGGGCGGGGTGGCGCGCAGCGCGGCGGCCAGCACTGCCTTGTGGTCGGCGCCGAGCCGTTCCAGGGCTTGCGCGGACTCGCCGTCACTGACCGCCGCCAGCTGGAGATGGCCCTCGGTGAGGGTGCCGGTCTTGTCGAAGCACAGCACGTCGGCGCGGCCGAGCGCCTCGATCGTCCGGGGGTTGCGCACCAGCGCGCCGTGGTCCGCGAGGCGCCTGGCCGCCGCCAGCTGCGCCGCGTTGACCAGGAACGGCAGGCCCTCGGGGACGGAGGCGACGGCCAGGTTCACCGCCGAGGCGAGGGTGTCGGTGATGCGGTGCCCGTGCAGCAGGCCCGCCCCGGCCACCGCGGCCGCGGAGCCGAGCGCCACCGGCAGTCCTGCCCTGGTCAGCTTGGTCAGCCGTGCCTCCACGCCCGTCACCGGGGCGGAGCGGCGGGCCGTGGCCATGCTGCGGCCCACCTCGGTGGCGGACCCGGTGGCCACCACGACGGCCGTCGCGCGTCCCGCGGAGATGGTCGAGCCCTCGTAGAGCACCGAGCGGCGGTCCGCGATCCGCGCGGCGACCACCGGCACCGGGTCCTTGGACACCGGCAGAGACTCGCCGGTCAGCGAGGACTCGTCGACCTCGAGCCCCTCCGCCTCCAGCAGCCGGCAGTCCGCGGGCACCACGTCCTCCGGACGCAGCACGACCACGTCTCCGTGCACCAGGTCGCCCGCGGTCACCAGCCGCTCCGCCCCGCCCCGCCGCACGCGTGCGCCGATCGCCGAGCGGGCGAACAGGTCGGCGAGCGCGCGCTCGGTCCTGACCCGCTGGAAGCCGCCGACCAGCGCGGACGTGGCGGTGATCGCGGCCACGAGCGCGGCGTCGGTGCGCGACCCGACGGCGGCGGCCAGGGCGGCCCCGGCGGCGAGGACCGGTGTGAGCGGGTTGGCCAGCTCCTCGACGAAGGCGGAGGGCAGGGTCGTACGCGCCGGCTCGCCCGTACCCGGCTGGGCGCCCGCGCGGTCCGCGGCCTCCTGCGCGCTCAGCCCGTCGGCTGTGGTGCCCAGGCGCTCCAGCACCCGGTCCGCGGGCATCAGATGCCAGGGCGTGGTGCTCACGGGCGGCTCGACGGGCTGGGCCAGCAGCTGCCGTGCCCGCCAGACGCCCATGCAGAAGGCCGCGGATCCGGCGGCGGTGCCCGCGGCCTGACCGCGCGAACAGGCCTGCGCCGGGGCCGACTGCAGTGCGGCGACCGCGCCGACGCCGCTGCCGCCGGCGGCGAGGACGGCGCTGTCGTGGTCGACCCGGGCGGCCACGCCGATGCCGTCGACGATCAGCCCGGCGGCCTCGAGGTCCGCGCCGACCAGCAGGTGGGCACCCCACGCGGGCGGGTCGCCGGCGCGGTGGACCCCGATGCCGCAGTCGGAGGCGCCCAGCGCGCGGCGGTTCCCGGAGATCAGCAGCACCACCGCGCCGTCGGCCTGCAGCGCCCGCACCGAAGCGACCAGCCGCCCTCCGGCCGGCACCACGGCGTCCGCGAAGGAGAACGCGGGCTGGTGGCGGTCCGTGGCCAGCACCACCCGTACGCCCGCCCGGCGAGCGGCCGCCGCGACGGCCTCCGCGCCCGGGGCGGTCTGCGCGGCGAGGCCCGCCACGGCCTCCAGGCGACGACCCCTGGCCAGGCCGAGGATCCGCTCGCTGCCCTGCTTGCGCAGCCGCCCGGCCGCCTGCCGCCCGGTGCGTCCGGTCAGTTCGAGATCGTCGAGCGGGCCCAGCACCCAGCGGCCCTCCCTGCGCGTCTCCAGCGCGGCGTCCGGGCCGAACAGCGCGAAGAACCGCTCGGCCACCGCGTCGGGCTCCGTCCCGCTCAGCGGCACCAGGTCCACCGGCTCGTAGCGGTCGGCGCGCAGCGCCTCCTCCTCCAGCACCACCGTGTCCACCTGCCCGAGCCTGCGCAGAGCGGCCCGGTCCATGGCCACCACGCCGCGCAGCGAGAGGAACCGGCCGAGCGTCGTCGCGAAGCCCTCGCGCCCCGCAGCCGGGGCCTTCGGCAGGGCGGACAGCGCGACCGCGAGCCCGCGCCGCGGACCGGCGAAGGGTACGGACAGGCCGCCCGCCAGCGCGCCGATCCCCATGGCCCGCTCGGCGTAGCGCGCCACCGTGTCCCGGTGCGGCGGCCCCGGCCGCTCCACCACGATCGGCTCGGCCGACGCGTGGTCGGGCCCTCGTACGAGCCGCGGCTCGGCAGCCGCCCACGCGTCGAGCTCCGCGCCCGCCTCCCGCCACTGGGCGACCCGCTGCGCGACGTCCAGCGCCAGACCGGCGCCCCGCGTCGCCACGCCCTGCGTCAGCGCGCTGACCACCGGGAGGACGGACTCCGCGGGCTGCTCGCCCGGCAGGCCCCGGTCCGCGAGATGCCGCAGCCGCGGGTGGTGCTGCAGCGCCCCGACGAGGGCCGCCACCTCGGCGGGCAGCGGCGCCCAGCGCACGAGCCGGGTGACCGTGGAGAACCCGAGACCCACAGCGTCCGCGGCCAGTGCAGAGACCGAAGGGCCGGTGCGCGGGCCCTCGGCCGGGTGGTGCGGCTCGGCACACCACTCGTCGTGCTCGGGAACTCCCGGCACCGCGCTGCGGGCCTCGGCCTGCTCGATGAGCGCGATCAGCTCGCGCGTGGGCGCGGGCGGCGTGGCGAGCCCCACGACCACGCGCTCGGACGGCGCGTTCACCCGCGCCCACGCGACTCCGGGATGCTCCTCGAGCGCCTGCTCGACGAGCCGGGAAACCCGTACGCCGCCTGGGCCGCTCAGCTCGCGGACCTCGATGTAGCAGCGCCCGGGGCGCTCCCACACCCCGCGCCGCGGCAGCCCGAGCACATGGCCCGCGAGCACCTGCCCGGCGAACTCCGCTGCCCCGCGCAGGCCTTCCAGCGGGACGTGCAGGGGGCCGTACAGAGGGCCACGCAGTGGTGACATCGTCCGTACCTTCCGATCGGGACTGGGGGCCTGGGAGACCCCGAAGGCCCACGGTTCCCTTACTGGCCCGAAGTACACCCGATAGACTGAAAGTGGAACTGGTGCAACCAACTGGTGCAAACCAACTCATGTGCGGATGTGAGAACCGTGACCGCCAAGACCAGGGCCAAGCCGACGGAGACCAGCAAGGCTCCCGAGCGGCGCCCCACCGGCGGGCGCAGCATCACCATCACGATTCCCCCGGTCGACCGCGTCGCCTCCGGCGCGATGAACGCGGCGCTGCTGCCCGTCGCCGTGGCCCGCGAGGTGCTCCCCGCCAAGGGCGGCCTGCCGCTCTACGCCGGCCTCGGTGTGCTGGGCGCGGCGGATGTCCTCGACTGGCCGGTGGCCGTCGGCATCGGCGTGGGCTACGCCGTGCTGCGACGCGCGGGCCCGCTGGCCCCTGCGGGGAAGGGCGCGAAGGCGCAGGCGGCGAAGGCGTAGGCAGCGCGGGCCGCAGTGAAGGCGTAGAGCCTACGGGTGGCTGACCTGGGTTCTTACGGGTGACTGACCCGGATCGTCGATTGTCCGTGCGGGCGCAGCTCCCAGGCGTTCTTGTGGGTGGCTGTCTCGGGTCTTCGACTGTGCGTGCGGGCGCAGCTCCCAGGCGTTCTTGTGGGTGGCTGTCTCGGGTCTTCGACTGTGCGTGCGGGCGCCGCTCCCAGGCGTTCTTGTGGGTGGCTGACTCGGGTCTTCGACTGTCCGTGCGGGCGCCGCTCCCAGGCGTTCTTATGGGTGGCTGACCCGGATCTTCGACTGTCCGTGCGGGCGCAGCTCCCAGTCGTCCATGAAGCGGGCGGCCATGCCGTGCTTCTCGGCCAGCCCGATGAGCGTCTCCGTGCGGTAGTAGAAGTCCTCGTGGAGGACTTGGTGCTCGGTGCCCTCGGTACGGTCGAAGGTGAAGTCGAAGAAGCCGTCGGGCGCGAGCACCCTGCCGACGTGGGCCAGGCACTCCTCGATGACCTCGAGCGGCGAGTGCGAGAAGACGCTGTGCGCGTGCACCACCGAGAACCAGCCGCTGGGCAGGAAGTCCAGCGTCAGGTCGGTGGTGAGGGCCAGATGCGGCAGCTTGTCCTGCAGATTGCGGCGGACCACCGTCTTCTCGGCCTCGACCAGGATGTCCGGCGAGATGTCGATGCCGTAGTAGTGGCCCGGCTCGAGATAGTCGATGAAGCGCCAGCCCGCCCGCAGGTTCCCGCAGCCGATCTCCAGCATCCGGTCCTGCGGCTTCAGCCCGTGCTCCGTGAGGTAGTCGAACTGCATTTGCCCGAGCGCCAGCCAGCGCTCCTGCGACGCGCTCCCGACCGCCCCCTCCGGACTCCGCGCGGTGTCCGAGGCCATCACGGCCCGGTAGTACGCGATGTGGTCGCGGTGTCTGGCCCGCAGCCAGGCGTCGCGGGCGGCCCGCCGCAGGTGTGCGGGCACGCGCTGCGGGTGCCGCACGGCGTAGCTCACCTTGTGGGCGAGGCTGGTGCGGTTCCTCCGCTGCCTGGGCGCGGCGATCTCCGGCATGGCGGCCTCCGTTGGTCGGAGTGGCTGACCTCTTGGGGGAGCGTAACCGAGCCGCGAAAAAACTTCGCCCGTCGTGTCGATCCGGCGGTTTCCCGTTCGATGCGTCAGTAGAGGCAGGGTTTCGGCGGCGGAACGGTCGCGGAGCCCGGCTCCCCGCCGGAACCGGAGCCAAGAGGCATCGGCACGGCATTGACAAGGCATGGAAGCGACAAGGAGACATAGCGATGCGGTTCATGATGATGGTCAGGATCGACGAGAACGCGGCGCCCGAGGGCGGCCCCAGCCCGGAGCTGATGGAGGAGATGGGGAAGCTGATCGAGGAGATGACCAAGGCCGGCGTGCTGCTCGACACCGCGGGCCTGCGGCCGACCTCCGAGGCCACGCGGGTGCACTGGGACCACGGCAAGGAGAGCGTGATCGACGGTCCGTTCACCGAGACCAAGGAGGTGATCGGCGGCTACGCGATCGTCCAGGCGAAGTCGAAGGACGAGGCGGTGGAGTGGGCGAAGCGCTTCGTGCGGATCCACGGAGAGGACTGGGAGATCACGTCCGAGGTCCGGCAGATCGAGGAGCCGGAAGGCTAAGCGGCCCCAGGGCTGCTTACGCCCCGCCCGGGGTACGGGCGGGGCGGGGCCGGGGGCGGCGGGACCCGAGCCGTACCGCTCTGTGTTGCCGTCGGGCGGCCGGCCTGCTCTGATGAGGGGCCGTGAGGGATTCGGACCCGGATGACGCCCGCCGCGCGATCGACGCGGTCTGGAGGATCGAGTCGGCGAGGCTCATCGCCGGTCTCACGCGCATCGTGCGCGACGTCGGCATCGCCGAGGAGCTCGCGCAGGACGCCCTGGTCGCCGCGCTCGAGCAGTGGCCGGAGTCGGGCGTCCCGCGCAATCCGGGCGCTTGGCTCATGGCCACCGCGAAGCACCGCGCGATCGACCTCCTCCGCCGCAATGAACGCTTCGCGCGCAAGCTCGAACTCCTCGGCCACGAGCTCGAGCAGCAGCTCGCCGCGCCGGACATCGAGGCCGCGGAGGCCGCCCTCGACGGCGGCATCGAGGACGACCTGCTGCGCCTGGTGTTCACCGCCTGCCACCCCGTGCTGTCCCAGGACGCCCGCGTCGCGCTCACCCTCCGCCTCCTCGGCGGGCTGACGACCGAGGAGATCGCCCGCGCGTTCCTGGTGGCGGAGCCGACCGTCGCCCAGCGCATCGTCCGGGCCAAGCGGACCCTCTCCCAGAAGCGCGTCCCCTTCGAGGTCCCCCACGGACCCGAGCTCGCCGACCGGCTGTCCTCCGTCCTCGAGGTCATCTACCTCATCTTCAACGAGGGCTACGCGGCCACCGCGGGCGACGACTGGATGCGGCCTGCACTCTGCGAGGACGCGCTGCGGCTCGGCCGCATCCTGGCCGGGCTCATGCCCCGGCAGCCGGAAGTGCACGGGCTCGTCGCGCTGATGGAGATCCAGGCCTCGCGCTCGGCCGCCCGTACCGGCCCGTCCGGTGAGCCCGTCCTGCTGCTCGACCAGGACCGCTCGCGCTGGGACCAGCTGCTCATCCGCCGCGGATTCGCCGCCCTCGCCCGCGCCAACGCCCTCGGCGGCAGGCCCGGTCCGTACGCCCTCCAGGCCGCCATCGCCGCCTGCCACGCGCGGGCCCTCACTCCCGAGGAGACGGACTGGGCGCAGATCGCCGTCCTCTACGAGGCGCTGGCCGAGCGGGCTCCGTCCTCCGTGGTGGAGCTGAACCGGGCGGTCGCGGTCGCCATGGCGTACGGCCCGGCCAAGGGGCTCGAGCTCGTCGACGCCCTCACCTCGGAGCCGTCGCTCAAGGACTATCACCTGCTGCCGAGCGTCCGGGGCGACCTGCTCGCCCGGCTCGGCCGCACCGACGAGGCCCGCCAGGAGCTGGAGCGCGCGGCCTCCCTCACCCGTAACGCCCCGGAGCGCGCGCTCCTCCTGGACCGCGCCGCCGCGCTCGACCGTGGCCGCGGTCGCGGTCGCGCCGGTCGCGGTCCTGGCCATGGGTGATCGCCAGGTACTCGCCGGCGGGCCCTCAGCCGTGGCCGCGGTCGCGCCACCCTCGGCCCCGGCCACGGGTGATCGCCCGGTACTCCTCGGCCGTCGGTTTGCGGATCTGGCTGTTCTCCCCGTAGAAGGCGCGGCTGAGCCAGGCCCGCAGTCGCTGCCGGAGTGACACTGTGCGCACGACGCCATTCTCGTCGGCTCGAGCTCAGTCGCCGTGCTCGGCGGCTCCCGAATTCCGCCCGCGCCGCCGCCGTTCGACCAGCCAGGACACGGCGAGGAACCCCGGAATGGTGATCCCCACCAGCGTCGCGGTACCGGTGAGCGCGCTCGCCAGGAACCGGCCGCCCAGGCGCACCACGCCGTGGTAGTAGCCGACCACGACGGCCATCAGCAGCACGTATCCGCCGGCCGCGGTCCCGGCCACCCGGCTGATCAGAGCGGGCCAGCCGCGCCTCCCGGCCGCCGGGGCGGGCAGGCCCGCCTGCCGCCGCAGGATGCGCAGGCCGAGGGCGAGGTAGCCCATGACCAGCAGATAGCCGATGAGCATGATGCCGATGTTCAGCGGGACGGGCAGCACCGTACGGGCCTTCCGACCACCGGAGACCGGGAGGCCGTCACTGGGCGTCGCGGAGCAGGAAGTGCCATCCGCGTACGAAGGTGTGCCAGCCGAACCACAGCCACAGGGCGAACAGCGCCCACCGCCCCACCGGATAGCGCATCACCGCGCCCATGGCGTCGCTGAGGGTGGGGAAGGCGTCGTCGGACCGGACGAGGCCGATGCCCTCCCAGGCGAACAGGGCGCCGAACAGAAACGCCCAGACGAGATACCCGATCACCGGATGCCCGGTCGTCGTCCCGGCCGCCGCCGTCATAAGTTCTCCGCACTTCCCTGTATTTCCCTGCATGTCATTGCACGGGATCGGCCTACAGCGTGCGGTCTGCGGCAGCCACCGGCAAGGATCTACGGCGCCGGGCGGGTCGCCGTGGGCGTGGGCACGGCGGGCTCCCGCGATCGCCAGCGGGCCGGTGCGGAGTCCGTCGTGCCGAGCCAGAGGGCGACTGCTTCGGCCCGGTCGCGGACCTGGAGCTTGAGATAGATCTGGCTGACGTAGTTGCGCACGGTCTTGCCGCTCAGCAGCAGCCGTCCGGCGATCTCGTGGTTGCCACAGCCCCGTGCCATGAGGTCGAGGATGTCGAGCTCGCGTGGAGTGAGCAGCCCGTCCGGTACAGCGCTGTGGCCGAACAGGCCGGGTCGGGTCCGTACGACGGTCATCAGCGCGGCCACCGCCTCGGGCGCGAGGTACGGGCGGCCCGTACGGACCGTCTCGATCGCCGAGATCAGCTCCCGCGCCGTCAGCTCCGTGGCCTCCAGACAGCCTTCGGCGCCTTCGCGCAGGGCGGTGGCGACGGTCTCGGCGCTGCAGTCGTCGGTGATGAAGATCACCGCGTGCTCCGCCGTGAGCTGGGGGAGGACCGGCTGCCTGCGGGAGTCCCGTGCGTCGGCGCCGACCAGTACGACGTCCGGGGCGCAGGCCGCGGCCATGTGCGCGGCTTCCCTGCCCGCGACGGACGTGGTGACCGCGGGCAGGCTGCCGTTGCAGCTGATGTCACCGAGAAGGGACTGGATGCCGGCCCGGAGGACGGGCCGGTCCGACACCAAGAGGATTCGCACGGTTACCCCGTCTCGCATGTCTTGACTGGCCTCTGGCTTACGGAGTCGGGCGGCGCCGGGTTCAACGCGGCCGCACTCCTCGCCGGGCGGGCGGGGAGGTGTCCCGGGACATGCGCGGGACTGGGGTCCCGGGTCATCCGCCGCCGGATGGGTCAGCATCTCCGCAGGAGGCGTGGCCCCACCGGGTCGTCAAGCGCGAGCACGACGTGCCAATCCCCCCTGGCCCCGGCGGGGTCCGCCTCCTGCCCTGTGACGAACCCCTGTGACGAACCCCTGTGATGAAACACGTGTGACGAAACCCCGTGGCGAATACCCCCGTGACGAACCCTTGTGGCCAACGACGCCCCCTGCGAAGTCCCGTGAATCCTTTGCGAAATCCCCTGTGAGCGGCGAACAGCGATGTGGAGAGACGTGATGCGGCTGTCCGCCATCGCCGCGGCCGCATGCGGCGCGGCACTGCTGATGCCGCTTGTCGCTCCCGATGCCCTGGCCGCCCCCGGCCCGGCCCGTGCCCCCGCCCCATCCCCCGAGTCCCTCGGCGTGCTGCCCGCAGAAGATCCGCCACCGCTGGAGGCTCCGGCGGGCGGCTCGGGCGGATGCGTACCGCCGTCGGACGTGGTCGTGCACAAGGTGCCCTGGGCGCAGAGACAGTTCGCGCCGGAGCGGGTGTGGCCGCTGACGCGCGGTGAGGGCGTGACCGTCGCCGTGATCGACTCCGGTGTGGACGGGGACATCCCCCAGCTGAAGGGCGCCGTCGTGCCCGAGGGAGCCGGTGCCGACAGCGACTGCGCCGGCCATGGGACTTTCGTCGCCGGGATCGTGGCGGCGCGGCAGGTGGATGGCGTCGGTTTCGCGGGGATCGCTCCGGCGGCGAAGGTTCTGGCCATCCGCCATGGAACGGATGGTTCCGGCTCGGCCTCGGATCTGGCCGAGGCGATCCGGCTGGCGGTGAGCGAGGGCGCGGACGTCATCAACATCTCCTCGGCCGCGTTCTACGCCAGCGAGCCGCTCGAGGAGGCGGTCCGGTTCGCCGAGCGCCATGACGTGGTCGTGGTCGCCGCGACCGGCAATGAGGGGCAACAGGGGAATCCGCGGACGTATCCGGCGGCCTATCCCGATGTCGTCGCCGTGGGAGCTGTGGACGAGAAGGGCGAACTCGCGAACTTCTCGGGCACGGGGAAGTTCGTCGACCTGGCCGCTCCCGGCGTACGCGTGATCAGTGTGAGCACAGGCAGCAGCGGCGGCGGCCATCTGATCGACGACGGTACGAGTTTCGCTGCGCCGTTCGTCTCCGGCGTCGCCGCGCTGATCCGCTCGTACCACCCGGAGCTCAGCGCGGCCCAGGTCCGCAGGCGGCTCGCCCTGACGGCGGACCCTCCTGGGCGCCGGGTGCCTGATCCCGGATTCGGGTGGGGTGTGGCCAACCCGTACGCGGCGGTCGCGACGGTGCTGCCGGACGAGGGCACCGCCCGCCGTGCGCCTGCCACTTCGGAATCCGGCGTGCGCCTCTCGGCGCCCCACTCGGCCACAGATGGCACCGCGGCCCGCACCCTCGCGCTCGGATTCGCCGGCGGCGCGACGACGCTGGCCGCCGGCGCGGGGCTGACCGTACGGCTGGTCCGGCGTGGCCGCAGGCGGGGTTGGCGTCCCGCAGAGAACGACAGCACCAGAGGAGCCACGTGAGCACCACCGTGTTCCGGCGGCCGGCGCGGCAGGCCGGTCCCCAGATACCCCAGGGCGAATTGGCGTTGCAGGAGCCGCCTTCGCAGCCCGAGCAGCAGGGCGCGGACCTCTCCTCCGTGCTGATGTATCTGCCGATGGCGGCGGGTTCTGCGGTGACGATGATGATGTTCTCCCGGCCCGGGATGGGCGGCGGGGGGAAGACGCTGACCTACGTAGGCGCGGGGCTGATGGGTGTGTCCATGCTGGGCATGCTGATCGCGCAGCTGGTGCGGACGGCGGGTCAGCGGAAGCGGAAGATGAAGGGCGAGCGGCGCGACTATTTGCGCTATCTGGGGCAGATGCGCGGCAAGGTGCGCAAGGCGATCGGGCAGCAGCGGGAGGCGCTGCTGTGGGACCGGCCGGAGCCGGAGGCGCTGTGGTCGGTGGCGGCCAGCGGACGGCTGTGGGAGCGGCGGTCCGGTCACGACGACTTCGGTGAGGTCCGGATCGCCACGGGGGCGCAGGAGGCGGCGGTGAAGCTGCAGCCCCCGCAGACCAAGCCGGTGGAGGATCTGGAGCCGCTGTGCGCGCGGGCGTTGCGGCGGTTCATCCGCGGGTATGCGACCGTGCCGGATCTGCCGATCAGTGTGTTCCTGAGGGGGTTCGGCAGGATTTTGGTACGGGGGGACGCGGCGGCGTCGCGGGCGATGGTGCGCGCGGTGGTGGCGCAGCTTGCCACCCTTCACTCGCCGGATGATCTGCGGATCGCGCTGTGTGTGGGGGAAGGTCAGCGGGCGGAGTGGGAGTGGGCGAAGTGGCTCCCGCATGCGCTGCATCCGGTGCAGGAGGATGTGTCCGGGCCGATGCGGCTGCTGGCGAGCGACTACTTCGCGCTGGAGCCGCTGCTGGGCGCGGAGTTCGCCGAGCGCAGCCGGTTCGACCGGTCGGCTGTGCCGAACGCGGCCGAGCCGTATGTGCTGGTGATCGTCGATGGCGGGACGGTGTCGGCCGGGTCGCGGTTCTCGGGTGCCGGGGTGCGGAATGCCACGGTGCTGGATGTGTCGGGGGCGTTGCCGTGGCGGGCGGACCGGATCACCATGCGGCTGCAGGTGGAGCCGGAGAAGGTGCAAGCGGTCGGCAGCGACCGGACGGGCAAGGACACCTTCGCGCCGGTCGGGCGGCCGGATGCGCTGAGTGTTCCGCGCGCCGAGGCGCTGGCGCGGATGCTGGCTCCGCACCGGCTGGGCGGGGCGGCCGAGGCGGCCGACCCGATGCAGGGCAGCTTCGACCTGACGAGCCTGCTGGGCGTCGGGGATCCGCATCAGGTGGACGCGTACGCGTTGTGGCAGGCGCGTTCGGTGTGGGACCAACTCCGCGTCCCGATCGGGGTGTCCACCAATGGGGCGCCGGTGGAGCTGGACATCCGCGAGTCCGCACAGGGCGGTATGGGCCCGCACGGGATGCTGATCGGCGCCACCGGCTCCGGCAAGAGCGAACTCCTGCGCACCCTGGTGCTCTCGCTGGCGGTGACGCATTCGCCGGAGGTCCTGAATTTTGTGCTGGTTGACTTCAAGGGCGGTGCGACGTTCCTGGGACTGGGGGAGTTGCCGCACACCTCGGCGGTGATCACGAACCTGGCGGACGAGCTGACGCTGGTCGACCGGATGCAGGACGCCCTGCAGGGTGAGTTGGTGCGCCGCCAGGAGGTGTTGCGGCAGTCGGGGTATGCGTCGCTGCGCGATTATGAGCAGGCGCGGGCGAAGGGTGTGGCGCTGGATCCGCTGCCCACCTTGTTCGTAGTGGTCGACGAGTTCAGTGAACTGCTGGCGGCCAAGCCGGAGTTCATGGACCTGTTCGTGATGATCGGCCGGCTGGGCCGCAGCCTGGGGGTTCATCTGCTGCTGGCCACCCAGCGGCTGGACTCCGGCCGTATCCATCATCTGGAGTCGCACCTGTCGTACCGGATCGCGCTGCGCACGTTCTCCGCGTCGGAGAGCAGCAGTGTGCTCGGTGTGCCGGATGCGCACACTCTGCCGCCGACGCCGGGCAGTGGGTATCTGAAGACCGACACCTCGACGCTGATCCGCTTCAAGGCCGCCTATGTCTCCGGGCCCTACCGCGCCCCGCAGGTCCGCGGTGCCCAGTCGACACCCGCGGCCATGGTGCAGCGGCAGGTCGTCGCCTACGGCATCGGCAACCAGGAGCCCAGGGCCCTGGCGCCCGCCGAACCCGACGGCACGCCCGAGCCGCAGCCCGTCACCGGATATTCAGGAGCGGAATCCCTGCTGGAGATTCTGGTGGACCGGATGCGGAACAAGGGCGCGACCGCGCATCAGGTGTGGCTGCCGCCGCTGACCGAACCGATGAGCCTGGACCGGCTGCTGCCCCCGCTGGAACCCGACCCCGACTACGGGCTCGCGCCCGCCGGTTACGCGGGCTCGACCGGATTGCGGGTGCCGCTGGGCATTGTCGACCTGCCCGCGGAACAGCGCCGGGAACTGCTGCTCGCCGACCTGGCCGGGGGCGCAGGACATATCGGGATCGTCGGCGGTCCGCAGAGCGGGAAGAGCACCCTGGTGCGTACCCTGCTGTGCTCCCTCGCCCTGACGCACACTCCGCTCAATGCGCAGTTCTACTGCCTGGACTTGAGTGGTGGTTCGCTGGGGTCGCTCTCGGGGCTGCCGCACACCGGTGGTGTGGCCTCGCGGCTGGACAAGGACCGGGTGACCCGGACGGTCGCGGAAGTCGCGGGTGCGTTGGCGTGGCGGGAGCGGATCTTCACCGAGCGCGGCATCGACTCCATGGCGCTCTACCGCCGCCTGCGGGCGACCGGTGAGGTCCAGGACGATCCGTGGGGGGACATCTTCCTGGTCATCGACGGCTGGTTCACCTTCCGGCAGGAGTTCGAAAACCTCGAACCGGTGCTGACCGATATCGCCACCCGGGGTCTGACCTACGGGATCCATCTGGTGGTCACCAGCGGCCGGTGGACGGAGATCCGGCCGTGGCTGCGGGACCTTCTGGGTACGCGGTTCGAGCTGCGGCTGGGTGACCCGATCGATTCCGAGGTGGACACCAGGGCCGCGGCCGGGGTCCCGGCGGTGCCGGGCCGGGGTCTGACCCGGGACCGGCGGCACTTCCTGGCCGCGCTGCCCCGGATCGACGGCGGATACGTGGCGGAGGACCTGTCCGAGGCCACGCGGGATCTGGTCGCCGAGATCGCCGAGTCCTGGCATGGCCACACCGCACCCCCGGTGCGGATGCTGCCCACCGAGCTCCCCGCCGCGCAGCTGCCCGCTCCCGACGGGGACATCCGGCTCACCCTCGGTATCGACGAGCAAAACCTCGCCCCGGTGGTGCACGACTTCGAGACCTCGCCGCATCTGATGGTCTTCGGGGACACCGAATCCGGCAAGAGCAACCTGCTACGGCTGATCGGCCAGGGCATCGCCCAGCGCTACGGCCCGGACGGAGCCAGGGTGATCCTGGCCGATCCCCGCCGGTCGATGTACGACTGCGTGCCCACCGAGCAGCAGCTCGGCTACGCCGTCACCACCGACGCCCTCACCGAAGTCGCGGGCGGCATCACCCAGTCGCTGCGCAAGCGCCTGCCGGGCCCGAATGTGACGCCGGAGCAGATCCGGCGGCGGGACTGGTGGAGCGGCCCGCGGTTGTTCCTGCTGCTGGACGACTACGACCTGCTGGCCACCTCCTCCATGGGCGGCCCGCTGCAACCGCTGCTGGAACTGCTGCCGCAGGCCGCCGACATCGGATTCCACCTCATCGTCGCCCGCGCCTCCTCCGGCGCCTCGCGGGCGATGATGGACCCGGTCTTCCGCCGCCTGTGGGAACTGGGCACCCCCGGCGTGCTGCTCTCCTGCAGCCGCGAGGAAGGCAAATTCCTCGGCGATGCCACGCCCCGCCAACTCCCGCCCGGCCGCGCCCAGTACGTCACCCGCCGCCGCGCCCCGCTGCTCATCCAGACCGGTCACACCTCGTGACCCCGGTCACCACCGACAACTGTGCATGTGTGAGGAACAGTGAGTACCAACACCGCGGGAGACCTGTGCCGCTTGACGGTCGTCACCCCCCGGGCCCGTGCTGATATCGCCGTGCCCGCCCACGTCCCCGTAGCCGAACTCCTCCCGGCCATCCTCCGTACCGGAGGAGAACGGGTGCCGCCGGGTTATGAGCACGGTGGCTGGGTCCTGCAACGCCTGGGCGAGACCCCGCTGGACGAGGACCTGCCCCCGGCCGCGCTGGGCCTGCGGGACGGGGACGTGGTGCATCTGCGGGCCAGGCATGACGCGCTGCCCGCCTTCGACTTCGATGATCTGGTCGACGGGGTGGCCACCGGGATGCGGGACCGGCCCGACCGCTGGCGGGAGGGCATGACCCGCAAGCTCTTCCTCGGCCTGATGCTCGCCGCGCTGGTCACCGGCCTGGCCGTCCTGATGCAGCCCGGCCCGGCTCTGCCCAGGGCCATCACCGCGGGAGGCGTGGCCGTCGCCCTGCTGCTGGCCGCCGGTGCCGCCTCCCGTTCGCTGGGCGACTCGGTCGCCGGAACCCTGCTGGGCTGCACCGCCCTGCCGTATGCCGTCCTGTGCGGCATGCTCGCCCCCGGTTCCTTCGCCTCCGACCAGTGGACCGCAGGCCCCGGCGTGCTGGCCGCCGGTACGGGCCTCGGCCTGGTCGCGGTCATCGCCCTGCTGCTGGTCGGCGGTTCTGCGCCCGCGTTGATCGCCGCCGCCCTGGTCGGGGTGGCCACCGCCCTGTGCGGACTGCTCGACGTGCTGACCGACCTAGCGCTGGGCCAGGCGGCCGCCGCGGTGGCGGTGCTGGCCCTGGCCTTCGGCCCCGCCGTGCCCACCCTGGCCTTCCGGCTGGCCGGGATGCGGCTGCCGGTGCTGCCCAGCGACGCCGACGAACTGCAGGAGGACGACGAACCGCTCGCCAGCGGACCCGTCCTGGCCGGAACCGCCCGCGCCGACCGCTACATCACCGCCCTGTTCACCGTCGTCGGCACCGTCTGCGCGGCCGCCTTCACCGCCCTGGCCCCCACCGGGGGCTGGGCACCGGCCGCCCTGATCGGCACCGTCTCCATCACCCTCCTCCTGCGCTCCCGCGTCCTGGTCTCGGGCAAACAACGCCTGGCCGCCGTCCTGCCCGGCGCCTACGGGATCGCCCTCCTCCTCATCGGCCTGGCCCGGATGCTCCCGGACGGATGGGGCCAACCCCTGGTCGTCGGCGCCCTGCTCGCGGCCACCGGGTTCCTGCTCGCGGCCGCCCGCCGGCTACCCGGCCGCCGCCTGCTGCCCCACTGGGGACGCGCCGCCGACCTGCTGGAATCCCTGTTCGCGATCAGCACCCTGCCGATGCTCCTGGCCGTCCTGGGCGTCTTCGCCTGGGCCCGCGCGATCGCCGGCTGAGCACAAGCGAAACCGGAACCGGAGCCCCTAGGTGCGCCATGCGTAACAACAAAGACCAACTCCAAGCCCACGCCTTCCTCGTCGGCCGGACCTCCTCCGCCCTCCTGCTGGCCGAACCGGACGCCCCTGAGACACCGATGCGCCGGTTCACCGTCGGCACCTTCGTCGGCGTGATGATCTCCGTCATCCTCATCGCAGGCTTCGCCGTCTACGGGCTCGTACGCCCCGGCGGCAAGAGCGGCTACGACCAGCCGAACACCATCGCCGTGGAGAAGGAGAGCGGAGCGCGCTACGTCTTCCTCGACGGCGCCCTGCATCCCGTACTCAACACCGCCTCGGCCCGCCTGCTGACCGGGGGAGAGGGCGAGGTGCGCAGCTTTTCCCGCAACTCCCTGGGCGAAGAGCCGGTCGGACTGCCGGTCGGCATCCCGGGCGCCCCCGACCGGCTGCCCGACCCCGGGCACCTCGCCTCGGGACCCTGGTCCGTCTGTGCCACCACGGACACGGACAGCTCGGGCCGGTCCGGCCCGTCGGTCACCCTCACGGTCGGGGGTGACGAGCCGGACAGCTCCGCTGAGGGTTCCCCCGGTGGCCGCGAGGAGGCGGTTCTGGTTCGTGGCCGGGGCGGTACGACGTACCTGGTGTGGCGGGGAAGCCGGTTGAAGGTGACCGGACACGTCAGCCTGGACGACCTGGCGGACGGCTCCGCCGCGCCCTTCACGGTGGACGAGACCTTCGTGAACGCCCTCACCGCCGGGCCCGATCTGGAGGCCCCCGACATCCCCGGGCGCGGGCAGAGGGGCCCGCAGGTCGGCGGGCAACCCGCCCGGGTCGGCCAGGTCTTCGCGGTGACCACCGTCGGCCAGGCGAAGCCGCAGTACCACGTCCTGCTGGAGGACGGGCTCACGCGGGTCTCGGCCACCGTCGCCTTCCTCGTACTCGGCGACCCCGCGAGCCGGGAGGCGTACCCGGACGGCAGGGCGGCCGCGCTGCCGCTGAGCGCCGCCGACAAGAACGCGGCTCCGCGCTCGGCGGCCGGACTCGACGTGCCCAGTGGCTACCCGGATGAGCTGCCGAAGGTGGTCAGCGCGGCGGGGGGCCGTGCCCCGTGCGTACGCTACGAGGTTGGCGCCCACTCCACGGCCGAGCTGGTCGTGCTCGACAAGGCGCCGGAAGCCCGTACGCCGGTGAGGGGAGCGGGCGGCGACCGTGGACGCGCGGTGGCGGACAAGGTCGGCATGCCGCCCGGCGGCGGCCTCCTCGCCCGTGCCCTCCCCGCGCCCGGGGCGGACCACGGCACCCTCTTCGTCGTCACCGACCTGGGGGTCAAGTACCCCGTGCCGGACCGGGAAGTGGCCGACGCCCTCGGCCTCGGCGGGGTGCAGCCCGTTCACGTTCCCTCGACCGTCCTGGCGTTCCTGCCGACCGGGCCCGCTCTCGATCCGGCTGAAGCGGGCCGCGTGCACCCGTTGTCCCGGGACATCGGCGGGACTGGAGTCCCTGGTCGCTGAATTCTGGCCCAGGAAGAATGACAGGGCAACGTCAAGACAATCGAAACGGGAACCCAGGCATGGCAAACGCCAGTGACATCAGCAAGGTCGACCATGGAGCCATGGCGGCGGCCGGCAAGGAGTTCGAGGAAAAGGTCGGTATGGCCTTCGGTGAACTCAAGAAGATGGACGGCACCGTCTCCTCGCTCACCTCGGCATGGCAGGGCGAGGCATCCGGGAAGTTCAGCCAGGTGCTGCAGGAGTGGATGCGGCAGTTCGGCATTGTGGTCAAGTCGCTGGACGCGATGAAGGACACGCTCCAGGGAAGCAAGGTGGGCTACGAGCAGGGCGAGTACGAGGTCCAGGGCTTTTCGTCGAAGCTGGACGCCGCTCTGCACGGCTCCGGTCTCTCCTGAGCTCGCCGGCCCACCGTCGGCGCACCACCCCTTCCACCAGATTTTCAGTAGAGGTTTGCCATGAGCTACGCAGTCAAGTTCTCGGAAGTCGCGGCCGTCATCGCCGAGATGGGTAAGTCGACCAACACCATCGAGGAAATGATCCACAACTTGGAGACCCAGGTCGAGAAGAGCCTCCAGGAGTGGGAGGGCGGTGCGCGGGAGATGTACCGCGAGAAGAAGGCGGAGTGGGACTCCGCCGCGGTCCAGATGAAGCAGAAGCTCTCCGAGGCCACGCACACCCTGCAGCAGATCGTCGACACGTATGACATCAGCGAGAAGCAGGCCCAGAAGATGTGGTCCCAGCAGGGCATCAAGTGACGAGGGCGTAGACCGCGATGGCACCGATGCACGACGGCAGAGCCACCCCGGACGGGGGCGGAAACATACAGGCGCAGGAAGGCCTCAATAAGTTCGACTGGGGTCCCTGGCAGGGTGTGCTCGCCAATCCACCGCACCGCCACGAACCGGCCAAGGGGCCGAAGTGGGACGGGAAGTCCGGGTCCGTCAAGGGGACGAAAGGCGGGTCCGGCGAATACCGGGTCGACAGTCGCTCCATGAAGGAATTCGCTCATGCCGTCCGAGGACTGATCACGGAGTTGGTCGACCCCGCTCACGAGATGCTCAAGACCGTGCAGGTGGAGCCGGGTGGCTTCGGGCATGCCGAGGACATCCGCAGTCTGGTCAACGGTGAGCAGGTCAAGAAGCGTTACATGGACGCTCTGGATGATCTCGGACAGGGCTTCGAGGCGCTGGCCCAGGGGCTTGAAAAGCTCGCGGACAAGTACTCCAGCACCGAGGACCAGAACAAAATGTCCGCTGACGAACTCGGTGAAGTTCTGTCGGATTTCGGCTCCTACAAGCCCGGCAGCGGGAAGGCGTAGCACACCGGGGCGTCGGCCCCGTGACGACATTTGATGAGGATCAGCGGTGGCCGAAGAAGCGAAACCTGAGCACGATATCCCGGGACGCGCCAAGGGCGGTGGCTCAGGCAAGGATCCGGGTAAGGATTACGGCTCCTGGGACTGGTGGCAGATCTACAACGCCATGACGGGAACGGATCTCACCGTTGCCCACTACGGCGCGGAGGGTGGTTTCAGCGACAGTAAATCCCTTTACGCTGCGGCGGATTCCTTCAGCAACGCTCATGACACGTTCCTCTGCATCGAGGAGGCGGTCAAGTACTACGCCGATGCACTCGCGGGCGACGACGGGCCATGGAAGGGTCCCGCGGCGGACATGTTCCACGGGGACATGGAGCACTTCGCCAAGTCCTGCCATTCCTTCGCCGAGTCCCTCGCGGGCGGCCCACGCGGCACCCACGCTCTCGCGAATTCCCTCTGCCGCGTCGGAGACGCCCTCGCGCAGTATCAGGACCTCGCCGGGGAGATCAAGCGGTACTACTTCGCCGAGGCTCGGCGGCGCGGCAAGGTCAAGTCGAACGGCAACACGTACAGCATCAGGAAGGACACCGACCCCGAGGTCGACGAGGCGCTGAGGAACGACCTGCGCACAGGCCTCGACCGCCTGACCAAAGAGCACTACGAGGACAAGATCAAGGCGGGCGATGTCAAGCCCCCGCCGCCCAAGTCCGGCGCCGGTGACACCAATATGCCCGACGACCTCAAGAACGGGCTGGGCAAGAACGGCCTCCCGGACAAGGACGGTTTCGGGGGAAAGCACGACTACGGTCCGGACGCCAAGCAGGGCCAGTCGTTCATGGCCGGGGACGGTAAGGGCGGCCCCGGCTCGTACGGGGGCTCGGGCAGCCCCGACGGACGCAACCTTGCCGATCTCGGGGAGGGCGGCGCGCACAACGCCTACGACCCCAGCACCGTGAATACCGGGTATGACGGCGGCGGCCCGGGGACGATGTCCCCGCCGCCCGGTGCCGGCGGAGGCACTTCGCACGGTCCGGGCAGGTTCGATCCCAGCGGGGGCGGTGCCGGTGGTGGCGGCCCCCTCTTCGGTGGCGGCGGTCCGATGGCCGGTGGCGGCGGTCCGATGGCCGGTGGCCGCGGAGGAGGGTACGGCGGTGGCCTCGGTGGGGGCCGGTACGGCGGTGGCGCCGGCGGCGTCGGCGGGAGCCGGTACGGCGGCGGATCCGTCGGGGCCGGTGGAGCCGGTGGCGGACGGTACGGCCCTGGTGGTGCCGGAGCCGGTGGCGCCGGCGGGCTGGGCCCTGGCGCGGGAGCGGGAGCGGGTGCGCGTGGCGGCTACGGCATGTCCGGGATGCCCATGGGCGGCGGCATGGCAGGCGGCGCGGGTGGCGCGGGTGACCAGGAACGCGAGCGGAACACCTGGCTGACCGAGGACGAGGACGTGTGGGGCGCCGACGCGGACGTCGCTCCGGGGGTTCTCGGCAGGGCGGAGGACTGAAGCGATGACGTCACCGTTGGGCGAGGCGTTCGAGGAAATCTTCGCCGAATACCGGCGTTCCCGGGAGCAGTTCCAGGAAATGCAGGCCAAGCTGCGCAAGGTCAAAGCCTCGGCGACCTCGCCCAACGGCATGGTCACCGTGACAGTCGGTCAGCAGGGCGAGATCACCGACCTCGCCTTCAACAACCGCCGTTACCGGGACATGCATCCGAAGGAACTCGGCGCCGCCGTCCTGAACACCGTCGGCGAGGCACGTAAGGCTGTAACCGCTCAACTACAGGAAATCCTCGAGCCGAATGCCCCGGCGGGGATGTCGTTGAACGACGTGTTCTCGGGCGAGGTCGGTCTCGACGCCATGCTGCCCGCCGATCTGCTCAGCCTGGACGGGTCCTCACGGTCCTCACCGGCGGGGAAATCTCCGTCCCACCGGTCACGGGAGGCGCACCCGGCCGATGACGACGGCTGGTCGAGGCGGTAGTCGTGGCCGACAGGTCCGAGGTCGACCCTGACCAGATGCACGAGCGCAGCAAGGGGTTCGCGGAGGTCGGCCAGCGCATGCGCGGCATCGCCAACGACTTCACCAAGATTACCGACGTGGACCCGAGCTGGTTCGAAGGCGAGATCGGTGAGGAGTTCAAGAAGAACTTCTCGCCCGCACGCGACGACATCATGAAGGCCCTGCACGCCCTGTCCGAGGCGTTGACCGGTATCGGCGACGGCGTTCGCTCCATGGCGAAGGGCTACGCCGGCGCCGATCAGTTCGCCAAGGACGCCGGACACCAGCTCGGCGGCTTGATGCAGCAGACCCCGAGCTCCTCGTCGGCCGCGGGGCAGCCCGGCACCGGCGGCTCCGGGCGTCATACCTAGTTCGAAAGGCAAGACCCGTGGCAATCGAGCTTCCCCCGGCGGTGGGGACCCTCTTCCGGATCCTCACCGGCGAGGAATGGCCGAAGGCCAACGAGGACAAACTGCGCGCGCTGGCCCAGCAACTCCAGCAGCTGGCAGGCGCTGTCCAGCAAGCCGGAACCGACGCCGACCAGGCGAAGGCCGGGGTGCTGGGCACCTTCTCCGGGGATGCGGCAAGCGCGTTCTCGGAGAAGCTCAAGGACCTTGGCGGGGACATCGGCCGACTCGCCGACAACAAAAGGAAACTGGCCCAGTGCGTCGAGACCATCGCACTCGAGGTCGAGTACGCCAAGTGGATGATCATCGGCCAACTGATCACGCTCGCTGCGCAGATCGCCTGGATGATCGCGGCAGCCCCGTACACCGGCGGGGCCAGCCTGGCGGGCATCGCCGCGGCCAAAGTCGCAGGCAAAACCGCCGCCAGGTTGATCACCAAAATGCTGATGCTGGCGGTCAAGGCCGCCTTCGCAGCAGCCATGGGCGCGGCGATGCAGGTCGCGATGGACGTGGCCGTGCAGACCGCTCAGTTCGCCAAGGGGACCCGCAAGGAGTGGGACGCCAAGAAGACCGGGATGGCGGCGGGCATCGGAGCCATCGGCGGCGTGATGGGCGTCGGTATTCATGGGCTCGGGTCGAAGCTCATCAAGAACTTCGACAAGAGCATCATTGCTCAGGGCCTCACCGGCGCCGCCCACGAGTGGAGTGCGGAGACGGTCGGCGTCGGCGTCATGACGGGGGAGTGGAAGCCCGCTTCGGGCTTCGCCGCCGTGGCCGGTGGTATCGAGGGCGGACTCGACGGGGTCAGCGCGAAGACGGGCATCGATGATGTCGGGATCAAAGACGTCCTCGGGATCACCAACAAGTTCAAGGGGATCTCGGACAGCTTTTCCGAGGGGGCTGATGGATCCGCTGGGTCCGGTGGGTCCGTTGGATCCGGCGGGATCGGGGGAGCGGACGGGTTCGGCAAGTCCGGTGTGGCAGGGGGTTCCGGTTCCGGGGCGGCGACGGGCCACAACTTCCACGCTTCTCCATCGGATACGAGCACGTCGACGGCTTCGGATGGCTCCGGGGTGTCGAGTTCACTGGACGACTCGGGGGCGTCGGATAAGTCCGGGCTGACGGATACGTCGACCTCGACGTCCACTTCGACCTCCACCTCGACCTCCACCTCGACCACGGACGGTGGCGGCTCGGCGAGGCCCGACACTCTGTCAGGCCACCCGGCCGGGGACACCTCGGGTGTGTCGGATATGGCATCCGACGTGTCGGACACGACTGCCGACACGATTGCCGACCCGGACCAGCGCAACACGGTGAACACCCCGGATACGGGGCACCAGGACTCCGATCCGACGGGGCAGCGGCCGGACACGGACACCCACGGTCTCGTATCGGACGAGTCCACACAGCACGCCCCGGACCGTAACCCGAACCCGGGCCTCGCCCCGGACGTGAACCGGAACCCGGACCCGAACACGCCCCAGCCGCCCGCTCACTCATCCGTAACGGACACCCCTGCCCCCCACACTCCCTCTCCCGAGCACACCCCGCCGAAGGCCTCCCACACACCGACGCCCGACGCCCCCGCGTCCCACATCTCGGACCTCAACACCCACACACCGGACCATACTTCGAACCAGACGCCCGATCCCGCCCAGCCGGGGCCCGTTCCGTCGCGCTCGGACCAGGGATCCGGCAGCCCCGCCAACCACTCTCCGGATCCCGCGACACCGGGTACCGTCTCCACGGGCGGCGCCGTGACCGCGCCCCCACCGGTCGTCACCTCGGTACCGACCGCGGACCACATTGCGCACGCCCTGGGCGTACGCTCCGGCCCCGACGCTGCTCCGCCACCCGTCCTGACACCGCAGCCGTCACCGGCCGCCACACCGCCACCGGTCACGGCCACCCCCTCCCCGCGGCCCGCCACGGCCTACGCCGGCCCCTCGCCCAATCCGTCGCTGGTACCGGGCCTCGCGGTCGCGTCGTACGTCTCCCCGCTCACCCCGGACAGCGGGGCGCACACCGGCCGGAAGAAGGGCCCCCACCCCGATCCGCACGCCGACGCCGATCCAACGGCCACGCAGACGCCCGTCAACCCGGACCCGGCACCGAAGCCTGCGCTCAAGGGCGAGCGCATCAATGGCGGTTTCTGGTTTCATGACACCAAGAATCCCGCCGCGGAACGGGCGTTCGCCCACGGTGCGCCCAAGGACCCGATCGCTTCACCGTCGTCGTGCACGGCGAGTCCACGTGCGTACATGTGGACGGGCGGAAGCTGACGGTGGCTGAATTCGCCAACGCGTTGCGCGACCTCCAGAGGGCCGGGCTCTGGGACGGCAAACAGCCGATACGTCTGAACTCGTGCTGGACCGGGTCGGGACGCAATTCCTTCGCCGAGCAGCTGGCCATCGAACTCGGCGTCGAGGTCGTCGCCCCCACACAACCGGTCTGGACACCTGCGTTGGGCGGGCCGGGCGAGCCCGTGTCCGTCGTCTCCGAGCAGGGCCTCGATGCACAGGGCAGGCCCACAGGGCGGCCGAAGGACGAGGCCACGGGCCAATGGGTGAGATTCACCCCGGAGAAGACCGATTCCGGCACGCGTATCACCCGCAAGGAAATGGGCAGCACTTTCCCGCCGCCCAGCCACACAGGCCCGCACACACAGGCCGTGAACACTCCGGTGGGCGCGGGCGCGGGCGCGGGCGCGGATGCGGACGCGGATGCGGGCGCGCTCGGATCCTGGGCCGGGGACACCCACACCCAGTCCGGAGAAACCGGGTCTGCGCATGCGGCTGCGGAGCAGGCGCCGATGCACGAGCTGGCCCGGCACGACGGACCGCTGACGGAAGTTCAACAGGAGAGCGTCAAGTCAGGGCTGGTCGACTTCTTGAACGCGGGGCAGCGCAGCGCTGCCGGGATCTTGGTCAAGATGCTGCAGGACCGGGCGGAGCATCTGCAGGGGACGGACCATCACGCAGAGGCCGTCGGACTGCATGACTGGGCGAACAGGCAGGTGGAAACGTTTGTCGAGGGGGGCCTGCTCGGCGGCCGGCAGAAGAGCGTGCCGAAGACGGTCCACTTCGTCTGGCTGGGCAAGCCGCTCGCGGACGCCGCACTGGCGAACCTGGGGGCATGGGCGGGCAGGGCCAAGGCTGCTGGGTGGGATGTCCAGATGTGGACCGACACCACGCGGCCTCCCGGGCAAGGGCCGGTCAGCACCTGGAAGCCCGAGGTGAAGAAGGCGCTCGAGGAGGCGGGAGTGACCTTCAAGGAGGTCACCACGCTGCTGCCGCCGAAGCATCCGGGCCCCAGTTCCTCGATCGTCGGCCAACTGTTCGGCGGCGGCCGCGACAAGGCTCCGCAGACCGCGCTCAACGATCCTGCGCTGGCGAAGCTGCGTGACATTTACGAGAAGGCCCGCACGAATCCCGAGGCGTTCCCGATGGCCTCGGATGTGATCCGCTACGGAATTCTGAAGGAGCATGGCGGGGTTTACGCCGACCTGGATATCGGGCCGGGGAATGTGGACTTGCCGTGGACCGCTTCGAAGATGGGTCACGAGGACGTCTCCATCCTCGGGCCGATGATCCGGGACAACAGCGCTCTGAGCAAGGACAAGCAGGAGCTCGCGGGGATCCTCGGGAAGCCGGCTGATCAGGTCACCCTTGAGGACGTGGCCCGGCACCATCTGGAAAAGGCCTCGTACGGCAACCACTTCTTCGCGGCGCCGCCGGGCTCGACATTTATTGATCACCTGATCGATGCCATCCCGTCCGCGGCCACAGAGATGGCCGCGGACGAAATGGGAGGCACCGGGGCGGCACTGACCGGGCCCAGCGGCGCGCTGGCCAAGGCGCTGGCCAGGCACATCGGTGAGTTCGGTCTCGGCGAGACCACGGCAAGGGAGGAAGCCGCTGCACTCGATCCGAAGGGGGTCTCTCAGTGGGCCCCGCTCGAGTGGATCACTCACGAGAGCGACAACCAGGAGTATGAGGCGAAGCCCATGCACTCCTGGGGACCCTCCCCAAGTTCCCAGCCGGATCCCGCATCGACAGCTCCCCAGCCCGATCCGGTATCGAGTGATGCGTCAGCGACCGGGCCCCCACCGAACACCAACGTTGAGGACCACGGGCTTCTGCAGGACTATCGGAGTGAGACGCAGGGTCCCGAAGTCCGGGCGCTTCTCGACGAACTGCTAGCTCATTCAGGGAATGTGTCATTCGAGCGGTCCGAGGGCTCGACCGGTGGCAACACCCGTTACCTGGGCGACGGGCAGTATGTGATCTCCTATGCGCGCCCTGCGGGTATGTCCCAGGACGACCATGTCGCTGTGCTCGCCCATGAGATGACGCATGTCGCGATCAACGAGGCGTATGGCTCCGACATGCTCAACTATCCAGTCCCGGCGCTCACCGATGCCGAGCGGAAGACCGTGCTGGAGGAGACGCCGGGCCGTGAGGAAGACATCCAGAACGCCCGGCTCGACAAGGTCGACCGGGGGCAGCGCAATGACTTCATCGATTTGGTCGTGAAGAACGTCGTCAGCCTCGTGTCTCATCTGCCGAAATCGGGCCTCTCCGCGGAGCGGCAGGAGGCGATCCGGACGAAGCTGGTCAACCACACGGCTCAGCGTCCCTACCATGAGTACGACGCTGTGCTCTCCCATTTGCTGACCTGGGCCGACAGGGGCGGGGCCGATCGGTCATCAGAGTTCTACCGGAGCCTGGCTGACATGGTGGCGGAGACCGCAGGCTGGCGCTCCAACGGCGCTGTCACAGTCCCCAAGGCGCCAACCAATTCGGCCCCGGCTGCGGCGCCCCCAGCGGGCGGCAGCAAAAAGAAGGGCCGCTCTTTGTGGCTCCCCTGGGGCGGGACGAGCGACCAACTCACCTCCGAACATCCGGCTGGGGCTGGCCCGGGACACACGTCTCCGGATGCGCCTGGCGCGGCATCGCCCTCAGGTACGGGACCCGCGCATCACGCTGCCGGGATTACCGAGGGACGCGGAGACCATTCTGCTGACGTCGGTGATTCTCACGCGCCTGGTATTCAGCAGGCGCCTCCGTCTGGACCGGTGCTCACCGACGAGCAGATCACCGCGATTTACGACACCCAGATGTCCGTCACCGATCAGCTGCAGAGCCAGGTCAGGGCTGCCGGCACTGATCCTGTCACGGACACGATGTCCTCGGGAGATGGCTCTACCCGGGCGGACGTGCATCACTTCGACAATGACCCGGACTGGTCGCTGAAGGAAACGGCGATTCGTGGCGCGCTGGACAAGGTGGCAGCCGCTGGGTACCGGTTGCCCGGTCAATTGGAGATTACGGTTGCTCCGCCGGGGGCGGGTGTTGCGACCCAGGTGACGCATTTGCGGGATCCGGATGGATCCCCGCATTGGCATATGTTCCTGGGGCCTCGCCTGTTCAGCAGGAACGATATGAGGGCGGACTCGGACAAGGCGGTACGGGGCGGTATGGGTCCCAAGGGGCCCAGGGGTGTCGCGAACCGGGTCGCGGACCGCAGGGAGAGCAACAGCTTTTTGCGGAATGTGGGGTTGGGTGGTCTGTCGAAGACCCCGCGTGCCCATGACGTGACTCTCGCCGAGGCGACCGTTGTGCATGAGTACGGCCATGCCATGCATACGGCTCACGATGCGACTCAGTTTTTGCGTATGCAGCATGCAAAAAAGTCGGGCACGGAGGCGGAGGGAACGAGTGTCGAATCTTCGCTTGATGTGAGTCACTACGCTGCAAACAATGGGCTGGAGTTTGTCGCGGAGGTATTCACGGCGCTGGTCTACGGGGAACAGCTTTCTGAGGCCGCGCTGGCTGATTACGAGGCATGGGGTGGTCCGTCGCAGTCATCCACGAGCTCCGGGCCGGCCATGCACGCGTGGGGCGACCCCGACAGCTCGGCGGCTGCAGATGATGCTGCCCTCTCGGCTCCGGTGCTGGATTCCCAGGGGATCAAGGAGCGTCTCAATGAACAGACGCAGGTTGCGGATTCCCAGGACCAGTTCGCAGCACATTTGGGCCGGGATCCGTTCGGTGTGCGCACAGCCCCGGACGCTCCGGACTTTCTGAAGCCGGACGGTAAGGCGTACGACTTCGGTGGTGTACACGCGGACAAGCGGGCTGCGTTGTTCGAGAAGCTCGACCTGACGCGCTCTATGCCTACCGCCGCGGAGCTGCGGCCCGATCACCTGGCGTCCTGCTCCCCGGAGAAGTTGAGCACGGGCACGAATGTGCCGGCGAGCGCAGGATGGGGTTCGAAGCAGCAGAAGATCCCGCATGTGGTGCACAGCATTTGGATGGGCGGCCCGTTGTACAGCGACGGTGGTCCGGACGGTAGCGGTGCACGCCAGGATTTCATGGACAACATCGGGAAGGCGGCGTCACACCCGAAGTTCAAGGGTTCGTTCGACTTTGTGGTGTGGACGGATGTCTCCCGTGCGGACTTTGCCCGTGTGAAGGACGTTCCGCGGGGTCGGCTCGAGGGCCGCGACAAGAAGATCGCGGAGATGCTGGATTGGGCCAAGGCGAAGGATATCCGCCTGGTAAACCTCGATGAGGTGTTCTCGCGGCAGACGCCGATGCAGCTGGATGCACCGGTGCGTACGGAGCGAGGGCGGGGGACCGGAACCGGGTATGCCGTTGCCAGTGACATGGTGCGGGTGGAGATTCTGCATCGCTTCGGCGGCATCTACACAGATGGCGACAATCACCTCGTCATCGAGAAGAACGGTGAGGATGTCACAACGGGCGCACTGGCCGATTACGTCGGCAAGGTAGCCAACGACAAGCTGGGCTTTTCCTTGTCTGTCGACCCCGAGTTGAAGAAGCTGTCGAACGCCGCAATGGTTTCCGCTGCCGGGCGTCCGGTCACCCAGGAGTACCGGGACATTCTGGAGGCCAACTATGCGAAGGACCTCGGCAACCTCCTTGCCCCCGGCGCCGAGGGGAAGCCGCTCGAGAACCTCGTCGCTGGGTACAGCAACACCAAACAGGAGACGATCCGCCGTACGGGTCCTTACGGCGGCACGTTCGAGGAGCTGGCCAAGAAGCTCAACATTCCTGAGAGTTCGTACGACAGGACCCACCGGGGCAATCTGCCGAAGCTGGATTCCGACGTCATGATCGTCAAGTCGGCACAGAGCTGGCTGGACGAGTCGGAGCGGACCGGCGAAGCCGCGCGCAGTGGCGGGGAGCCGACCACAGTGGCGCCTGTGGACGCCGAGACAGTGGTGAACACCACCAAGGCTGCCGTGGTGAACTTGCATCGCGAGCTTGCCAATCGACCAGGGGTCGCCTACTTGCCGGCGGCAGATCAGGTCATCAAGAAACTGCCGGTGAGTGATCGTCCGGCGGCCTGGAGTGCCGGGCTCGACACATTCCACGCGACCCTGGGACCGGATGCCGACAAGATTCAGAAGATATCCTCCAGCGGTATCAAACTGGCTCCTGAGGTTGCCTTTCACGCCAAGGACATATTCCCCAAGGCGACCTTCGTCCCGGCTCGGGACGAGACCTCTCTCGGATTCGTGACCGACTTCCGGGACGAGATGCAGGAAGTGCTGGATACCCGCTTCCCGAGCCGGCAGGAAGACCAGGCTGCGCCGATGCACGCGTGGGGAGACCCTGGGGCCCCGGCGGATCGGGCGCCGGCGCCCCCCTCCGGACCGGTGCTCACCGATGAGCAGATCACCGAGATCTACGACACCCAGAAGTCCGTCACCGATCAGCTGCAGAGCAATGTCCGGGCCGCCGGTACCGCTGCGCCCATCACCACCACGATGTCCGCCAGCAGCGGCTCGGCCACTGCCGACGTCCACCACTTCGGCAGCGACCCGGACTGGGCGCTGAAGGAAGCGGCGATTCAGGGTGCATTGAACAAGGTCGCCGCCGCCGGGTACCAGCTGCCCGGCCGGTTGGAGATCACGGTCAGTCCGCCGGGGGCGAATGGTGTCGCGACGCAGGTGACGCATCTGCGAGATCCGGACGGTTCTCGGCATTGGCATATGTTCCTGGGTCCTCGCCTGTTCACCAGGAACGATATGAGTCCTGGCACCGACAGCCAGGTGCGGGGCGGTACCGGGCGCATGGGTCCCAGAGGCGTCGCGAACCGGGTGGCGGACAGCAGGGTGAACAACAGCGTGTTGCGGCGGGCCGGGTTGTCCAGCCTGTCGAAAACCCCGCGCGCCCATGACGTGGCTGTCGCCGAGGCAACCGTCGTGCACGAGCTTGGGCATGCCATGCACACGGCCCATAATCCGGAACAGTTCTTGCGTATGCAGCACCACAGCAAGACCGGCACCCCGGCGCCGGGGACGAGTGTCGCGTCCGCGCCTGATGTGAGTCACTATGCCGTGAACAACGGATTGGAGTTCGTCGCCGAGGCATTCACCGCTCTGGTCTACGGCGAGCAGCTTTCGGATGCCGCGCTGGCCGATTACGTGAAATGGGGCGGTCCTTACGGGAAGGGGGACGGCCCGTCGCATAGTCCATCACAGCAGCCCGCCGGCCACGTTGGGGGAAGCGATACGGCCGGCACGGATGATGGCCGGTCGCCGGGTGAGCGGTCGGGAGGAAAAACGCCTGAGTTGGTGGGGCCGGTGGCGGATCCGGTGCGTCCGGGGCAGTGGACGCATCGGGCCGCGGGTGCGCCGGTGGCTCCGTTGCGGACGGAACGCTTCGATCCGCGGACGGATCCGATGTCCGCGGACCGCAGGCCGGGGTTCCTGGATGGTTGGGCGACGCTGATTCGTACGGGGATCAGTCGGGTTCAGGCGGATGACGGCCGGTGGGTGCGGAATCTGTCGGTGAATCTGCCCGTGCGGTTCGGTGAGGGGTTCACTGCGACGAATCTGGCGGATTTCGAGGCGCGGGCTCAGGGCCTGCTGGACGACCATGTCAACACGGGCTTCCAACTGCCCAAGTCCAAGGACCAGTTGCATGTGGACGTGAAGTTCACCGTGGATCCGGGGCATTCGGAGGCGGTGGAGTTGAGTATGTCCGCGAATCCGGGTCGGTCGGATCAGCTGCATTTCGATCTGCATGGCAGTGATGCGGATGCGGCGACGCGGAAGTCGGACGATGCGGTAGTGCTGCACGAGTTGTTGCACTACCTGGGATTGAGCGATCGGTATCAGGATGCGGATTCGCTGTTCCGCAACAATCCCGGCAAGGCGGACCGCACCGGTCTGATGGCGGATGTGTCCCGGCTGCCGGGGAACCGGATGCCGTCGCGGTATCTGACGGAGATCGAGACGGCCACGGACTCCGGTCCCGTGGTCCATGACCACCCGCTGTCGGAAGGTGCGGCCGCGACCCCGGGCCCGGTTACCGCTGAAGCAGGCAATCGACTCACGCCGGATGACGGGCCTGTGCCGCATGACCCCGCGCAGGCCCCGCGCCGAGTGCCGCCGCCCTCAGGCCCGCAGCCCCAGCAGCAGGCCACCACCAGCCCGACTCCCGGCCCCACCCCCAGTCTCACTCCCGGTCCCACCCCCAGCGCCGTTGAAACCGTTGAAGCAGTTGAACAGGCACGATTGCGACATGGCGAGGCCAAGGCGGCACTGGAACGGGTACGCGCCGAAGTGGAGTCGGCCCGGTCCGGTGACAGGGCGGCCGACCCGGGCACCCACGCCGCGCTGGTGGAGAAACTGAATTCCGCACAAGAGGACGTCGCGCAGGCGGAGTCCGCCCTGCAGTCCGCCGAAGCCGCGGCCGCTCGGACGCCGGAGACACCACGCCCCCTCGGCACATCACACATCCAGGGCCTCAAGACACTCATCCCCGACTGGCCTACGAAATCGGCGGTTCCGGGGTTCCGCCGCTCCCCAGAGCTTCAGGCCATTGACCGGGCGCTGAAGACCTGGCACGAGGACGGGGCTCAGCTCCCCGGCCTCCTGGACAAGAACGAGCGGCAGTTGCAGGACGTCAAGAAGGCGATCGAGAACTGGCACCGAGCCAAGGAGCCGCGGATCAGTCGTCGCGCGGACGCCATCGGTCAGCTGCAGGAGCAGGTCGAAGGAGCCATCGAGGAGTTCCAGGAAAAGCGCCGCGAAAGGGAACGGCAGGACGAACTGCGCGGCACTTTCGAGAAGATGCACCCGGAGCTGAAGGCGTACGCGAGCAGGGTCCGCGCGGACAAGGTCAATCCTGACGAGAATTCCGTCCACCATGCCATGACCATCGACCGCGACGAGGCCGGACGCTTGACGGAGGAGTCTCTTCGGATCCTCGACGAACTGGCACGAGGGCGGCTCGACGACCAGCGTCGGCTCGTCGGCAAGGTGAAGACCGCTCAGGGCGTCACCTCCGACGGCGTCCGCCAGATGATGGAGCAGCACGTCAACCCCGTAACGGGAAAGACCGTGTATCCCGAGCTGGCGTCCTTTCTGAGCAGCCAGAGCACATCGGCAGACCTCGTTCTCGATCAGAACCAGGAGCAGACGACGGAGAAGGTCGGGGACACGGCCATCACCGTGCATTCGGATGTCACCGACAGCCTTCGCGAAGAGCGAATCGGTCAGCTGAAAGAGGCGGTCAAGAAGGTGCAGGACGCCGGGTATGCCGTCCCGGACCTGACCGCGTACCTGCCCAAGTACGGCCGGAACCTTGAACTCTCCGTTGACGGTCGGGTGGCGGTCGCCCCGGGGCCGAAAATCGCCCGGGCCGAATACATCGCTCCGGGTTCCGTCATCACGAGTCCCGAGGGCATCGGTAACCCCCTGGGCGACAAGATCGCTGACCAGTACCGGTTCCTGTCCACCGAACTCGATGCCGACGGGACCGGCACCATGGTCCACGAACTCGGTCACTTCCTCCATTACTGCCAGAGCCGAGGCAAGTACCACGACCTCAGCTACACCGAGTTCGCGTCAGGACCAGCCAAAGCGCAAAGTCTCGCGTCGTCGGTGAGCGGCTACGCCGCCGGGAATGCCCGGGAATTCGTCGCGGAGGTCTTCCTCGGGCTGGTGTACGGCAAGCAATACGACCAGAAAGTGATGGACATGTACAAGGCACTCGGGGGCCCCAGTGCTCAGCGGTGAGACGCCCGGCGCGGGTTGGGCCAGCCCGGCCAGTCTGGCCGGCCAGACCGGCCAGACCGGCCAGACCGGCCAGACCGGACAGGTAAGCCAGGCCAGTCAGGCCAGCCAGGCCAGCCTGCCCGGACAGGACAGCCAGGTTGGCCAGACCGGGGACTGGCACGCGTTTCTGCTTCGGCTCTCCGGTCACGTCCCCGACGAGCTGACCGCGCAGGCCCGCTCCTGGCTGGCCGAAGGCCGCACACAGGACGTCGCCCGAACACTGCTCTTCGGCGTGCTGCGCCACCGGGTGCTGCCGGCCGAGAACGAGGTCGAGAGCCTCTCCGGGCTGCTCGCGGCGCACGCCCGCCCCGGCAGCATCGACCCGTCCCCGCTCGACGTCGTGGGCGTCGTGGACGGCCCCGCGTCCGAAGCCGCCGGCTCGCAGTTCGCTGCGCGAGCACCTGTTGGGGCCCGACAGCGCGCTCCTCGCCCACATCCGGGCGAGCCGCTACCGGATGCCCCGCGTCGAAGGCATGGCCGCGCACCGGGCGCTCGCCGTCCTGCGGGCGCCGGGATGACCAGCACCTACGGCTGACCGCACCCACGGGCCGACCGCACCCACGGGCCGACCGCGCCACGGCCGACCGTACCCACGGACCGACGATGAATGAGGACCCATGCACCACACAGCACCCCCGACCCGTATCGCCCGCTGGGGGCCGGCAATAGCCCTGGCCGTGGGGATGCTCGCCGTGACCCCGTACGCGGCCGCCGCCGACTCCTGTGAGATCAAGGTCTACGTCGTCAAGACGAAGGAGGAGAACGACGGCCAGAAGGAATACCTGTACGAGATCGCCGAGGAGACCCTCGGCGACGGCGAGCGCTACACCGAGATCTTCGACCTGAACGAGGGGAGGCGGCAGAAGGACGGCGGCGCCCTCTCGGATCCGGAAGAGCTCGAGCCCGGCTGGGTCCTGGAACTCCCCGACGACGCCCAGGGATCCGACGTCCAGACCAGTGAGCGGCCGGAGTGCGAGGAAGAGGCCGAGCCCGCCAAGCCCCGCCCCGAGTCGAAGTCCGGGCCTCAGCCCTCCCGCGAGGCCACCGCGGAACCGGTCAGGACTCCGAAGGCCACGGCAACCGCAACACGGACCGTCACACCGACCCCGAGCCGGACCCCCGCCAAGGCCACGGAGAAGCCCGTGGCCGCGGCACCTCCCACCACCCCGGCATCCGCCGACTCCACCGAGACCACCGCTTCCGGCTCGTCGGCCATCTCCCCGACCGTCGGCGCGGCGCTCGCGCTCGTCCTGCTCTTCGCGCTCCTGGGCGGTGCGGTGCTGATGCGCCGCCGGCGGCCGGCGTACGCGGGCACGGCAGCCGGCCGGGGCGCCACTCCGCGGCACCCGCGGTCGTACGGGTCGTCGTCGCCCGATGCCGAACGGGCGGCGTACGAGCCGGATTCCGACGACACGGCGGGCCCGGACCGGGACGACCCGGACCAGGAGGACCGGGGCCAGGAGGACCCGCATCCGGAGGTCCTGGCACAGCAGGCTCTGGATCTCGCGGCGCCGGACGACGACGACCGGCAGGTCGCGGGTCTGGTCGACCGCGCGCTGCGCTCACTGTCCGCGGCGGCCCGGACGAACGGCGCTCCCCTTCCGCTCCCGCACATCGTGACCGTCTCGCCGGACAGCGTGACGCTGCGCCTGCCCGGCGCGGGCGCGCGGCTCCCCGAGCCCTGGCGGGTCCGCGCCGACGGCGCTTCATGGAGCGCGCCCCGCACGGCCGTTGCCGGTCTCGGCGCTACGGGTGCGGGTGCGGCGGGTGCGGGTTCTGCCGGAGCCGCGGCGCGCCCGCAGCCGGTGCTGGTCACCCTCGGCGAGCAGGACGGCAGCCGCGTACTGGTCGATCTGAGCCGGGCGTCCGGCATCGTCTGCCTCGACGGCCACGAGCCCATGGTGCGTGCCCTGACCGGCGCCTTCATCGACGAACTCGCCACCGCCCCGTGGGCCGCTAACGCCCTCGTCGTCCAGGCCGGCTTCGGCGAGGACCCGCCTGCCGAGTCCGGAGGCCGCGTCGCCACGGCCGACACGCTCGAGGACGCGCTGACCATGCTGGACCCCTACGCCGGTATGTCCGCCGCGACTCCCTTCGGCGACGAGGACGGAGGGCCGGCGGACCACGGCGTCCTGGTGCTGGCAGACATCCCGA
Organism: Streptomyces sp. 8N616; assembly: GCF_052246385.1. Taxonomy (NCBI): domain Bacteria; kingdom Bacillati; phylum Actinomycetota; class Actinomycetes; order Kitasatosporales; family Streptomycetaceae; genus Streptomyces; species Streptomyces sp. 8N616. The sequence continues at coordinate 50,453 of NZ_JBQQBY010000022.1, read as the reverse complement.
CGGGTGAGGCGGCGGCACGGCTGGCAGCTCTCGCCGCGGACCGGGACCGGGGCTGTACGGTCCTGGTGCTCGGCAGCGTGCCCGGCACGCGGTGGCACCTGAGGGCCGATCCGAACGGCATCCTCGACGTCGAGGCCCTCGACCTCCGCGTGGACGCCGCGTCCCGGCTTACGCGGTAAGGGCTCACGGGGGTAAGGGCGCACGCGGTCAGGAGGGCAGCGCGCGCCGGCTGCGGACGGGTCAGCCCAGTTCTTCCCGAAGGATGTCCCGCAGCCGGCGCGCCTCGTCACCGGCCCCGAGCCCCTCGCACAGGCGGAGCGACTCCAGCCGGTGAGCCTTCGCGGCGCCCAGTTCGCCGAGATCGTCGTCGACCGCGGCAAGGGCGTGCAGGGCGCGCGCGTGCTCCAGCCGCTCCCCGGACTCCTCGAACAGGGCGAGTGCGTCCTGGAGTTGGCTCCGCGCCGTGGCGGCGTCGCCGAGCCGGTGCGTGGCGACGGCCTGGGCGAATACGGCTCTGCCTTCCTGCCAGTGCTCACCGACGGCGCGAAAGCACTGGCCGGCCCTGCGGTACGCATCGGCGGCCTCCTGCCAGCGGCACAGCGCGGCGAGGCTCTCCCCGATGCGTTGGTGGCCCAGGCCCTGTGACCCCACCACGTGAGACGTCGGCAGTCCGGCAGGCGGGTCTTCGTAGAAGGCCAGGAACTCCCGGTGAAGCTCAAGGGCCTCGTCGAAACGCTCCAGGGCGGCCAGCGCCCGGGCGAGCTGGCCCTGCGCGTACCGCTTCCCCACGTGATAGCCGTCGCCCTCGACTTCCTGGAAGAGCGCGATGGCCTGACGGGAGTGTTCGAGCCCTTCCTGGGGCCGCCCCATGCGGCGCAGGACCGCGGCGATGTAGCCGAGAGCCCACGCCTCCTGGCCGCGGTCACCGATCTCGCGGGCGAGGGCCAGCGCCCGGGTGTGCGCATCGAGCCCTTCGTGGAGACGTCCCTGGCAGAAGAAGAGTGACCAGCCGAGGTAGTTGAGCTGTACGGCCTCGTCCTCGCGACTCCCGACAGCGCGGGCGGCCTCGGCGGCCATGCCGTACAGCTCGTGCCACGGCTGGGCCTGCAGCCGGACGTCGGAGTACCACGTCAGTGCGTCGGAGAGGGCGATCACTTCCCGGTGGCGTCCGGCGCGGGCGGCCTGGTGGGCAGCGAGGAGGACGTTGGTGATCTCGTCGTCCAGCCACTCCTCGGCCTCCCGGTGGCCGGCCCCCGGGGATTCTTCGGGCAGGGGCCCGGCCGGGTCCGTCTGCGCAGGGGCTTCTGGGTCGAAGAACCGGCCTGCGGTGGTCGCTGTGCGCAGGAGCCAGGTGATCATCTCCTGGGCGGCGGCGTCGCGTTCGGCTTCGGTTTCCTCTTCGGTGAGGCGTTCGCGGGCGAAGAGCCGCATGAGGTCGTGGAAGCGGTAGCGGCCTTCGCGCGGTGCCTGCTGGATGAGGTTGGCTTCGACGAGTTTGTCGATGACTTCCTCGGCGGTGAGCGGGTCGGTTCCGGCGGCCGCGGCGGCAAGCGATGGTGACCAGTCGGGTCCTGGTACGAGGGAGGCGCGGCGGAAGAGGCGCTTGCCGGTGGTGTCGAGTTGGCGGTGGGAGAGGGTGAAGGCGGCGCGGACCTGGATGTCGCCGGCGGTCAGTGCGGCCATCCGTCGCTGCTCACTGCGTAGTTGGCGGGCGAGGTGTCGTACGGTCCAGGCGGGACGGGAGGCCAGGCGGTTGCCGACGATGCGCAGGGCCAGGGGCAGTTGTCCGCACAGTTCGGCGACTTCGGCGGTGGCTTCGGGCTCGGCTGCCACGCGCTCCTGACCCACGATCCGGGCCAGAAGCGCGATGCCGTCGGGCCGGCTGAGGACTTCCAGCGATTTGCGGTGGGCGGCGTCGAGGCCGGTGAGCAGTTGGCGGCTGGTGACGAGCACCAGGCTTCCGTCCCCGCCGGGGAGCAGGGGGCGGACCTGGGCCTCGTTCGCGGCGTTGTCCAGCACGACCAGGACGCGGCGGTCCTCCAGCAACGACCGGTAGAGGCTGGCGCGCTCCTCCAGCGGACCGGGGATGTCGCGGTGGCCGATGCCCAGGGCGCGCAGCATGCGGTCCAGGGCTTCGGCCGGGTCCAGCGGCCGTTCGTCCATCCCACGCAGGTCGATGAAGCAGTGGCCGTCGGGGAAGCGATCCCGCAGCCGATGGGCCGCGGCGACCGTGAAGCTGGTCTTGCCGATGCCCCCGAGGCCGGAGATGATCACGGTCCGCGTTCCCCGCTGCGGGTCCCCGGCCGCCGCATCCGGGACGCGCTCCAGCTCGGCGATCTCGGATTCTCGGCCGGTCAGGTCGTCGACCGCCGGGGGCAGCGCGCAGAGCTCCAGGCCCCGCACGCCTGGTGCGTCCTGCGGTACGTCCCGTACGTCCTGCTCCACTGCCCGTTCGGCATCGTCCCGTACGCCCTGCTGTTCTGCGGCGTCATGGCCGGAGGAAACAAGGCCCGGACCCCCCGGACCCAGCGTGGCGGTGTCGTGCCGCAGGATCGCCACCTGCAGGTCGCGCAGCGCGGGGCCGGGCTCGAGCCCGAGGTCGTCGGCGAGGAGCGCGCGGATCTTCTCGTACCGGGTGAGCGCTTCGGCGGGTCGGCCGGCCAGGTACAGCGCCCGTATCAGCGCCAGCCATGCCGCCTCGCGCAGCGGGTTGCTCTCGATGAGTTCCTCGGCCTCGGCGGCGGCCTGGTCGTGCCGGCCCATCGCCATCAGTGCGGCCAGGCGCAGTTCCCGGGCGGCGAGCAGGGCTTCTCCGAGCCGGGCGATCTCCGGTGCGGCGAAGGAGAGATCCGCCACATCGGCCAGGGCCGGGCCGCGCCACAGGGCGAAGGCCTTTTTCAGTTCCGGCAGCGACTGGTCCGGGTGGCCGAGGGAGAGCAGGCGGCGGGCGGTTTCCACGTGCTGCTCGAAGCGCACGGTGTCGCGCGCCTCTGCGGGTACGCGCAGCGCGTAGCCGGGTGGTTCGCGGACCAGGACGGTGGCCGGGGCGCGGCGGTCCCGCTCCGGTTCAAGGACGGCGCGCAGCCTGCTGACGTGCGCCTGGACGGTGGAGAGCGCGCCGGACGACGAGTCGTTTCCTTCCCATATGTCCTCGCACAGGCGGTCCACGTGCACCGGCCGGTCGTGCTCCAGCAGCAGCCTGATCAGCAGCGCGCGCCGTTTCGGTGGCCCGACGTCGAGCGCCGACCCGGCCTGCAGGATCTCCAGCGGGCCCAGCACGTTGAACTGTATTCGCGGGCCGTCTGTGCCCATGGAACTTTGCCTCTCCCGTGAATTCGGCGACTGACAACTAAGCACGGGTGGGCTGTCAAGAGCACGGGGAACACGCCGTCGCGGCAGTGACCCGCGACTTGCCACGGGCGCAACCAGACCGCAAGCCCTCCGCAGGAACGGTCACCGACCGTCGAGAGGCGCTGCGACCCAGATGCCTGGCGCAGCCACATGGCACAAAACCATCGATGAACGAGGACCACAACCCCATGAGCTGCACTCCAGCGCTGGAAGAGCCGGTTGAGACGGGTGAGGAGCGTGCGTTGGCTCCCGCCGCCCCCTCACCCTGCGTATCTACGCGCGTATCCCGCGTATCCGGGAGGGCCGGATTCGAGCAAGGGATACCCGGACGGGTGCGGTCCGCACAGGGGCATCGGCCTCGGGACGAGGTCTTCATCCGCGCGCTGTACGAGACACACGGTGACGTCCTGCTCCGTTTCGCGTCGCGGCTGCTCGGCGGTGACACGCACCGGGCCGAGGACGTCGTGCAGGAGACGCTGCTGAGGGCCTGGCGGCACTCGGGGGCGCTGGATCCGACGGTCGAGACGGTGCGGCCGTGGCTGTTCACGGTGGTCCGGAACCTGGTGATCGACGGGTACCGGGCGCGGGAGATCCGGCCGGCGGAGTTCCCCGTGTCCATGCTGCTGGAGCACGCGGTCCCGGACGAGTGCGAGCGGGCGCTCACCGCGCAGATCGTGGCGGAGGCCATGGCGGACCTCGCCCAGCACCACCGCGAGGTGCTGGTGCACGTTCACTACCTGGGCCGCAGCACCGCCAGAACTGCGAAGGAGCTGAACATCCCGCCGGGGACGGTCAAGTCCCGTACGTACTACGCCATGCGGGCGCTGCGCTGCGCACTCGAAGCCCGCGGCGTGACGGCCTGAACCGGGGCGTCCGCCGGGGGCCGTGCGGCGGGGCCGTACGGCGGAGGCCGTGCGGCGGCCGCGCGGATTCACGCGCCGGACGCGTGGGCCGCGGCGTCCGGCACGCCGAGCAGAGCGAGGTAGATGTAGAGCACCGTGCCCTCCAGGGCGGGGACTTCGGCGGCTCGCCCGTCCCGCAGACACCGGCCGACGGCTTCGTGTGCGGCGTCCGCCGCGGCCAGATAGGCGGCTTCGGGGACGGGCCGGCGGTGCGGGAACTTGGCGTGCCACGCGCGCGTGGTCTCGGCGAACCAGAGGCGGCAGGAGGCCTGGTGCTCCAGGGCGCGCCCGCCGGCGGTGACGGTTTCCAGGAAGAAGGCCCTGGCGAATTCGGGCTCTTCGGCGATCAGTCCGAGAAAGGCCCGGATCGAGGCGCGCAGTGTCGCGATGGGGTCGAGGGACTGCGCGGCGGACCGGGCGAACGAAGCCTCAAGTCGCTTGATCATCAGGTCCCGACCGGTGTCCGAAGCGGCCGCGAAGCACTCCTCCTTGTCGGCGAAGTGCTCGTAGAAGGTCTTGCGGGACACGCCTGCCCGTGACGTGACATCGGTCACGGTCGTTGCGGCGTAACCCTTTTCGGACACCACGGCCGTGATCGCGTAGATCAGACGCTGGCGCTGTGAACCCGCGACGAGCTCCGGCGCGAGGCCGTGCGGTCCGCGCGGAAGGTCGGTCAGGCTCGGCTGCAGGAGTGACCGGATGGGCTCTTCCATGGTGAGACGAGTCTGGTACATGTGATGAACGCGCGCGTTTCTGGCTGGCCGTCATCCCGCAACATCTCCGCTGCATTCCCGCGACATCCCGCGACCGAGCAGGAGCTCACCGTATGAGGAAACGGACCGCATTACTCGCAGCCGCCGCCCTGACGCTGGCCTCGGGGGCGAGCGTGAACGCCGCCGCCGACGCCCGGGCGGCTCAGGCGGCGACCACACCCACGGACATCACCGTCAATGCCACGGCGGACGCGGTGGACGCCGATCCGTCCGACGGTGTGTGCCGCACCGCCGCCGGAACCTGCACCCTCCGCGCCGCGGTGATGGCGGCCAACTCCCGGCCCGGCAGCACGATCGTGCTGCCCGCGGGCCGGTACCGGCTGACCATTCCGCCCAACCCGCTGCTCATCATCGGCTCGCACCCCGATCCCACCACCGGCGACCTGAACGTCAACGCGCCGACCACGATCCGGGGCGCCGGAGCGCGCGCCACGGTCATCGACGCCGACGGCACCGACCGGGCCTTCCGTATGCGAGCCGACACCACCCTGTCCGATCTCACCATCACGGGCGGAGTCGCCAAGCAGCGCGAGGTGCCCATCACCGACACCGGTGGCGGCGGCATCGCGAACGCCAAGAGCATGACGCTCGTACGGGTCGCGGTGACCGGCAACTCCGCCGGCTACGGCGGCGGCATCTTCAACGTCCCCAACTCCCACCTGAATCTGATCGACAGCGCCGTCACCGGCAACACCGCGGGCGAGGCCGGAGGCATCAGGTTCGACGACAGCGGCACGGTGACCAACTCGACGATCGCCGGCAATCAGGTCACCGACCCGGGCGACCGCCCCGGCAGCCTGGGCGGTTACGGCGGCGGTATCGACATCCGCGGCCTCGGGCGCGTACAGATCGTCAACTCCACCGTCACCGGCAACAGTGCGACCGACGGCGGCGGCGGGATCAATATCGCCCCCGCTTATCTCGACAGCCTGCCGTCGCCCGTCACCGACATCATCAACCTGCCGCTGGGGCATGTGACGTTGAAGAACACCATCGTCGCCGGGAACGTCACGGACGGGAGCGGACGTGGGCGGGCGGCCGGTGAGTGCACGAAGGCGTTCGCGAAGATCGAGTCGCGCGGCCACAACCTCGACAGCGACAACAGCTGCGGGCTCACCGCCTCGGGGGACCTTCCTCGCCGCGATCCGGGCCTCGGGCCGCTCGCCGACCACGGCGGTCCTACGGACACGGTGGCGCTCCGGCCGGACAGTCCTGCCCTCGACGCCGCCGCCGACTGCCCCGCCGCGGACCAGCGCGGGATCGCCAGGCCGCAGGGACCCGCGTGTGACATCGGCGCGTACGAGCTGAAGCGGAGCTGAGGGGGCGCGGGCGGGCCCGGGCGAGGGGTCGGGCGAGGGACCGGGCGAGGGGTCGGCTCAGGGGCCGGCCCGGGGCCCTTGCCTGGATCGGGTCGAGAGAGTAGCTTCGGCCCGATCCATACCGACCAGTCGGTGTGCCCCGCACCGGCACCCGCACCCGGGCCCGCACCGGGCCCGACCCCGGGTCCGTCCGCCCGCCCACGACAGCTGAGGAGCCGCTCGTATGAGCCGCATCAACCACCAGTTCCGCCTGGCAGCACGTCCGGTGGGGCTTCCCAGGCCGAGCGACTGGGACCGGGTCGAGGAGCCGGTCGGCGAGCCGGGCGACGGCGAGCTGCTGGTGCAGAACCTCTACCTGTCGCTCGACCCGGCGATGCGCGGCTGGATGAACGACGCCAAGTCCTACATCGCGCCGGTGAAGATCGGGGCGGTGATGCGAGCGGTCGCGGTCGGGCGGGTCATCGCCTCCCGCCACGAGGGCTTCGCCGTCGGTGACCACGTGACGGGCATGTTCGGCGTGCAGGAGTACGCCCTGTCCGACGGGCGTGGCGTCACGAAGGTCGATCCCGCTCTCGCGCCGCTCCCCATGTATCTCGGAACCCTCGGCGGGACCGGCATGACGGCGTACTTCGGACTGACCGACGTCGGCCGCCCGCAGCCCGGCCAGACCGTCGTGGTGTCCGGCGCGGCCGGCGCGGTCGGCAGTGTCGTGGGACAGGTAGCCAAGATCCTGGGCTGCCGCGTCGTCGGGATCGCCGGTGGCGAGGCCAAGTGCCGGATGCTCGAGGACGAGCTGGGCTTCGACGCGGCGATCGACTACAAGACCCAGGACGTCCGGAAGGCTCTGCGTGAGGCCGCGCCGGACGGCGTGGACGTCTACTTCGACAACGTCGGCGGCGACATCCTCGACGCGGTGCTGACCCGGCTGGCGCGCGGCGCGCGCATCGTCATCTGCGGCGCGATCTCCCAGTACAACAACGTCGAGTCGGTCAAGGGCCCGGCCAACTACATGTCGCTGCTGGTCAATCGGGCCTCGATGACCGGGATGGTGGTCTTCGACTACGCCGACCGTTTCGGGGAGGGCATCGCCCGCCTGGCCGAGTGGCTGGCGGAGGGCCGGATCCGGTCGGTGGAGGACGTCGTCGATGGCGGCGTCGACGCCTTCCACGACACTCTGCTGCGGCTGTTCCGCGGCGAGAACACGGGCAAGCTGGTGCTCAAGATCGCCGACTAGGGGTCGCACATCGCCGGCAGCAGCCGGAACGCGAGAGTGCCGACCGTGTCCATGATGACGTCGAAGGCGCCCAGTTCGCGCAGTTCGGGCGGGCCGGGGCCTCCCACCCCGTGGGAGCCCCCGGCCCGTGTCGGCGGGTGGATCAGGGGGTCAGAGCCTGGCCGAGGTGGGCACCCGCCGGGGTGCCCAGGCTCGTACGGGTGTAGTAGACGCCGTTGGTCGTCGAGACGCCAGAACTGCCGCTGTCCAGCTGCAGGATCACGCCGTCGCCTGCGTCCTCGCCGTCCACGCCGATCGCCAGGTCCGCGCGGCCCCAGCCGGACAGATCGTGCAGGACCACGGCGGAGCCGAGGCGGTCGCCGGACTCGCTGGAGCCGGTGATGCCCGAGGTGTCCTGCGAGTAGGCGAGAGCGCCGGTGCCGGTCAGACCGGTGGAGGAGCCCTTCAGCAGCAGGACCTGGCCCGCGTTGGTACGGGCCGTGCCGTCGAGGGTCAGGTCCTCGCCGGGCGCGCCCGCGAGGACGTCCGCGTGGCCGTCCGCGTTCATGTCGCCGACGGAGACGGAGTAGCCCAGGTCGTCACCGGTCTCGGCCGCGCCGGGGACGCCGCTGGTGTCCTGGTGGACCGTGGTGCGGCCGGTGGTGGTCAGACCGCTCGCCGAGCCGTAGTACGCGGTGACCTGGCCACCCTTGTAGGCGGCGGACTCCGTGGCGTACGGCTGGCCGACGACCGCGTCCGCGTAGCCGTCGCCGTTGACGTCACCGGCCGCCACGGACCGGCCGCCCTTGGCGCCGAGGATGCCGACGCGCTGCAGCCCGCTCGCCGAGCCCTTGAGGACCAGGACGCGGGCGGCCTTGCCCGGGTCGCGGAAGTTGACCGCGGCGTCGGCGTAGCCGTCCCGGTTGAAGTCGCCGCTCGCCACGTCCACATGGCTTACGGCGGCGGTGTACGCGGTGCTGTTCAGCAGGCCGGACTTGGCCGCGCCGCTCTTGCCGTCGTACGACCACCAGCGGCCGGGCGCACCCGGGGCGACGGACAGGACGTCCGCCTTGCCGTCGCTGTTGAAGTCGGCGACGGTGACGGCCGCGCCGAGCTTCTCGCCGCTCGCGCGGGTCGCGGTCGCGGTCGTGTACGTCGCGCCGTTGGCCAGCGCAGGACCGTAGAGGACGGTCACCGAGCCGGAGTCGGTGTGCCCCGTGGTGTCGTCCTCGCCCGGGGCGCCGACGGCGAGGTCGGCGTAGCCGTCGCCGTTCACATCGCCGAAGGCGTTGTCCGCGCCGAAGTTGTCACCGGCCTCGGACGTGCCGGGGACGCCGGCGCTGGACTGGGTGTACGTCTTCCTGGCGGAGGCGACCGGGCCGTCCACACCACCCGGCACGACCGTGAGCGAGCCCACGCCTCCGGAGGTCTGCGGGGTGCCGGCGACCAGGTCGGCGACACCGTCCTGGTGGAGGTCTGCGGTGGCCGGGGCCGCGTTCACCGCCTTGCTCGCCGCGTACGTACGGATGGCCGGGAGCTTCGCGTAGAGGTTGGCGCCCGGGCACTCGGTGGCGTATCCGTCGCGGTGGCCCGAGATCTGGTACAGCGTCGCCTGGTCGCCCTTCTTCCAGACGCCGGTGTCACCGGCCGCGGTAAGCGTGACCTTGCCGAGCGGGTCGCCGCCGTACTGCCCGAGCTTCCATGCGGCGACGCGGGCCACGCTTTCGAGGGCGGCCTTGGACGGCTTTCCGGCGGTCGACTGGTAGTCGCCGAGGACGGCGATGCCGGTGGAGTAGCTGTTGAAGCCGTAGGTGTGCGCGCCCATGACCGGCAGGTCGACGCCGCCGGAGCGACCCTCGAAGACCGTGCCGCACTTGTCGACGAGGAAGTTGTAGCCCAGGTCGTTCCAGCCGTTGGACTTCACGTGGTACGTGAGGATGGCGCGGACGAGAGCGGGCGAGTCGGCGCAGCTGTAGTTGTTCGCGTCCACGGTGTGGTGGACGAAGACCGCCTGCACCTTCTCGATGTACGTGTTCGGGTCCTCGACCAGTGACTCGTCCGCGCCCCACTGGGCGCGGCCGACGATCGGCGGGCGGGTGACCGTGGACGGCGGAGCCGTGGGCACGGTCGCGGTCGGCGACGGGCTCGTGCTCGCGCTCGTGCTCGGCGAGGCCGAATCCGTCGGCGAGGCCGACTCGCCCGGGGAGCCCGGGGCGGACTCCGAAGGGGAGCCGGACGCCGTGGGCGGCACCGGGTCCGTGGGCGTGGGGGCCCCGCTGGGCTCGGCCGTCGGCGGCTCGCTGACCGGCGGCTCGCTGACCGGCGCCGAGTCCGCAGGCGAGGCGGTCGGGGTGTCCTCGGTGAGGGCCACGGGCGCGGCGGCGAGTGAGCCCTTCCCCGCGGGCCCCTTCCCCGGATCGCCCGGGTCCACCATGTCCAGCCGCAGGTCCTTCGGGAGCTCCGGGGTCGCGTCGCCGTCGGCGACGACCCGCGCCTCGACGGCGTCGGAAGCCCCGACCCACATGGGCTCCGAAGCGCCGCGCACCCGGGACTTCTTCCCCTCCGCGCTCTCCGGCGCGTGCGCGTCGAACTCCAGGTTCCGCCAGTCCGTCCACTCACCCGTCTCGCTGCTGCGGGTGCGTACCTGCGCGGTGCCGTCGATCTTCGCCCTGGCGCTCGGCCAGGAGATGCCGAGCAACGAGAACGGCTCGGTGTCGGTCCGGGGCAGAGTCTGCTTCCCGGCGTCCGCGCCCTTGAGCGCGGCGCTGTGCACCTCGGCCGGCCGGGCCCTGCGGTCGGCGGCCGGGTCGTCCGCAGGATCGGCGATGGCGACCGTGACCGCCCCCGCGCCCCCGAGCACCACGGCCCCGATCGTCAGCCACGTCCGCCGCTTCAGGCCCAGCGGCTTGTACGCATGTCTTGTACGCGGGCTCAATGCCCCACCCCTCAAATGAGTCAACTTGAGGCCCACCCGCTCGGGGGCGGCCTGCCGTACCCAGCGCATAGGCCGCGCGAAACATCACACCTGCTGCGCGGTTGGCCGGCGGGTGCGTCGGGCCGAAGTCCCCAACCGGCCCCGCAGATGTGATGGTTGGCCGTCATCACGCGCTCTGTCCGATGGGGAGCGCAAGCCGCTGTCCCACGGGAGGCGTGGGCGCGCCGACCGGTCGTCAGTGGACTGAAGGGGCGAGCCATGGGTGAGCAGCAGCAGGGACGGACGCCTGGCGCGGGGCAGATGCGCGGCTACACGACGGGAGTGGTGCGCGCACTCACCGCGCGCAGCCGCCTGCCACTGGACTACTCGATCGCAAGCCTGCGCATCGTTGACTTCATCATCGACGGGCTGCGGCGCGGGGGGCGCTCGCGCGAGGAGATCGGTGTGACCCTGCACGGCCTCGGCGCGTACGTCGGCGAGGTGCTGGTACGAAGAGCCGGCGCCGTGTGGGTGGACTTCGATGAGCACCAGCGCGCCCTCTTCGCCCAGTCAGTGGGCGTCAGGATGCCCGACGGCCGCGTGTGGAACCCGCTCGGCAGGGTGGTCAACCGGTTCGTCCTCGGGCCCGAGGAGTCGCTGCAGAAGTTCTCCTTCCTCCTGCACGGTCGCTCTCAGGACACCGATGCCCGGGAAGCGAGGTGCGGCTCGTGACGGCGGACGGTTCCGCCCTGGGGCTGCCGGACGGCTGGTCCCGGCGGCGGGGTGATGCGGCGGTATGCCGTGCACACCCGCGAGTGGGCGCTTCTGGTCGTTCTGGTGGGACTGAAGAGGCAAAATATTCGAACTGCTGTGACATTTACGTGGGCGTTCACGCTGTGTGAAGTGGAGCCGTTTCCCTACGGGGGAGACGGCTCCAGGGGGCATGGGCACGATGAACGGTGCCGAGTCGGTGTGAAGAGGACAGTGTGGTCACGGGTGGGGGACAACGCCGAGGGGTGCACCAGCGTGATGACGGTGAGCTCGGCGCAGCCGTAGAGCGCGCTCAGGCGGGGGACGAGCAGGCGTTCGCGGCCCTCTACCGGCAGCTCCACCCGAGGCTGCTCGGCTACGTTCGCGGGCTGGTCGGCGAGGACGCGGAGGACGTGGCCGCGGAGGCGTGGCTGGAGATCGCCCGCGATCTGCGCAGATTCCGCGGCGACGGCGACGGGTTCCGCGGCTGGACCGCCACCATCGCCCGGCACCGCGCCCTGGACCACCTGCGCCGCCGGCGCAGCCGCCCGCGCGCCACGGTGCTCGAGCAGGACGTGCTCGAACTGCCGGGTGGTCAGGACACCGAGCGCGATGCCCTCGAGTCGCTGTCGACCGAGCGCGCACTCGCTCTCGTGGCCGGGCTGCCGCGGGATCAGGCGGAGGCGGTGCTGCTGCGGGTGGTGGTGGGCCTTGACGGTCCGACGACGGCGCGTGTGCTGGGCAAACGCCCCGGAGCGGTCCGTACCGCCTCGTACCGCGGGCTGAAGCGGCTGGCCCGGCTGCTGGGCGGCCACGAACCGCAGCCCGGAGCACCGCCGTCGACGGCGGTACCACCGTCGACGGCCTCTGTGACGTCTTCTGCGCCGGGAACGCTTCAGGATGTGGGATGAGCAAGAACCGAGACCGTGACAGGCGCGAGCTGGACCGGCGGACGGCCGAGCGGCTGCTGCGCCGCCAACGGACGCCGAGGGCGTCGTCCGGCGACTTCCCGGACGACGCAGGGACGTCGCCCATCGCTGCGCTCGACCGGTTGCTCGCGGCAGCCGCCGAGCCGCCGGCAGCCGACCCCGAGGCCGCTCGGGTCCGGCAGGAAGCCGCTCTGGCGGCGTTCCGGGCCGCCCAGCGGACAGATGCTGGTGCGGTGCCCCGGCCCCAGGACGACTGGCGGCGGTCCCGCCGCGGCGGCGTCGCCGTGCCCGGAGCCCGCACCGCCCGCGTATCACGTTCCGCGAAGGCTCTGACCGGAGCGCTCGTCGCCGCTGTGGCGCTCGGCGGCGTGGCGGTGGCCGCCGGGACCGGGGCGATCCCCGACCCCTTCGGGACAGCGGACAGCGGTTCGCGGCCGACACCGGCCCGCAGCGCGCCCGCGGACCCGTCCGGTGAAACGGGACCGGGAGGGACCGCTCAAGCGCCCACCCCGGGCGGCAACGGCGTCGATGGGCCGACAGCGGGCGATCCGGCCCCGGGAACATCGAAGAAGCAGGCGGCGGTGGGCATGTGCCGCGCCTACCGGGCCGCGGCCGAGAGCGGCGACGCCCTGAACTCCGAGGCCTTCGGGCGGCTGGCGGACGCGGCCGGCGGCGAGCGCGCGGTCGACGGCTACTGCGCCAAGCTGCTGCGGGAGGACCGGGAGCGGCGAGGGAAGCCGGAAGAGCGGGCGAAGCCCGAGAACTCCGAATCGGCTGGGAAGCAGCCGAAGGAGGACGAGGTCGAGGCGACCGAGACATCCGAGCCGCCCGAGTCACCCGGGACGGAGACCTCACTGCCGCTCCTGGACGCTCAGCGAGACCAGGAGTCCGTCAAGGAAAGGACCGATTGACTTCCGTGCCGCAGGACGATCCGCCGCGCAAGCAGGACGCCGTTGGCCGGATCGTTATGCATGACCAATGGTGCAAGTGCGCCATAAAGGGACTGATGGGGCTGCAGGTGGCTTGACCTGCAGTGCAGGCTCGCTGGAAGCTGAGCCGCCGCCTCCCCACCTCCCTTCTGCCATCAAGAAGTTGGTATGCCCATGCGCACCCTCTCTTCGGCATGTGCGGTGACGGCGGCCGCAGCGGCTTCGCTGCTGCTCGGCCCGGCCGCGTACGCGACCCCTCCCGGTGACAACGGGACGGTGAAGATTCACGACGCCGAGACCGGCGAGGAACTCCGCAGGAACGAGCCCCACGTCTGTTCCTTCTACCTCGACGCGTTCGGCTTCGACGGCGAGCAGCAGGTCACGTGGAAGATCGTCGAGATGCCGCCGACCGGCATCAAGGGCGACGAGGCGAGCAGCGGTGAGCTGACCCTCGACGCCGAGGGGCACGGCCGCAGCGAGGACATGACGCTGGCGGACGGCCACTACAAGCTGATCTGGAACTTCGACGGCGAGCACGGCGAGGCGAAGCACAAGGTCTTCTGGACCGCGTGCGAGGACGATGACGAGCAGACCGGTGGTGACACGGGCGGCAAGCCGTCCGAGAAGCCGGGCGGCGAGTCGTCGCAGGAGCCCACCGCCGAGCCCTCGGCCTCGGACGCTTCGGCGTCCCCGGCCCCGGCGCCGTCGCAGAACGGCGGCGGGGAAGACCTCGCCGAGACCGGCGCTTCGGTCGTCGGCACCTCGGTCGCGGCCGCGCTGCTGCTCGGCGCCGGTGGCGTGCTCGTCATGCGCCGCCGGAAGGCACGCGGCCAGGACTGACGCACCGGCCCCAGGCCTGACGCACTGGCAGGAGCCCCGCCACCGGCGGGGCTCCTGCTCTCGTGTGCCCTCGCGCTCTAGAAGCCGAAACCCTGGCCGTTGCTCTGGCCGTTGCTGGAGCCGAAGTTCCCGTTCCCGTTTCCGTTGCCGTTCCCGCTGCCGCTGGACGCGCCGGACGCGTCGGTGGGAGAGGGCGACTGATCGCTCGGGATGTTGTCCGCGCTCGGCGTCGGGTCGCTGGGCGACGGGCTCGGGGCGGAGCGGCGGGCCGGATCCTCGGGGCGGGATGTGTCGCTCGGTTTCTTCAACGGTGTCCCGGCGGTGGGCGGGTGCGTTGCGGACGTCGTCGGTGCAGGGGCAGCCGGTGACCGGGGGGCCTTCGCCTTGTCGGCGCCTGTGCCCGGATCGGATGCGCCGGAGGGCCCCAGAACGAGGAAGCCGGTGGCGGCGGAAGCCACCAGGGCCGCCACGAGGGCGGAGGCGGCTGCGGGCGAGCGCAGGCCGCGCCCGTGCCTGCGGGGTCGTGCCGCGGCGGGCGGCCGGGACAGCGGCCGGGTTTCGCGGACTTCGTCGATCACGGGCACCGGGATGGTCTCGTCCCGGTCCGCGGCTTGGGCCCGTGCCGCGGCCGTGGCGGTGTCGTGCAGGGAGTGGCCCTGGCTCGAGGCGAGGTAACCGGTTCCGCCCCACATCAGCAGCCCCTCGGCCAGCACGAGACCTGGCCGCTCACTGAGCGCGATCAGGACGCCCAGCGCCTGCGTGCAGCCGGGGCACCCGGTCAGGTGCCGGTCCAGATCGTCGCTGCGCCGCGGATCGTCGGGGCGGGCCACGGCTTTGATGATGCGGCCGAACCCGCGGCACTGCGGGTCGTCGCTGCCCCTGAGATACGCCTGCAGGTAGGCGTCGCGCAGCGCGTCCAGGGCCCTGGACTTCACGTGAGGGATGCTCTCCGGCCGCAAGCCGAGCAGCCTTGCCACTCGGTCGTCGGGGTCTTCTTCCACGACGGTGTGCCACAGCAGCCCCTGCGTGGGCACCGGCAGGGCGCGGAAGCCGCGGAGGACCGTCGAATTCTCCTCCAGGGGCAGCGCTGCCGTCCGGTCCTGCTCGTCGGCGCGAACGTCGTCGATCCAGGTGGCGAAGCGGGGCGTGAGTTCGGCCCGCCGTGTGCCGACGGCCCAGCGGACGGCCGCGCGTTGGACGAGCAGAAGGAGGTGGTACCGCCAGGTCTCGCGGGGACTGACGCCGCTACGGATCTCACGGAGCGCCAGAGTCAGGGCTCTGGCGGCCAGGGCTTCGGCGGCGTGGTCGTGAATGCTGCAGATACGGGCGTAGGCCAGGACTGCGGGCAGGTGACGGCGGTTCAGCTCGTCCATGGCCTTGTCGCCGAGCGGAGTGCCGACGCGGACGAGCTCGATGAGTTCGGCGTCGGGCAGGTCAGCGCACATCGATCACTCCGCGGGCGGCCCGGATCGACCCGATGGATCCATGCCTGTGGGACAGGAGTGCCCCATGATGCTGGAAGAAGAGCCCCCAGGGAAGCCCTCCCCGCTCAGTCGGTGAACCCTCCCGCCTCGGGCGAGGCCCGCGGGCCCCAGGCCGTAGCCGACACCACCCACCACCCGACCGCCCGCTCTCTGCTGCACCTTCGCCTCGCCCGTGCCCAGCCGCGCTCGGCAAAGCCCACGCCTGCCACCGCTCACTGGCCACAGCCGAACAGGAAATTGCACGGACCGAAGACGAACCGTCGGCGTGGTGCTCGTGGATGTCTCCCGCCGTTATGCGGTCTGTCAAGCTGTCCCAACCTGCAAATGTCTCACGGCTTTGTTGCTGCCTGGCCGCGTGACGGAGCCGCGGACCGGTCAGCAGCAGACGGGTTTGCCAGGGGCGGGTGGCGATGATGGCTTCGGTGCGTGTTCGTCGAGTTGCCGGCGGGGCGCGGCGATAGTCGTGCTGAGGCCGCAACGGCAGGGAGGCAATAAGGCATTGCCCTCCGCCGCCTGGTTCCAGGGCGCTGAAACCATCGTGAAACCGCGCTGAATGCGCGCTGCCGCAACCTCTGCGGCATGACGTCAACGACATCGCACTCACTCGCCGTCGTGGCCAAGGGGATGCGCAAGGCCTACGGGGACAAGACGGTCCTCGAAGGCATCGACCTGGCGGTGCCGGCCGGCACCATCTTCTCCCTGCTCGGCCCGAACGGCGCAGGCAAGACCACCGCCGTCAAGATCCTCTCCACCCTCATCACCGCCGATGCCGGCGACCTGCACGTCGGCGGCCACGACCTGGCCGCCGACCCGCAGGCCGTGCGGGCCGCGATCGGCGTCACCGGGCAGTTCTCCGCGGTCGACGGCCTGATCACCGGCGAGGAGAACATGCTCCTCATGGCGGACCTGCACCACCTCTCCCGCCGCGAGGGCCGCCGCACCGCCGCCGAGCTGCTGGAGCGCTTCGACCTGGTGGAGGCCGCGAAGAAACCCGCCTCCACCTACTCCGGCGGCATGAAGCGCCGCCTCGACATCGCCATGACACTGGTCGGCAACCCGCGGATCATCTTCCTCGACGAGCCGACCACCGGCCTCGACCCGCGCAGCCGTCACAACATGTGGGGGATCATCCGCGAGCTGGTCTCCGGCGGCGTCACCGTCTTCCTCACCACCCAGTATCTGGAGGAGGCCGACGAGCTCGCCGACCGCATCGCGGTACTGAGCGACGGCGAGATCGCCGCCGAGGGGAGCGCCGAGGAGCTGAAGCGGCTCATCCCGGGCGGGCATGTGCGGCTGCGGTTCACCGACCCGTCCGCGTACCAGTCCGCCGCCGTCGCCCTGCGCGAGGTCACCAGGGACGACGAGGCGCTGTCGCTGCAGATCCCCAGCGACGGCAGCCAGCGCGAGCTGCGCTCCATCCTCGACTGGCTGGACTCGGCCGGCATCGAGGCGGACGAGCTGACCGTGCACACCCCCGACCTCGACGACGTGTTCTTCGCCCTGACCGGCGGCACCAACGTCCCCAACCAGCCCAGGGAGGCTGTCCGATGAGCGCCCTCTCCCTCGCCGTACGCGACTCGAACACGATGCTGCGCCGCAACCTGCTGCACGCGCGGCGCTACCCGTCCCTCACCCTGAACCTGCTGCTCACGCCGATCGTGCTGCTGCTGCTCTTCGTCTACATCTTCGGCGACGTGATGAGCGCGGGCATCGGCGGCGGCGGCGCGGACCGCTCCGAGTACATCGCCTATATCGTCCCGGGCATCTTGATGATGACCATCGGCGGCACCGTCGTCGGGGCCGCGGTGTCTGTCTCCATGGACATGACTGAGGGCATCATCGCCCGCTTCCGCACGATGGCGATCCACCGCGGCTCTGTGATCATCGGGCACGTCGTGGGCAGCGTGCTGCAGTCGATCGCAAGCGTGGTCCTCGTCGGCGCCGTCGCCGTGGCCATCGGTTTCAGGTCCACGGACGCCACGGCCCTGGAGTGGCTGGCGGCGTTCGGGCTGCTCGCGCTCTTCGCCATGGCGCTCACCTGGATCGCGGTCGGGATGGGACTGGCCAGCCCGAACGCCGAGGCGGCCAGCAACAATGCACTGCCGCTGATCCTCCTCCCGCTCATCTCGAGCGCCTTCATCCCGGCCGACGCGATGCCGGTCTGGTTCCAGCCGATCGCCGAGTACCAGCCGTTCACGCCGGCCATCGAGACCCTGCGCGGCCTGCTGCTCGGCAGCGAGATCGGCAACAACTGGTGGCTCGCGATCGTCTGGTGCGTGGGCCTGGCCGCGCTCGGCTACCGCTGGTCGACGACGTTGTTCAACCGCGACCCGAAGTGAGCGCGCGGGCTGCCTCCTGCAGCTCGTCCCGCTTCAGGGCTGCGTACTCCGACACCGCGTCGGCGTACGCCGCCCTGTCGGCGTCCTGCGCCGCCTGCCGGGCGCGGGCCGCCGACATCGTCGGCTGGAACTCGCGCAGCACCCGCAGCCGTTCGGCCAGCGCGATCATCCGTACGGCGGCGGCGTCGCCGGGCGCGAGCCCCGCCATGCCCAGGGCGTGCAGCACCGTCCCGATCACAGGGAGCTCCATGGGCGAGCGGGCCGGACCGGAGAGCAGCGTCCGCAGCCGCTGCCGCAGCCGATCGACCGGCTCCGCGACCAGCTCGAGACGGCCGGCGTGCGCGTGCGCCGTCACCGCCGCCGACTGGATCTGAAGCGCCCACGGGTCGAGCCAGGGGTCGCCGCTGTGCATCGAGCCGACCGCGGGCATCCGCTCCACGGCGCTGCGCCACAGGCCGAGCCCGACCTCCGTCAGTCCGCGGGCCAGCGCGATCTCGGCGCGCCCGCCGAAGTCGGGGCTGTAGAAGGCTTCCTGCTGCGGGGTGTTGTCGCGCTCCGCCTGCCGCAGCCAGTACTCGGCCTCGTCGGGGTCGCCGCGCTGGAGGCAGGCGAGGACGAGGGACGCGCGGATGAAGATGTAGTCGTGCCCGTCGCCGAGCCGCGGCAGCACCTTGAGCGCCGCCTTGAGGTGCCCGTACGCTTCCTCGCCCTGTCCCGTCCGCAAGCACAGTTCGCTCAGCCGGGAATGCCCCATGAGCTGCATGGACGGGTTGTCGACCGGAGCCAGTGCGTCGATCATCCGGCGAGCCGAGGCGAGCGCGCGGTCGATGTCGTGCTCGTACTCCCAGACGTAGGTGGCGACGCACTCGGCGATGCCTGCGACCAGCGGCTGCTCACTGTCGCTGTCGCTGTCGCAGAGTTTGTGCAGCACTTCGTAGTCGGGAGGCAGCATTTCAGGGACCGCGCTCAGCACTGCCGCGGTGGCGCGCAGCAGCGTGTCCGGCGCGGCCGGGGGCAGCCGCCGGAGGGTGACGATCTGGCGTACGGCGCGCGGGCCGTGGCCCACGAACAGGCTCGCAGTGCACAACACCGCAGCGGCGCGGGCGACTTCGACGTATTCGGGCCCGGGGTAGTAGTGCGACAGCGGCGGGCCGGTGTCTGCGGCGAGGGCGGTGAGGCGGGGGAAGTTGGCGTCGGTGGACCACAAAGAGGCGAGGACGGCCGTGAGGGCGGCGAGGGTTGGGCCGTCCGTTCGGGCCAGGGCGTGTCGCAGGGCCAGCACGAGGTTGTCCTGCTCGGCCTTGATCCGCTCCCAGGCGGCCAGCGGTTCCGAGCCGAAGAGCACGTCGTGGTGCGCGACCCCGAAGTCCCGCGCCCAGGCGAGGAACCGGCCGACGGCCTCGTCCTCCTCGCCCGCCTCCGCACGCCGGGCCGCGCTGAACTCCCGTACGGTCTCCAGCATCCGGAACCGCACGCCGGCCGGGGTGTCGGCGACGGTGATCAGCGACTGACCGGCCAACTGCTCGAGCAGGAACAGCGCATCCTCGCCAAGGACCTGCTCCGCCGCTTCGCCCAAGAAGCCGCCGGGGAAGACGGACAGCGTGCGCAGCGCCGCCCGGGCGTCATCCGCGAGCAGGTTCCAGCTCCACTCCACGACCGCGTGTAGCGTGCGGTGGCGCTCCGGCACGTCCCGCGCCCCGCCGCGCAGCAGCGCGAACCGGTCGCCGAGGCGGCGGGCGATCTCCGGCACCGACAGCACTCGCACCCGCGCCGCGGCCAGCTCCACGGCGAGCGGCAGCCCGTCGAGGTGGCGGCACAGCTCGGCCACCGCGTCCCGCGGCAGCTTCACGCCGGGCCGGGCGGCTCGGGCCCGCTGTGTGAACAGCTCGACCGAGGTGTCGAGACCGAGCTCCGGCAGCGCGTACACCGCCTCCGATGTCAGGCCCAGCGGGGCCCGGCTGGTGGCGAGCACCCGCAGGTCCTTCGAGGCCGAGACCAGAGCCTGTACGAGGTCGGCGGCGCCCCGGATGACGTGCTCGCAGTTGTCAAGGGCCAGCAGAGCGGGCCCGGAGCCGAGTACGCCGAGGATGCCGGACACCGGGTCGGACGAGGCCTGGCCACTCACGGCGCCGTGCCGCCCCTCGCCCGCGCCGAGTGCGGAGGCCACCTCCGCGGCCACGTCCGCGTCCGCGGTGACGCCGACGAGCGGCACGAAATGCATCACGCGCTGCTCGGCCCGGCGGCTGACGGCGTGCGCGAGCCGGGTCTTGCCGAGGCCGCCGGGGCCGACGACGGTGACGGCGCGAAAGGCGCGCAGCAGCCGCTGCACCGCCGCGATGTCCTCGTCCCGGCCAAGGAGTGGGTTCGGCTCGTGCGGCACGCCGTGCCTGACCACAGGTGCCTCACCGCGCAGCAGCTCCTGCTGTACGGCCTTGAGCCCGGCGCCGGGATCCGTGCCGAGCTCGTCGCGCAGCTCACGGCGGTACGCCTCGTACCGCATCAGCGCGGCGGACGGGCCTGCCGTCGCCGCCTCGCCGCGCAGCAGTTCGGCGAGCACCTCCTCGTCGCGCGGATGCTCCGAGGCGGCCACGGCCAGCGGCCCGGCCGCCTCCGCGTGCCGCCCCAGCCGGGCAAGCGCGAGCGCCTGCGCGCGTACGAGCGTGCCGCGGACGGGGGCGCGCTCGGTGCGCAACGCGGCTACGGGGTCGGTGTCGCCGGCCCCGTCAGGGGTGCCCTCCCACAGCGCGAGCCCGGCCTCGGCCGCAGCCAGCGATCCCGCGTGGTCCCCGGCCCTGGCCCGCCCCGCGCTCGCGGCGGCGTGCAGCAGCAGGGCGGAGCTGTCGACCTGATCCTCGGCGAGGGTGAGCCGGTATCCGGTCAGCGTGCTTGCGAGGACGTCGGCGCCCAGCTGCGCCCGCGCCCTGGACGCGAGGACCTGCACCGCCTTTCCCGGCCGCTCCGGCAACTCGTCCGGCAGCCACAGCCCTTCCACAAGCCGCTCGGTGCTGCAGCCCGTGCGCAAGTCGCCCGCGAGCAGCGCGAGGAGGCCGCGGAGCCGGGGCGCGGTGACCTCCTGTCCGCGATAGGCGACACGCGGCAGCAGAGTCAGGTCGGTTGTCACCCGTGCAGATTAGCCAAGGCGCCGGCCGCCCGAACTCCCGCCGCGGGCCGTACTGGCGGCCCTCACCCAAAGCGCCCGCGGCCCGGGCGGCCGCCGCAGCCGCGCCGACCGTTCCTGCACCCGCGCCATCCGATCCCGCCGCCGTGCCCGCAGTCCGCCGCGTGTCGGCCAACTCCGCCCGTAAGAGCACGTACCTGGTTGCGGGCTGCCGGCACTGCGGAAGTCCAGCGTCTTGACGCCATTGCGGCGCGCGGATCGCGCAGCGGCAGCAGGTGATCGGCGAGCGCGGCGTGTATGCAGGGCGGGCCGGGGAGCCCGATGGGAGGCCGACGGTGCAGAGTGGCCCCCGCTTGCCCGCTGCGAGTTCCTGGTGTCTGTTGGATGCCGGTCCGCAGGCGAACCGGCCTTGCACGAAAGGCGGCTCAGGACCACGCGCCGGTAGCTGCGTCCCAGGTGTGCGTGGTGACCTCGCCGGTGAGGAGGGGGTCCGCGAAGGTGGTGACCTGCCGGACCACGTCGGTGAAACGTTCGGGGTATCCGGTTGCAGCGGGGCCCTGCCGACGGCGCCAGGCGGCGTAGGAGGACTGGCGGCGCCCGGCGAGATCCGTGATCGAGGTGCTGAGGGGTTTCAGGGTGATCGCGCGGTGCGCGGCGGTGGCGGCCAGCGCCGTGGTGAGTTCTTCGCCGTCGAGGTTGTTGAGGGAGAGCAGGCGGTAGAGGTCTGCGTAGTCGCGGTCGCGGGTGTTGAGGTCGCCGAGCGCGATGGCGGTGGAGAGCTTCTCAGCGATGACAGTGGCGAGTGGGTAGCCGAAGATCTCGAAGCTTTCGGCGGCGAGCTGCTGTGGGTAGTCGATGGTCTGGGGCCCGGGGGTGATGGGATCGCCGAAACTGACGTCGAGCTGAAGCTTGAGCCGGGCGCGGGCGATCGATGCGGCCATGGTCAGGCGCAGGCCGTGGTACTCGTCCTCTTCGCGGATGGGGACGCTCTTGAGCGTTGTGGGGTCGCATACCACCCCGTCGTCGACCTCGGTGGCCGCGATCGCGGCGATTCTGTGGACTATCTCGGCCTCGTCGCCCGGGAATGACCGGCCGAGAATGTCGATATCACGCGTCATCCGGCGGGCACCGAACTGGGCGAGCAGGAGACCGCCTTTGAGAACGAAATGCTCCCGGCCGAGAGGCGACATCGCGAGGCGGTAGAGGAATCGTTCGAGTACGTACTCGATCATGACCTCGTCCGTGGAACGGCGGTTTCGGCGCGCCAGATTGCGCAGGTCGTTATAGACGCGTCCGGCGGTGGTGTCGCGTGTCGGGTTGGACATCAGGCGAGTACCGCCTCAACGGCTGGGCGGATGACGGACAGCGCATCCAACTCACGGGCGATGTACTGGAGTTCGCTGACTCCGTCGCGTCCACTGCTGCGCAGATAGCGGCCGAGGGCGGCCAGGGCGAGCGTCTCACCGAGGCGATGGCGGTGGCGCATCGCATCGACGACGCTGCGGGCGGCGCTGTAGACCGGGACCGTTTCTCCCGGCGCGGCTTGGAAGCGCTCAATGCCGAGGGCGAAGGTCTCCGCCGCGTACTGGGCGACCACGACGGGCGGATAGGAGATCGCAGGGCGGCGCGAGCCACGGGGCACGGCGATGTGCACTGCTGCGGGGATGTCGTCGATCAGCTCATGCAGAGACAGCGCGGACTCGCCGCAGACAACGGCACGAGGGGCACGTGTGCACACAGCCAGCAGGTCCGCGTGCGCGGTCTCCGGCGCGTCCGCACGCCGGTAAACACCGCGGGAGAGCTCCTCTATCGCTCCTTCCGCGACCAAGGTCGCCAGGTCGCGAGGGGATAGCGACGCCTGACGGGCCTGCGCTGTCGTAAACGTGGGGGGAAGTCCGGAGAGGCGCTGTTCCAGCCTGGGGTTCTCAGCAGAAGGCATGTATCAAATGGTACCCGTAAGGCCGCCCAAGGGGATCGAATCGATACGCCCCTTCGCTGGACCGTCGGCGGCAGCGATCTTCCAGGGCTCGCTTCGTGCTCCTGGCGCGGAGGTGGGCCGGACCAGGCCTTGGACGCTGACCGACCGGGCTGAACGCCATCGCAGCCCACGCGGGCCATGTCGCAGCCCTCATGGGCGGCGACATGCCTCACGAATGCCTCGACCCGGCAAAACAGGTGGCGCAACGTGTCCCAGAGGGGCTGATTACGGCTGGGCGGGAGCCCTGAAAGCGCTGGTCAGAGCTCTGTCGGCTGGTTGCCTCCAGGGACTCTTCAGGGACTTTCAGCTCTGCCCCAGGGACTCCTCAGGGACTGCCGCCGAGTGAGCAGGGAAGGCCCTGACAGCTGCGAAAGGTTCGAACCCGCAGGTCAGGGCCCATTTCCCTAGCACTCGATGACGTTGACCGCGAGCCCGCCCCGCGCCGTCTCCTTGTACTTGACCTTCATGTCCGCGCCCGTCTCCTTCATCGTCTTGATGACCTTGTCGAGAGAGACGTGGTGGCGGCCATCCCCCCGCAGCGCCATACGGGCCGCCGTGACGGCCTTCACCGCCGCCATGCCGTTCCGCTCGATGCACGGGATCTGGACCAGGCCGCCCACCGGGTCGCAGGTCAGCCCCAGGTTGTGCTCCATGCCGATCTCGGCGGCGTTCTCGACCTGTTCGGGAGAGCCGCCGAGGACCTCCGCGAGGCCGCCGGCGGCCATGGAGCAGGCCGAGCCGACCTCGCCCTGGCAGCCGACCTCGGCTCCGGAGATCGAGGCGTTCTGCTTGAAGAGCATGCCGATCGCGCCCGCTGCGAGGAGGAAGCGCACCACGCCCTCGTCCTCCCCGCCGCGCGAGTCCCCGCCCGGCACGAAGTTGACGTAGTAGTGCAGCACCGCGGGGATGATCCCGGCAGCGCCGTTCGTCGGGGCGGTGACGACGCGGCCGCCCGCCGCGTTCTCCTCGTTGACCGCCATCGCGTAGAGCGTGACCCACTCCGTCGCGTGGGCCGCCGGGTCGCCCTCGGCGCGCAGCTGGCGGGCCGAATTCGCGGCGCGGCGGCGGACCTTCAGGCCGCCGGGGAGGATGCCCTCGCGCGACATGCCGCGCGCGACACAGGTCTGCATCACCCGCCAGATCTCCAGCAGGCCCTCGCGGATCTCCTCCTCCGTACGCCACGCCTTCTCGTTCTCGAGCATCAGCGCGGAGATGGAGAGGCCGGTCTCGCGGGAGAGGCGCAGCAGCTCGTCGCCCGTGCGGAAGGGGTACTTGAGCACGGTGTCGTCGAGTCGGATCCGGTCCTCGCCCACCGCGTCCTCGTCGACGACGAAGCCGCCGCCCACCGAGTAGTACGTCTTCTCCAGCAGCGGAAGGCCCTCGCAGTCGTACGCGAAGAGCGTCATGCCGTTGGCGTGGTACGGCAGGGCGCGGCGGCGGTGCAGGATCAGCTGGGACGGCTCGTCGAAGTCGATCTCATGGGCCGGGCCGAGCTCCGCGGCCAGCAGCCGGATCCGCTTCGTCGTACGGATACGGGCCACCTCGTCGTCCGCCGTCTCGACGTCGACCGTGCGCGGGGAGTGCCCCTCGAGGCCGAGCAGGACGGCCTTCGGTGTGCCGTGGCCGTGGCCGGTCGCGCCGAGGGAGCCGAAGAGTTCGGCGCGGACCGAGGCCGTCTGCGTCAGCAGGCCGTCCTTCTTCAGGCGCCCCACGAACATCCGCGCCGCGCGCATCGGGCCCACCGTGTGGGAGCTGGACGGCCCTATGCCGATGGAGAAGAGGTCGAAGACGGAGATGGCCACGGGCGGGCTCCTTTGTCTGCTCGTGGGGCGTGCTCTGGGGCGGTGGGGGAGGTGGGGGCGCCGGGCGGCGCCCCCACCTTCGAAACCGGTCCGGCCGCTTACTTCTTCAGGCCGGGGTACAGCGGGTGCTTCTCGGCCAGCGCGGAGACCCGCGCCTTCAGCGCCTCCGTGTCGTACGACGGCTTCAACGCCTCGGCGATGACGTCCGCGACCTCGGCGAAGTCGTCCGCCTGGAAGCCGCGGGTGGCCAGCGCCGGGGTGCCGATCCGCAGGCCCGAGGTGACCATCGGGGGCCGGGGGTCGTTCGGGATCGCGTTGCGGTTGACCGTGATGCCGACCTCGTGGAGGCGGTCCTCGGCCTGCTGCCCGTCCAGCTCGGAGTTGCGCAGGTCCACCAGGACCAGGTGCACGTCCGTGCCGCCGGACAGGACCGCCACTCCCGCCTCGGACACATCGCCGCGCGACAGCCGCTCGGCGAGGATCTTCGCGCCCTCCAGCGTACGCTGCTGGCGCTCCTTGAACTCCTCGCTCGCCGCCACCTTGAAGGCCACCGCCTTCGCCGCGATGACGTGCTCGAGCGGGCCGCCCTGCTGGCCGGGGAAGACCGCGGAGTTGATCTTCTTGGCCAGCTCGGCGGTGGAGAGGATCACGCCGCCGCGGGGGCCGCCCAGCGTCTTGTGCGTGGTGGTGGTCACGACGTGCGCGTGCGGTACGGGCGAGGGGTGCAGGCCCGCGGCCACCAGGCCCGCGAAGTGCGCCATGTCGACCATCAGGTACGCGCCGACCTCGTCGGCGATCCGCCGGAAGGCGGCGAAGTCCAGCTGGCGGGGGTAGGCCGACCAGCCCGCGATGATCAGCTTCGGCCGGTGCTCCTTGGCGAGGCGCTCGACCTCGTCCATGTCGACCTGGCCGGTCTGCTCGTCGACGTGGTAGGCGGCCACGTTGTAGAGCTTGCCGGAGAAGTTGATCTTCATGCCGTGGGTCAGGTGCCCGCCGTGGGCGAGGTTCAGACCCAGGATGGTGTCACCGGGCGAGAGCAGAGCGAACATCGCGGCCGCGTTCGCCTGAGCACCCGAGTGCGGCTGTACGTTCGCGTGCTCGGCGCCGAACAGCTCCTTGATCCGCTCGATGGCCAGCGTCTCGACGACGTCGACGTGCTCACAACCGCCGTAGTAGCGGCGGCCGGGGTATCCCTCGGCGTACTTGTTGGTGAGCACCGAGCCCTGCGCTTCGAGGACGGCGACCGGAGCGAAGTTCTCCGAGGCGATCATCTCGAGCGTGGACTGCTGGCGGTGGAGCTCGGCGTCGACCGCGGCGGCGACGTCCGGGTCGAGCTCGTGCAGGGACTGGTTGAGAAGCGACATCGGGATCCCAATCAGGAGGGGCGTCAGGGACTTCGCGGATTCAGCGAGTTCAGCAGGTTCGGCAGGTTCGGCAGGTTCGGCAGGTTCGGCGGGTTCAGCTGCCGGTGAAGGCGGTGTACTCGTCGGCGGAGAGCAGGTCGGCGGGCTCGTCGCTCACCCGTACCTTGAACAGCCAGCCGCCCTCGAAGGGGGCGGAGTTCACCAGCGCCGGGTCGTCCACGACGTCCTGGTTGACGGCCGTGACCTCGCCCGAGACCGGCGCGTACAGGTCGCTCACGGACTTGGTCGACTCCAGCTCGCCGCAGGCGTCGCCCGCGGTGACGGTGTCGCCGACCTCCGGGAGCTGGACGAAGACGACGTCACCGAGGGCGTCGGCGGCGTGCGAGGTGATGCCCACGGTCGACACACCGTCCGCGTCAGCGGCGGTGAGCCACTCGTGCTCCTTGCTGTAGCGAAGCTGCTGGGGGTTGCTCATGATCTGAATTCTCCTGGATCGGGGGGAGTGCTCGGTGACGGGTCTTGACAGGTGGGACGGGCTGTCATGAAACGGACGCCGGGGTCCCGCGCGAGGCGGCGCCGCTGGGCGGGCGTCAGCGCTGCCGCTTGTAGAAGGGGAGCGCCACGACCTCGTACGGCTCGTGGCTGCCGCGGATGTCCACCGCGACGCCCGCCGTGCCCGGCTCGGCGCGGTCGGCGTCCACGTACGCGATCGCGATCGGCTTGCCGAGGGTCGGCGACGGGGCGCCGGACGTGACCTCGCCGATCACGCTTCCCGACTCGGCGGAGACCACGGCGTACCCGGCGCGCGGCACCCTGCGGCCGGAAGCGATCAGGCCGACCAGCTTGCGCGGCGGGCTGGACTCGGCCCGCTTCGCCGCGGCCTCCAGCGCCGTACGGCCGACGAAGTCACCGCTCTTCTCGAACTTCACGACCCGGCCGAGGCCCGCGTCGAAGGGGGTGGTCGAGGTCGTCAGCTCGTGCCCGTACAGCGGCATACCCGCCTCCAGGCGCAGGGTGTCCCGGCAGGAAAGGCCGCACGGCACCAGGCCCACCGCGGCTCCCGCCTCGGTCAGCGCCTGCCACAGGGCCTCCGCGTCGCCCGGCGCGACGAAGAGCTCGAAGCCGTCCTCGCCGGTGTATCCGGTGCGGGCGATGAGTGCGTCCACGCCGGCGACGGTGCCGGGCAGGCCGGCGTAGTACTTCAGCCCGTCCAGGTCGGCGTCGGTCAGGGACCTGAGGATGCCGGGGGACTCGGGGCCCTGGACGGCGATCAGCGCGTAGGCCTCACGGTCGTCCCGCACGGTCGCGTCGAAGCCCTGCGCGCGCTCGGTGAGCGCGTCCAGCACCACCTGCGCGTTGGAGGCGTTGGCCACCACCATGAATTCTCCCTCCTCGCCCGCCTTGGGCGAGGTGGGGGTGCCCCCGGCGACGCCAGGGGGAGGGCCCGGCTCACCCCCCAGCCGGTAGACGATCAGGTCGTCGAGGATGCCGCCCTCGGCGTTGCAGATCATGGTGTAGCGGGCGCGGCCCACGGCCAGGGCCGAGAGGTGGCCGACCAGCGCGTAGTCCAGGACCTCACCGGCCTGCGGCCCGGTCAGGGTGATCTCGCCCATGTGGGAGAGGTCGAAGAGTCCGGCGCGGGTGCGGACGGCGACGTGCTCGTCGCGCTCGCTGCCGTAGCGCAGCGGCATGTCCCAGCCCGCGAAGTCGGTCATGGTCGCGCCGAGCGCGCGGTGCAGCGCGTCGAGCGGCGTACGGCGTTGGGCTTCGGTCATGTTTTCAGGCTCCCGGGCAGGGGTGGCGAGGCTGATGTCGAAGAGAACACAGCCTCCCCATCTGTCATCGGAACCTGAGAGGTTCGCCACGACCCCGGATCACGCGTCGGGGCTACGGGCTTGCACCTTGGGTGGGGCCGCACGCGGCGGCCCGCTTTTCAGATGTGCCTAGCCCGCGCGGTACGGGGCCTGAGAGATTCAAGGGAGGACTTGCTCCTTCGGCGCCCCGGTGACCGGCACAGCTGCCGGTCCGGGGACTCTCCCGCGCGGGTTCTAACGGCCGGTATGGAGTTGGCGCCGACATCATTGCACGGCCGCGCGAGGTTCGGACGGTCCGGTCCCGAGGTATCGAGGTTTACGGCATTACCTTTTCTTGACAGTCTTCGGGTCAGGGCGCAGTGACCGGACCGGACGGGGAGGACGATCACGGTGCACAGGGACAGTGCGTACGCGACGACGAGCGAGGTCGCGCGCGGCCCGCTGCCCGGTCGGCCGGAGCTGCCCGTTCTCCAGGCTCTCCAGGCCGTCGCCGGGGAAGCGGTCAGGCCGGGCCGCCGGTCGTCGCCCGCGCTCGACCTGCGCGGCGGCCAGGCCGCGGGGTACGAGCTGTGCTACTCGGCCGGTGACGTGCTCGTCGTCTCCGGGCTGCCGGGCAGCGGCAAGAGCACGCTGATCAGGCGGGCCGTCGCGGGCCTCGATCGGCGCGGCGGCCGGGTGCGCCGGGTGGACTCGCAGGACATGCGCGACCGCTGGGAGCGCGCCATGCCCGCCATGATCCCGTACGCCCTGTACCGGCCCCTGGTGCGGGTCGCCCACTACGCCCGGCTGTACCGGGGCCTCGCCTCGGGTGACAGCGTCGTCGTGCACGACTGCGGCACCCTCGCCTGGGTGCGCCGCTGGCTGGCGCGCGACGCGCGCCGCCGGGGCCGCTCCCTGCACATGGCGCTGCTCGACGTCCCGCCGGAGGTCGCCCTTGAGGGCCAGGCCTCGCGCGGCCGGGGCGTCTCCCGCTACGCCTTCGCGCGGCACCGCGGCGCCGTGGGGCGGCTGGTCGCGGACGCGGAGCGCGGACGGCTGCCGGACGGCTGCACCTC
Organism: Streptomyces sp. 8N616; assembly: GCF_052246385.1. Classification (NCBI taxonomy): domain Bacteria; kingdom Bacillati; phylum Actinomycetota; class Actinomycetes; order Kitasatosporales; family Streptomycetaceae; genus Streptomyces; species Streptomyces sp. 8N616. Next base: position 21,579 of record NZ_JBQQBY010000022.1, on the reverse strand, counting down.
GGCCGTGCTGCTGGACCGCGGCGCCGCGAGCGCCCTGAAAAGCATCGGCTTCGAGTAACGCGCGCAGCCGGCTTTGCGCAGCCCGTTGTGGCGGGCTCCGGGTGGCGGGCTCCGGGTGGCGGGCTCCGGGTGGCGGGCTCCGGGTGGCGGGCTCCGGGTGGCGGGCTCCGGGTGGCGGGCCCCGGGTGGCTTCGAGCAGCCCGCCAGCTGGCTCCCGCTACTGCGCGGGCCAGCCGGCGGGCAGGGTCGGCGCCGCCGGGGACGGGGGCGCGCTCGGGAGATCGGGGGAGGCCGGGGCCTCCGGGGCGACCGGGACCTCGGGAGAAGCCGGGACCTCGGGGTTGGCGGGGGAGTTCGGGGCTTGCGGGGCACCCGGGACCTGGGGCATCGGCGGCAGCCCGTCCAGATTCGCCGCGGGCAGCCCGCCGCCGACCATGACGCTGGCGACCACGTTGACCGTGCCGGTGAGGAGTTCCTGGACCGCGGCCGCGGTCACGCTCTCATCGCCCGCGGGAATCGCCCTGAGCAGGGCGTCGAGTCTGGTCTCGAAGTCGGCGACGGCCTTGGCCTTGAGGTCCTGGCCCGGGTCGGCGGCGTTCGCAGCGGGGGCGGCGGCCGGGTCGGCGGCGTTCGCGGCGGGATCCGTGGCGGGGTCCACGGCGCCGGGCACGTCGTAGGCCGGGAGGATGGCCGGGTCCTGGCCGGGTGCGGGCTGGGTGGCGGGCGGCACGGCGGGCGCCTGCGTGACGGAGGCGAGTGCCCTCCTGATCTCCTCGCCGTAGCGGTTCGCCTCGGCGGCCGGCAGCCTGCCGTCGGGGGACTGGAGCACGGCCAGTACGAGATCGTTGACGGGCCGGGTCACACCGCCCAGGTCGCCGAGCAGCTTGGCCTGGCCGAGCAGCGCGTCGGCGCCGGGCAGCTGAGCCCCGGGCGCCTTCCTCTCGGGCGCGGAGCGCGCGGGGGTTCCCGTCTCGGAGACGGCCACAGCGGCGCCGGTGCCCGCCACGAGCGCGCCGCACATGGCGGACGAGACGAGGACGCCGGCCTTCCGGGGTATACGCATCGGCATGGGAGTGCTCCCTTCGGGTGTTCATCGGTTTCACGACCACCGTCCGGAGCCCGGCCACCGAGTGCAACTCGTCGCTACGGAGAGCGACGGCCCCGCGGCGTCCTCCGCCTCCTCCCACCGTCACGTGTGACCTGGGCTTTCGCCGCGGTTCGGGCGACCCCCGGGAGGGCTCGCGGGTGCAGCCGTTAGGGTGCGTGTGCGGTTCGTACGAGACGGTGGTGGGCCCGGTGAACACGACGGAGCAGCACGGCTACTCCATTCCTCCCGAGGGAGTGCCTTCCGAGGGAGCGCACTCCGGTTTTTACGGCTCCGTTCCTGCCGGGGGAGTGCCTTCCAACGGGGCACACTCCGGTCTTGACGACGGTCCCTACGATTTCTCCCAGCCCGCCGGTTACGCCCCCTCCAGGCCCGCCGGTCCTCCCGGAACCCCCGCTGGCTTCCCCTGCAACGAGCTCGAAGAGGTGCTCGCCGCCTCCCTCGGAGTGCCCGGCGCCGGCCCCCGCCTCGTCGAGGTGCTCGGCCGCAGTCACGTCTGGGTGCCCCTCCCCGAGGGCGGCAGCCGCGAGAGCCGCGACCTCGACCTGCCCACCGTCGAGATCGAAGGCCGCGCCTACGTCCCGGTGTTCAGCTCCGAGCAGCAGTTCCTCCAGGCCGTCGGCGCCCATATGGCCTTCACCATCGCGCCCGCCCGCGAGTTCGCCCGCGGCCTACCGCCGCAGCTCGGCATCGCCGTCAACCCCGGCGGCGCGGTCGGCGTCCCGCTGCCGCCCCCCGCCGTCGCCGAGCTCTGCCGCATCGGGCGCACCGAGCTCGACGGCCCGGCCACCGGCGGCCGGGTGCGGCTCTTCGAGCCCGACTGGCAGGACGAGCCGGTCGACTTTCTCGCCGCCGCCGCGGGCGAGTTCGCCACCACCGGGCTCGTACGCACCGCTCGCCGCGCCCTCGCCAGCGTCGAGGGGGACGCCCCCGCGCTCTTCGTCGGCGTCGAACTCGTGCGCTGGGAGCCGCACGCCCGGGATGCCGTCCTGCACGCCCTCGGCCGCGCGCTCGGCGCGGTTCCCGTGCCCTGGCCCGTACAACTGGTGCTGCTGGACGTCGCCCAGGACCCGGTCGGCGACTGGATGCTGGAGCGGGTGCGCCCGTTCCACACCGCGTAGAGCTCACCGCGCGGACCTCCGTAAGCTGGTTGGATGAGCGGGCCGGGCGCACGCACGGGTCCTGAAGGCCGTGCGGTGCTTGAGGAGAAGGGGCGGGAGCCAGTGAGTGCGGGAGGCAGCACGGCGGCGGCCGGGGCCGTCGAACAGATGCTGCGGCAGGTGACGCCCGGGCGGTACGACGCCTACGAGGCGCTGCTGCGCGCCCTCGCCGGGGGCCAGGTCTGGATGCTGCTCTGGCACGGTGCGCCCGGATCGCCGGACGCCCAGTACGGGAACATGGAGGTCGAGGGTCTCGGCTACGCGCCCTGCGTCACCTCGGCCCAGGAGCTCGCCGCCAGCGGCTGGAACCGCGCCCACGAAGTCGTCTCCGGCCAGGACATCGCCGCGTCCCTCTACCCCGACCGCTGGGGCCTGTGGCTCAACCCGCACGCCCCGGGCGGCGGCGTCGGCATCCCCTGGGCAGACCTGCGCCGGATCGCCGCGGGCCTCGACCGGCTGCCCGCAGGCCCGCTCCGGCTGTCGGAACCGACCATCGAAGTCGCCCAGTTCTACGCCCTTCTGACGCAGAATGCGCACAGCACGCCCGCCGTGCGCTCCCTGCGCCGCGCCTGGGTGCAGCCCGCGCTCGGCGCGCCGTATCTCGCCATCGGCCTCGATCTGTACGACACGAGTCCGCCGGCCGTGGAGTCGGCGCGGGTGATGATGCAGCAGTCGATCGGGGCGGTGCCGGACGGGCTGCCGGTGTCGACCGTTGCGATGTCCGACGAGTACGACCCGGTGGCGATGTGGCTGCGGGCCAACGCGCGGCCCTTCTTCGACCGCGACGCGTACGGCACGCAGGCGTTGCAGGACCCGTCCGTCGCCCCCGCCGCTCCGGCCCCCGGTTACGGCTACCCACCCGCGGGGCCCGCCGGGGGCACTTCGGCTCCGCACGGGTGGCAGCCGGGCCCGGCTCCGCGGGCTTACTGAATGCCCATTCAGGGCTTTTTCGCCCGTTCAGCATCTGGACTCACGCCCGCGCATGGCTGGCGAGAGGCCCGTTTCGCGGCATTCACTCTGCCAAAACGTGGAAGTCCGGGCGGATTTGCCCGCGGCCTCCGCTGAGGTCGCCAGGCCGCTCAGCTGGCCCCCGTGTTCGTTAATCGGTACTCCCCAGGTCACATCACAGTTGCGCATCCTTTCCCTGGGAACTCTGGCGACTGATCGCAAACGCGATGAAGACTCACGTTCGCCGGGCAGTACGTTCAGCCAAAGGGCGCCCCGGTGTCGAAAGCGACGAGAAAGCGTCTACGCGGGTCAAGTGCCCCGGAGGCGAGCGAAGCTCGAGTCAGCCCTTTGTGCGAAGTGAAGATCAGAGCCGCTGCAGCGGCAGGCTTGGGCCGGCCACCGCCGGCGAGAGGGGTCCCCACCACGATGACGGCACCTATGCACGACGCGGCCCCGGTCGAGGCCGGAGATGCCGCTGTTGCCGCGGACGTCACGAAGAAGGCCGTCGAGGGGCGTTCGCTGGGGCGTATCGCCTGGAACCGGCTGAAGCGGGACAAGCTGGCGCTGGCCGGTGGTTGCGTGGTGCTCTTCCTGATCGTGGTCGCGCTCTTCGCACCGCTGATCACCAGCCTGTTCGGCCATGACCCGAACGAGCATCACGAGGACCTGATCGACCCGCTGTTCAGCACCCCTTCCGGCTCCTGGGGCGGCATCAGCGCGGACCATCTGCTGGGAGTCGAGCCGGTCAACGGCCGCGACGTCTTCAGCCGGATCGTCTACGGCGCCCGTATCTCCCTGCTGGTCGGCTTCCTGTCCGCTGTGGTCGCGGTCGTCTTCGGCACCGTGCTGGGCATCCTGGCGGGCTACTTCCGCGGCTGGCTCGATGCCGTGATCAGCCGCGTGATGGACATGCTCCTCTCCTTCCCGCAGCTGCTGTTCATCATCGCGCTGGTCTCGGTGATGCCCAACCAGCTGCTCGGCCTCGAGGGCACGGGCGTACGCATGCTGGTGATGATCCTGGTGATCGGGTTCTTCGGCTGGCCCTACGTCGGCCGCATCGTGCGCGGCCAGACGCTCTCGCTCCGCGAGCGGGAGTACGTCGAGGCGGCGCGCAGCCTGGGCGCCGGGCGGCGCTACATCCTCTTCAAGGAGCTGCTGCCCAACCTCATCGCGCCGATCATCGTCTACACCACGCTGATGATCCCGACCAACATCCTCACGGAGGCGGCGCTCAGCTTCCTCGGCGTGGGCGTCAAGCCGCCCACCGCTTCCTGGGGCCAGATGCTCTCCACCGCGGTGAGTTACTACGACTCGGATCCGATGTACATGCTGATCCCGGGTCTGGCGATCTTCGTCACCGTGCTGGCCTTCAATCTCTTCGGCGACGGCGTACGCGATGCGCTCGACCCGAAGGGAACCCGCTGACCCCCCACCAAGCCTGTACCCCCGGCCCCGCGCAGCGTGCGGGCCGTGACTGACACGGAGGATCCGAGATCGTGACAACCCAACGCACAAGAGGGCGCCGCGCGCAGGTCGCGGCGTCGGCCGTCGTGGTCGCGGCGCTGCTGTCCACAGCGGCGTGTGGCGGCGGTAGCGACGACAAGAGCGGGGCCGCGGGCTTCAACGCCGGCAACAACAAGGTCGCCAACGCCTCGACCAAGAAGGGCGGCACGCTGAAGTTCGCCGGTGTCCAGGACGCTGACTCCTGGGACCCCACGCGCGGCTACTACGGCTTCGCCTGGAACTTCATGCGCTACTACAGCCGCCAGCTGGTGACCAGCGCGACGGAGCCGGGCGCGAAGGGCACCGAGCTCGTCCCCGACCTCGCCACCAGCAAGGCCAAGGTCGCCGACGGCGGGAAGACGTACACGTACACCCTGCGCGACGGGATCACCTGGGAGGACGGCAAGCCGATCACCTCCAAGGACATCAAGTACGGCATCGAGCGCGTCTGGGCCCAGGACGTCCTCTCCGGCGGTCCGGTCTACCTGAAGGACACGCTGGACCCGAAGGGCGAGTACAAGGGCCCGTACAAGGACAAGTCCAAGGACAAGCTGGGTCTGAAGGCCATCGAGACGCCGGACGACAAGACCATCGTCTTCAAGCTGCCCTCCCCGAACAGTGACTTCGAGGAGATGCTGGCGCTCACCTCGGCCTCGCCGGTGCGGCAGGACAAGGACACCAAGTCCAAGTACGGTCTGAGGCCGTTCTCCTCGGGCCCGTACAAGTTCCAGTCGTACACGCCGAACAAGTCCCTGGTGCTGGTCCGCAACGAGAACTGGAAGCAGTCCTCCGACCCGGTCCGCAAGGCGTACCCGGACAAGATCACGCTCAATCTGTTCACCAACGCCGACGACATGGACAACCGCCTGATCTCGGGCGACTACGACCTGGACATCAACCAGACCGGTCTGTCCCCGCAAGGTCGTACCAAGGCGCTGAAGCAGCACAAGGACAACCTGGACAACCCGGTCTCCGGCTACATCCGGTACGCGGTCTTCCCGCAGACCGTGAAGCCGTTCGACAACATCGAGTGCCGCAAGGCCGTGATCTACGGAGCCGACCACAAGTCGCTGCAGACCGCGCGTGGCGGCCCCCTGGCGGGCGGTGACATCGGCACCAACATGCTGCCGCCGACGGTGCCGGGCTCCGAGGGCCAGAAGTACGACCCGTTCGGCATGGCCAAGAACGACGGCAAGCCCAACACCGCCGAGGCCAAGAAGGCGCTGAAGGCCTGCGGCAAGCCGAACGGCTTCAAGACCACCATCGCGGTCCGCAACAACAAGCCGGTCGAGGTGGCCACCGCCGAGTCGCTGCAGGCGTCGCTGAAGAAGATCGGCATCGACGTCGACATCGACCAGTACGACGGTTCGCAGACCACCGGCATCATCGGCAACCCGGACGTCGTCAAGAAGAAGAACTACGGGATCATCATCATGGGCTGGGGCCCGGACTTCCCCTCGGTCCAGGGCTACGGCCAGCCGCTGTGGGACAGCAAGTACATCCTGTCCAACGGCAACAACAACTACGCGATGATCGACGACAAGAAGATCGACGCCAACTTCGACAAGTTCGTCACCGAGCTGGACGAGGCGAAGAAGGAACAGCTCGCCAAGGACATCAACCACCAGGTGATGGAAGGCGGGTACTACCTGCCCTTCGTCTTCGAGAAGTTCATCAACTGGCGCTCCGGCCGGTTGACCAACGCCTACACGACGGACTCGTACAGCGGCATGTACGACTTCGTCAACCTGGGCGTGAAGTAACCCCCACCGGCACACCCGCCGTACTGCACGAAGGGCAGGTGAAGGTCTGAGCGGCGCGGCCGCGGGGCACTGGACAATCTCCGGTGACCCCGCGGCCCGCCGCCGGACCGAAGAGCAGTGCTCGCATACCTCATCAGGCGGCTGTTCGCCGTCGCAGTGATGCTGGTGGTCATCATGCTGGTGGTCTTCGGCATCTTCTTCTTGATCCCCAAGTGGACGGGCGTCGACCCGGCCACGATGTACGTCGGCAAGCAGTCCGATGCGGCGGCGCTGGAGGGCATCCGGCAGAAGCTCCAGCTGGACGACCCGATCTACGTCCAGCTCGTGGAGTTCTTCAAGGGCATCTTCGTCGGCCGCACCTACGCGGGCGGCGGCGACGTCACACAGTGCGCGGCGCCCTGCTTCGGCTACTCCTTCCGCAGTGAGCAGGCCATCTGGCCGGTGCTCGCCGACCGCCTGCCGGTGACCCTGTCGCTGGCCGTCGGCGCCGCCATCCTGTGGGTCATCGGCGGCGTCGCCGCCGGTGTGCTCTCCGCGCTCAAGCGGGGGACGGTGTGGGACCGCTCGGCGATGATGGTCGCCCTCTCCGGCGTCTCGCTGCCGATCTACTTCACCGGCCTGCTGTCGCTGGCGATCTTCAGTTACGGACTCGGCTGGATCAACGGTCAGTTCGTACCCCTGGAGGACAGCTTCTCCGGCTGGATCGGCGGCATGATCCTGCCCTGGCTGACCCTCGCGTTCCTGTACGCGGCGATGTACGCCCGGATCACCCGCGCCACCATGCTGGAGATCATGGGCGAGGACTACATCCGCACCGCCCGCGCCAAGGGGCTGCGCGAGCCCGTCGTCATCGGCAAGCACGCCATGCGCTCCGCCATGACCCCGGTGCTCACGCTGCTCGGCATCGACCTGGGCGCGCTGATGGGCGGCGCGATCCTGACCGAGACCACGTTCAGCCTCCCCGGGCTCGGCCAGGCCGTGCTCAAGGCGATCAGTGAGCGCGACCTGCCGGTGATCCTCGGTGTCACACTGATCACCGCGACGGCGGTGGTCGTCGCCAACCTCATCGTGGACATCCTGTACGGCGTGATCGACCCCCGAGTGAGGCTGGGATGACCGACCACCTGAGCAAGACCGGCGCGGCGGTGGGTGAACCGGTCACCGACTCCGCCCCGCCCAGGGCGTTCCTCGAAGTACGCGATCTGCACGTGCACTTCCCCACCGACGACGGTCTCGTCAAGTCCGTCGACGGACTCAGCTTCCAGCTGGAGAAGGGCAAGACGCTCGGCATCGTCGGGGAGTCCGGCTCCGGCAAGTCCGTCACCTCGCTCGGCATCATGGGCCTGCACACCGCCGGGCAGTACGGGCGGCAGAAGGCGCGGATATCCGGCGAGATCTGGCTGGACGGCGAGGAACTGCTCTCCGCCGACCCGGACCGGGTGCGGAAGCTGCGCGGCCGTGAGATGGCCATGATCTTCCAGGACCCGCTCTCCGCGCTGCACCCGTACTACACCATCGGCAAGCAGATCGTGGAGGCGTACCGGGTCCACAACGACGTGGACAAGAAGGTCGCCCGCAAGCGCGCGATCGAGATGCTCGACCGGGTCGGCATCCCGCAGCCCGACGAGCGGGTCGACGCCTATCCGCACGAGTTCTCCGGCGGTATGCGGCAGCGCGCGATGATCGCGATGGCGCTGGTCAACAACCCCGAGCTGCTGATCGCCGACGAGCCGACGACCGCCCTCGACGTCACCGTCCAGGCGCAGATCCTCGACCTGATCCGGGACCTGCAGAAGGAGTTCGGCTCCGCGGTCATCATCATCACCCACGACCTGGGCGTCGTCGCCGAGCTGGCCGACGACATCCTGGTGATGTACGGCGGCCGGTGCGTGGAGCGGGGAAGCGCCGAGAAGGTCTTCTACGAGCCCCGGCACCCGTACACCTGGGGCCTGCTCGGCTCGATGCCGCGCATCGACAAGGAGCAGACCGAGCGGCTGATCCCGGTCGAAGGGGCCCCGCCCTCGCTGATCAACATCCCGAGCGGCTGCGCCTTCAACCCGCGCTGCCCGTACGCGGACATACCCAAGGGCGGTGTCACCCGCACCGAGCGGCCCGAGCTGCGCGAGGTGGGCAGCGGCCACTTCTCCGCCTGCCACATGTCGCCGGAGGACCGGCAGCGGATCTGGACCGAAGAGATTGCGCCGAAGCTGTGAGCGAGGACGAGCACATGACGATCCCCGACCAGGCCGGCGCGGCCGGGACCGCTGTGACCAAGGCGGACCCGGCACCCGGTGAGCCCCTGCTCAGGGTGACGGGCCTGAAGAAGCACTTCCCCATCACCAAGGGTGTGCTCAAACGCCAGGTGGGCGCGGTCAAGGCGGTCGACGGCATCGACTTCGACGTACGGGCGGGGGAGACCCTCGGCGTCGTCGGCGAGTCCGGCTGCGGCAAGTCGACCATGGGTCGGCTGATCACCCGGCTGCTCGAACCCTCCGGCGGGAAGGTCGAGTTCGAGGGACAGGACATCACGCACCTGGGCACGGGCAGGATGCGCCCGCTGCGCCGCGACGTCCAGATGATCTTCCAGGACCCGTACTCGTCGCTGAACCCGCGGCACACGGTCGGCGCCATCGTCAGCGCCCCCTTCAGGCTGCAGGGGGTGCGGCCGGAAGGCGGCGTCAAGCGCGAGGTCCAGCGCCTCCTGGAGATCGTCGGGCTCAACCCCGAGCACTACAACCGCTATCCGCACGAGTTCTCCGGCGGTCAGCGGCAGCGCATCGGCATCGCGCGGGCGCTGGCCCTGAAGCCGAAGCTGGTGGTGGCGGACGAGCCGGTCTCCGCGCTCGACGTGTCGATCCAGGCCCAGGTGGTCAACCTGCTGGACGACCTCCAGGACGAGATGGGCCTGACGTACGTGATCATCGCCCATGACCTGTCGGTCATCCGGCACGTCTCGGACCGGATCGCGGTGATGTACCTCGGCAAGATCGTCGAGCTGACCGACCGCAAGTCGCTGTACGAGTCGCCCATGCACCCGTACACCCGCGCCCTGCTCTCCGCGGTGCCGGTGCCGGACCCCAAGCGGCGCGCCAAGCGCGACCGCATCCTGCTCCAGGGCGACGTTCCCTCGCCGATCTCGCCGCCGAGCGGCTGCCGGTTCCACACCCGCTGCTGGAAGGCGACGGAGATCTGCAAGACGCAGGAGCCGCCGCTCCTGGCGCTGAAGACCGGGCACCAGGTGGCCTGCCACCACCCGGAGAACGCGCCGGACCAGGCGCCGGCGGACGCCCCGCTGCCGGGTGCGGCGGAGGCTGTGCAGGTCGTCAAGGCCGAGAAGGGCGACGGCTGAGGAGCCGTACGGTGCCCCGGCGCGCGCCCGGGGCACCGCAGGGGCGGCGCCGGGCACCTGCCGGTTTACGCGGCCCGGTCCGGCCGGTTGCCGTGCGGCCGCGGAAGGTGCAGCCCGAAGTAGACGGCGGCGATGCGCAGGGCGAAGACCAGCCCCGCCGACAGCGCGGCGTTCGGCTCGTCGCTCACGCCCGCCGCGTCGAGCGCGAGATAGAGCGCGGCTCCGGCCGCCGCGGCCGTCGCGTACACGTCCTCGCGGAGCAGCAGTGGCGGGAACTCCCCGCACAGCACGTCGCGGATCACCTCGCCCGTCACCCCGGTGATCACGCCGAAGATGACGACGGCGAGGGGCGTGACGTCCGAGTCGATGGCCGCGCGGGCGCCGATCACCGTCACGACCGCGAGCCCGGTCGCGTCGACCACCAGCAGGGAGCGCTGGGGCAGCTGCCAGAAGCGCAGATACGCGATGGTCGCCACGCCGACCCCCATGATCACGGTCAGCAGCACCCAGTCGTGCGTCCAGTACAGCGGGTGCCGGTTGAGCATCAGATCCCGCAGCGTGCCGCCCGAGATGGAGGCGGCGAAGGCCAGCGCCAGCCCGCCGAACGGATCCATGTTCGCCCGGTGTGCGGCGAGCACCCCGCTCGCCGCGAACGCCGAGACGCCCACCAGGTACAGCACGTGCAGCATGATCTTTCCCAGCGTCGGTCCGTGCCCCAGCCGCCGGAGCACCGGCGCATCATCTCAGGTCCCGGGAGGTCGTTGAAAATGGGGCTACCCGCGAGTAATAAATCCGTGTAGCCTGCATGCCCATGGCACAGGGCATCGCACAGGCAACCATCGGGGACAGCGAGTTCGACCGCGACACGACGGTCACGCGCCGCGCCCCGGGGGTCTACGGCGTCGAGCTCTCCGAGGGCTGGACGATCATCCACGCCGTCAACGGCGGCTATCTGCTCGCGCTGCTCGGCCGGGCCCTGGGCGAGGCGCTCCCGCACCCCGACCCGCTCACGATCACCGCCCACTACCTCACCGCATCGCGGCCGGGACCGGCCGAGATCCGCACCGAGACCGTGCGCGCCGGGCGGAGCATGTCCACCGGCCAAGCCTCCCTGTTCCAGCGTGACGAGGACGGCGCCGACGTCGAGCGCATCCGCGTCACCGCCCACTACGGGGACCTGTCCGCCCTGCCCCAGGACGTCCGTACGTCCGCCGAGCCGCCGGCGATCCCGCCGTACGAGCACTGCCTAGGCCGCGGGGACGCGCCGGACGGCTCCTCGCCCATCCCCGGCAGCACGGCGATCACCGACCGTCTCGACCTGCGGCTCGACCCGGCCACGGCGGGCTGGGCCGTCGGGGCGCCGTCCGGGCGGGGCGAGATGCGCGCCTGGTTCGGCCTCGCCGACGGGCGGGACGCCGACCCGCTCTCCCTGTTGCTCGCCGTCGACGCCCTGCCGCCCACCGCCTTCGAACTCGGCCTCATGGGATGGGTCCCCACCCTCGAACTCACCGTCCACATACGCCACCGCCCCGCGCCGGGCCCGCTGCGGGTCGCGGTCACCACCCGGAATCTCGCGGGCGGTCTCCTGGAGGAGGACGCTGAGGTCTGGGACAGCGAGGACCGCCTGGTGGCCCAATCCCGCCAGCTGGCGCGGGCCGTGATCGCCTGACGGCGTCCGGCTCTGACTGCCTGAGGCGCTCGGCTCTGATTGCCTGACGGCGCCCGGCGCCGCGGGCGCGGGGCGGAGGCCCGGGCCGCGCTCGTAGAATCGGGGGCATCATGGCCTACCTCGACCACGCCGCCACCACCCCGATGCTCCCGGAGGCGGTGCAGGCGATGACCGCCCAGCTGACCGTCACCGGGAACGCCTCCTCCCTGCACGCGGCCGGGCGGCGAGCCCGCCGTACGGTCGAGGAGTCCCGCGAAGTCCTCGCCGCCGCGCTGGGCGCGCGGCCCAGCGAAGTGGTCTTCACCGCGGGCGGCACGGAGTCCGACAACCTCGCCGTCAAGGGGCTGTACTGGGCCCGCCGGGCTGCCGACCCGCGGCGCACGCGGGTGCTGGCCAGCCCGGTCGAGCACCACGCGGTGCTCGACGCCGTCGACTGGCTCGCCGAGCACGAGGGCGCGCGCGTCGAGTACCTGCCGGTCGACCCGTACGGCCGGGTCCACGCGGATGCGCTGCGCGAGGCCATCGCCCGCGACCCCTCGGACGTCGCGCTCGCGACCGTCATGTGGGCCAACAACGAGATCGGCACGGTCATGCCGGTACACGAACTCGCCGGCGTGGCCGGTGAGTTCGGGATTCCGCTGCACGCGGACGCCGTGCAGGCCTTCGGGCAGCTGCCGGTCGACTTCGCGGCCTCCGGCCTCGCCGCGATGACCGTCAGCGGGCACAAGATCGGCGGCCCGTACGGCATCGGCGCGCTCCTGCTGCGCCGCGAGGAGGCCCCGGTCCCGCTCCTCCACGGCGGCGGGCAGGAGCGGCACGTACGCTCCGGCACCCTCGATGTGCCCGCCGTCGCGGCGTTCGCGGCCGCGGCCGGGCACGCCGCCGGGCACCACGCCGACTTCGCCCGCGAGATCGGCGCGCTCCGCGACAAGCTGATCACCGCCGTGCGTACGACGGTCCCGGACGCCGTCCTGGGCGGCGATCCGGACCCGGCGGGCAGGCTCCCCGCCAACGCGCACTTCTCCTTCCCCGGCTGCGAGGGCGACTCGCTGCTGCTGCTCCTGGACGCTCAGGGCATCGCGTGCTCCACCGGCTCGGCGTGCACCGCAGGGGTCGCGCAGCCCAGCCACGTCCTGCTGGCCACCGGCACGGACCCGGACCTGGCCCGCGGCACCCTTCGCTTCTCGTTTGGCCACACCTCCACGGCCGAGGACGTGGACGCGGTCGCCGAGGCGATCGGCCCGGCCGTCGAGCGGGCGCGCACGGCGGGACTCAGCTGATCCGGGGCCCACGGCCTCTCGGCGCCGTGCGACACCAAGGTCACTGATGGGGCAGACATGCGCGAGATCGGCTAAGCGCTCTCCGCCGGGCGGGCCGCCTGCACGAGCTTGATGTAGCGCTCCCAGTCCCAGTGCGGCCCCGGGTCGGTGTGGTCGGTCCCGGGCACCTCCACATGGCCGACGATGTGCTCGCGGTCTCTCGGTATGCCGTACCGCGCGCAGATCCCGGCGGCCAGGCGCGCCGACGAGCGGTACATCGCGTCGGTGAACGCGCCCGGACGGTCCACGAAGCCCTCGTGCTCGATCCCGACGCTGCGCTCGTTGTAGCCCAGGTTCCCCGCGTGATACGCGACATCGAGCTCGCGGATCATCTGCGCGACATGCCCGTCCTTGCGCACCACGTAGTGAGAGGCGGCGCCGTGCTCCGGATCCTGGAAGACCTTGAGCGCCACCGCGTAGCTGCCCTGCACGACATGGATGACCACACGGTCGATCACGTAGTCGGCGGGCCGGTCCGCGCGGCGCCAGTTGGCGGTCGAGGCCGGTATCCACTCGGCGCCCCTGTGGTCGAGCTCGCCCTCCTTGCGGGGCTTGTCCACGCCCGGCAGGCGCCACCACCACCGGGGAGGGCCCTCCGCCGCCACGTAACCGGCCGAACCGGCCGTGCCCAGCACCGCCGCGCCGCCGATCAGCAGACCACGGCGGCCGATGCCCGTACGGCGGTCACGGCGGTCGCGGCGGTCGCGGTTTTCACGGCTGTCGTGGCTTTCCGGGTTGTCGTCGCTGTCGTAGCTCTCACGGCTGACCTTGCGGGCGTCCTCACCGGTCCGCTGCTCCATCCGCCCCCTCCTCCCCGGCTCTCCCCGGCCCCGGCACGTACGCCGTCGTTCCCCGGCCACAGCCCGTCTGCCGTTCACCGCACCGATAACGCTTTCGGGGCCCCGGCTGGTTCCCCTTACTCTGGTAGAGCTATGAACAACTTCCCAGGCGCACCGACCGGTCCCAGCGACGGGCGCCGCCTCCGCGTACTCGCCGCCATGTCCGGCGGCGTCGACTCCGCAGTCGCCGCGGCCCGCGCCGCCGAGGCGGGTCACGACGTGACCGGCGTCCACCTCGCCCTCTCCGCCAACCCGCAGTCCTTCAGGACCGGAGCCCGCGGCTGCTGCACGATCGAGGACTCCCGCGACGCGCGCCGGGCGGCCGACGTGATCGGCATCCCCTTCTACGTCTGGGATCTCGCCGACCGGTTCCGGCAGGACGTCGTCGACGACTTCGTCGCCGAGTACGCGGCGGGCCGCACGCCCAACCCCTGCCTGCGCTGCAACGAGAAGATCAAGTTCGCTGCGCTGCTGGACAAGGCTCTCGCCCTCGGCTTCGACGCCGTCTGCACCGGCCACTACGCGCGCGTGGACGTCCGCGAGGACGGTACCCGCGAGCTGCACCGCGCCACCGACATGGCCAAGGACCAGTCGTACGTCCTCGGCGTGCTCGACGAGCGCCAGCTGGCCCACGCGATGTTCCCGCTCGGCGACACCCGTACCACCAAGGACGAGATCCGCGCGGAGGCGGAGGCCCGCGGCCTCGCTGTGGCCAAGAAGCCGGACAGCCACGACATCTGCTTCATCGCCGACGGCGACACCCAGGGCTTCCTCACGCGCCGTCTCGGCACGGCTGAGGGCGACATCGTCGACGAGAACGGCGCCAAGCTGGGCACCCACTCCGGGGCGTACGGCTACACCATCGGCCAGCGCAAGGGCCTGCGCCTCGGCGTCCCCGCCCCCGACGGCAAGCCGCGCTACGTCCTGGACATCTCCCCGGTGGACAACACCGTCACCGTCGGCCCTTCCGAGGCCCTCGACGTCATCGCCCTCACCGGCACCAAGCCCCGCTGGTGTGGCACGCCCCCTCCAGGACCCGGCACGTACACCGCGCAGCTGCGCGCCCACGGCGGCGAGACCGAGGTCAGCGCGGAGCTGGTGGACGGCGCGCTGCGCGTGACCTTCTCCGAGCCCGTCCGCGGCGTGGCCCCGGGCCAGGCGGTCGTCCTCTACGAGGGCACGCGCGTCGTCGGCTCCGCGACGATCGCGACGACGGAGCGGCGGGAGCGGGCGGCCGCGGCGCAGAGCTGACGGCGGCGTCGCAGAGCTGACAGCCGCGGTGCAGAGCTGAGGGCGAGCCAAGGGGTAGCGCTGCGTAAGCGTTCACGCACGGCAGTGGCCGGTTGCAAGGCCGGTCCTCACCGTGCGGCAAGCTGGGGTCCATGACTGCACATCTGATCACCGGAGCGGGCTCCGGCATCGGCGCGAAGGTCACCGAGCGGCTGGCCGAGCGGGGTGACGAGCTGTGGCTGCTGGCGCGTGACGCGGGCCGCGCCAAGGAGCTGGAGCGGCGCTTCGCCGGGGCCCGTACGGTCGTCGGAGACCTGGCCAACCCGGAGAAGCTGTCCTGGGCGCTGAGCCACCAGGAGCTCCCGGACCGGCTCGACTCGCTCCTGCACATCGCGGGCGTCGTGGAGCTCGGCGGCATCGGCGAGTTGACTCCCAAGGCGTGGAACGCGCAGCTCGCCGCCAACCTCGTCGCCCCCGCGGAGCTGACCCGGCTGCTGCTGCCCCAACTGCGGGCCGCCCGCGGCCATGTGGTGTTCGTGAACTCCGGCGCCGGACTGCGGGCCAACGCCCAGTGGGGCGCCTACGCCGCCAGCAAGCACGGTCTCAAGGCGCTGGCCGACTCCCTCCGAGCCGAGGAGCACGACAGCGGCGTGCGCGTCACCTCCGTCTACCCCGGCCGTACGGCCACCTCCATGCAGGCCGACGTCCACCGGCAGGAGGGCAAGGCGTACGACGAGTCCCGCTGGATCGACCCCGGGTCGGTCGCGACGACGGTCCTGACCGCCCTGGACCTGCCGCGCGACGCCGAGATCACAGACCTGTCCGTACGGCCGGGGCGGTGAGCGGCATGATGGGCATGAACTCTCCTTGGCGCCCGGCGACCGCCACCGGCGTCGGGTCGATGCCGGGGACGGACGCGCGGGAGGCCGCGAAGACGGTCACCGGGTCGCTGGAGGAGTTCCCGCACCTGCCGGAACTCCCCGCCCGCGGGCCCGGCGCGGACATGATCGGCCGTACGGCGGGGCTGCTGGCCGAGATGTACGCGCGCGTGGAGCCGAGCGGCTGGCGGTTCGGTGACCGGCCGGGCCGGGACACCCGGCGCGCCTGGTCCTGGCTGGGCGAGGACTTCGACGCGCTCGAGGAGTTCACCCAGGGCTACGAGGGCCCGCTGAAGGTGCAGGCCGTCGGACCGTGGACGCTCGCGGCCGCGCTGGAGCTGAAGAACGGCGAGGCCGCCCTGTCCGACGCGGGAGCCTGCCGGGACCTCGCCGGGTCGCTGGCCGAGGGGCTGCGGGGCCACCTCGCCGAGGTGCGCAGGCGAGTGCCGGGCGCCCAGGCCGTCCTGCAGCTCGACGAGCCGTCGCTCGCCGCCGTGCTGCGCGGCCGGGTGAAGACGGCCAGCGGCTACCGCACGCACCGGGCCGTCGACCGGGCCGTGGTCGAGGGCGCGCTGCGGGACGTGCTCGCCGTGGCCGGGGACGGCCCGGCCGTCGTCCACTCCTGCGCGCCGGACGTGCCGTTCGGGCTGCTGCGGCGTGCCGGGGCCACGGGCATCTCCTTCGATCTCGGACTTCTCACGGAGCGTGACGAAGAACAGATCGGCGAGGCCGTCGAGGGCGGCATGGCGCTCTTCGCCGGAATCGTGCCGGGCACGGACGGTCCATTGTCAGACCCTGCCGGTAGCGTCGGGGGTGTCAGGACGCTGTGGCGCAGGCTGGGGCTGTCGCCGGGGACACTGAGCGAGTCCGTGGTGATCACTCCGGCGTGTGGTCTCGCGGGTGCCTCGCCGGGGTACGCCCGCGCGGCGCTCGCCCACTGCGTCCGGGCGGCGAGATCGCTCGCGGACAACCCTGAGTGACGGGAGGATGCAACGGTGGCTGGCGAACAGCAGGCGACAGTGCCCGCCGAGATGCGGGAACAGCACCGACAGCTCGCTGAGCAGGTCGAGGAGCACCGCTTCCGGTACTACGTGAAGGACGCCCCGGTCATCAGCGACGCGGAGTTCGACCAGCTCCTGCGGTCCCTTGAGGCGCTGGAGAACGAGTATCCGGAGCTGCGCACCCCCGACTCTCCCACCCAGAAGGTCGCCGGGCAGTACGAGACCGAGTTCACCGCCGTCCAGCACCGCGAGCGGATGCTCAGCCTCGACAACGCCTTCGACGACGCGGAGCTGGAGTCCTGGGCCGACAGGATCGCCCGCGAACTCGGCGATTCCTCCTATCACTTCCTGTGCGAGCTCAAGGTCGACGGCCTCGCCGTCAACCTCACCTACGAGCGCGGGCGGCTCACCCGCGCCGCCACCCGCGGCGACGGCCGCACGGGCGAGGACATCACGCCCAACGTCCGTACGATCGCCGAGATCCCGGAGCGGCTGCGCGGGGACCGCATCCCGGACCTTGTGGAGATCCGCGGCGAGGTCTTCTTCCCGATGGAGAAGTTCGAGGAGCTCAACGCGGCCCTGGTGGAGGCGGGCAAGCCGCCGTTCGCCAACCCGCGCAACGCCGCGGCCGGTTCGCTGCGCCAGAAGGACCCCAAGGTCACCGCCACTCGCCCGCTCCACATGGTGGTGCACGGCATCGGGGCCCGCGAGGGCTTCGGCATCAGCCGCCTCTCGGAGGCGTACGGGCTGCTGCGCGAGTGGGGCCTGCCCACCGCGAAGGCCTACAAGGTGGTGGACTCCCTGAAGGGCGTGCGGGAGTTCATCGCGTACTACGGCGAGCACCGCCACTCGGTGGAGCACGAGATCGACGGAGTGGTCGTCAAGCTCGACGAGGTGCCGCTGCAGGGCCGCCTCGGCTCCACCTCGCGCGCCCCTCGCTGGGCCATCGCGTGGAAGTACGCGCCCGAGGAGGTCAACACCAAGCTGGTGGACATCCGGGTGGGCGTGGGCCGTACGGGCCGGGTGACGCCCTACGCGGTGGTGGAACCGGTCAAGGTCGCAGGCTCCGAGGTCGAGTTCGCCACGCTGCACAACCAGGACGTGGTCAAGGCCAAGGGCGTGCTGATCGGGGACACCGTCGTGCTGCGCAAGGCGGGCGATGTGATCCCGGAGATCCTCGGTCCCGTCGTGGACCTGCGGGACGGCACCGAGCGGGAGTTCGTGATGCCGGCCCGGTGCCCGGACTGCGGCAGCGAACTGCGCCCCGAGAAGGAGGGCGATGTCGACCTGCGCTGCCCCAACGCCCGGTCCTGCCCTGCCCAGTTGCGGGAGCGGGTCTTCTATCTCGCGGGCCGCAGATGCCTGGACATCGAGAGCTTCGGCTATGTGGTGGCCAGCGCCCTCACCCAGCCCCTGGAGCCGTCCGAGCCCCCGCTGAAGGACGAGGGCGATCTGTTCAACCTCACGGTCGAGCAGCTGCTGCCCATCAAGTCGTATGTCCTGGACCAGGACACCGGCCTGCCCAAGCGCGACCCCAAGACGGGCGAGGAGAAGGTCGTCACCCTCTTCGCGAACCAGAAGGGCGAGCCGAAGAAGAACACCCTGGCGATGCTGGAGAACATCGAGGCGGCCAAGCAGCGCCCGCTCGCGCGGATCATCACCGGTCTCTCGATCCGTCATGTCGGCCCGGTGGCGGCGGAGGCCCTGGCCAGGGAGTTCCGCTCGCTGGACCGGATCGCGCAGGCGGAGGAGGCCGAGCTGGCGGCTGTGGAGGGGGTCGGACCGAGGATCGCGGCCTCGGTGAAGCAGTGGTTCGAGGAGGACTGGCACCGCGAGATCGTGGAGAAGTGGCGGGCCGCCGGGGTGCGGCTGGAGGAGGAGGGCGGCGAGGAACGCGGACCCCGGCCCCTCGACGGCCTCACGGTCGTCGTCACCGGCACCCTCGACTCGTACACACGCGACGGCGCGAAGGAGGCGCTGCAGAACCTCGGCGCGAAGGTGGCCGGTTCCGTTTCGAAGAAGACCGGTTTCGTCGTCGTGGGTGACAACCCGGGATCGAAGTACGACAAGGCCCTCCAGCTGAAGGTGCCCGTGCTGGACGAGGACGGCTTCGCGGTGCTGCTCGAGCAAGGGCCGGACGCGGCGCGGGAAGTTGCCGAAGTGTCAGAGGCGTCCGTCGAATAGCCGTCAGAGATCACCCGTTCAGCGCATACCGGACCGTTCCGGGTTCCTGGGTCGCATTCGGGCAACCGCAGCCGATCGCTGCCCGTTCAAGCGTTTTGCAGCCTACTGTTGAAGTGTGCGCCTCCCGTGCACAGCTGCGCGGTGGGAACTGACGTGGTGGCATCGGAAGGGGTGCCGCTTCATGGCGTGGGCACCGCCGGCTGTGAGAGGGACGGGAGATGAAACCCACCGAAAGCGCCGATCCGGCGTCACGGCTGCGCCGGATCACCGTGCCCGGCATGCCGGTCGCCGTGATCCTCCTGGCCATACTGGCCCTGGTCACCGGCGTCGTACGGGTGCTCGGCGAGGGGCATGCGCTCTTCCCCGACGCCACCGCCGGCTGGTCGCTCGCCGTCCTCACCGGCATCATCGTCGGCCATCTGGTCGCGCTCGGCCGTGACCGCTGGTGGGGCGGCACCGGCTCCGGCGCCGCCCTCACCCTCGCGGTCCTGCTCCTCTACGGCTGGGTGTCGGCCGTACTGGTCAGCCTCGCTGTCGTGGTCCTGGTCAGCGCCGCCCGCAGGCACCGCTGGAAACAAGGGGTGTTGCACGGCGCCGTGGACATCCTCGGCATCGGGGCGGCGGCGCTCACGCTGGCCGCCTTCGGCACCGTGCCCACCGTCGAGGCGCCCTGGTCGCCCCGGACGTGGGACTTCCTCGACCTCCCCGAGGTGGTGCTGGCCGCGCTCGCGTATCTCGCGGTGACCCGCGCCCTGCTCTGGTCCTCGATGGCACCGCGCGGCGGCGGGCTGCCGACCATCGCCCGGACGGCCCTGGCCCGGCAGGCGCTCGTCGGAGTTGCGCTGCTCGGCATCGCCCCCCTCATCTGCGTCGTGGCCGTCGCCAAGCCGGTGCTGCTGCCGCTGTTCGCCGTCCCTTTAATCGCCCTGGACTCCACGCTGTGGATCGCCCGCGCCCGGGCCGAGGAGCAGCTCCGCGACCCGCTCACCGGGCTCCCGAACCGCCAGTGGCTGCTGGAGCGCACCTGGACCGCGCTCGACGAAGCCGAGCGGATCGGCGCGCGATCCGCACTGGTCCTGATCGACCTCGACCGGTTCCGGTCGGTCAATGACACGCTCGGGCATCTGGCCGGAGACCGCCTGCTGCTGCAGATCGCCGAGCGGCTGCGCGTCGCCCTGCCACGCGGCGCGGAGGCGGCCCGCCTCGGCGGCGACGAGTTCGCGGTCCTCCTCCCCACCGCCGACTCCACCACCAGCGCCACGCGCATGGCCCGCCAGCTCGTCGCCACCCTCGGCTCCCCGCTCGACCTCGACGGGCTCACGCTCGTCCTGGAGGCCAGCGCCGGAGTCGCCGTCTTCCCCGACCACGCGCTGGACGCCGAAGGGCTGCTGCGCCGCGCCGACGTGGCGATGTACCAGGCCAAGCGGGACCGCAGCGGTGTCGAGGTGTACGAGGCGAAGCGGGACGGCAACACCCCCGACCGCCTTGGTCTGCTGGGCGATCTGCGACGCGCGCTCGACGCGGGCGATGTCGAGCTGCACTATCAGCCCAAGGTCGGTTTCGACGGCCGGGTCGCGGGACTCGAGGCGCTCGTACGGTGGGTGCATCCGGAGCGCGGCAGGGTCAGCCCCGACGAGTTCATCGCCATCGCGGAGTCCTCCGGCCTGATGCCGCACCTCACCGAGTACGTCCTGGAGACCGCGCTCGCCCAGGTCGCCAAGTGGCGCGCTTCGGGCCTTGAAGTGCCGGTCGCCGTGAACGTCTCGCCGCGCGACGTCCATACGCCCGGCTTCGCGGGCGCGGTCGCCGCCCGGCTCGCCCGGCACGGCGTCCCGCCGGGTGCGCTGCAACTGGAGATCACGGAACACGTCCTGCTCGAGGACCCGCAGCGCGCCGCGGACACCCTGGCCGGGCTGACCGGCCACGGCGTGAAGATGTCGCTCGACGACTTCGGCACGGGTTACTCGTCGCTGGTGCACCTGCGGCGGCTGCCGGTGAGCGAGCTCAAGATCGACCGGTCTTTCGTGGCCCGTCTCGCGGTCGACACCGAGGACGCCGAGATCGTCCGCTGCACCGTCGACCTCGCGCACTCGCTCGGGCTGCTCGTCGTCGCGGAGGGCGTCGAGGACGACGAGACGTGGGAGCGCCTCCGCGACCTCGGCTGCGACGCGGTCCAGGGCTGGCTGGTCGCCGCCGCGATGCCGCCGGACGAGACGACGGCGTGGCTCCGCCTGCGCGGCGAGCGCGGCTGGCACCGCCTCGCCTCGGGTGAGACCGAAGACGAACCGGAGCCTGAACACGCGGCGATCGAAGACGCCGAAAGCCCCTCCGGCCAGCCGGTGAAGTAACCCCCCGGCGCCCGCGGCACCTGCCCGGCCGCGCGACCCCGTACGCCGTGCGCACCCCCGGCACCCTGCGGCCGGTCCGGCGCACGGCCGGACCCCGCCGCGGCGGGAAACCTCCCGGCGGCCGGTCCGGCGCCGCCGGAAGGCGCTACGACGGGAAGACCTCCCGGTCAGGAAACCCGCCCCAGGCGAACCGCAGCCCGCTGCGCGCGGACTCGTACCGCCCCTTGCGCGCCTGGCATCCCGTGCGTTGACACCGCGGCCGGTCCGGCGCACGGTCGGGAGG
>NZ_JBQQBY010000021.1:0-148468 GCF_052246385.1 Streptomyces sp. 8N616 | reverse complement strand
TCTCCAACGGCACCCCTCGGGCCCGGTGACACCACCCCCCAGGTCATCCCTTCGACAGGGGGGAACAGTCATGCCGGGCCCGGAGGCCAGCGGCCCTCTTGCAGGACCGCGAAGAAGATAACGGGGGCGAGGCTGGCGCACGAACTTCTGCTCTCTCAAGGGAGGTAGGCCAGGAATGCTCCACGTACCGGCCCGGCTGGTCACGAGGGGTGACCAGCCGGGCACGGGTGTCAGGCGGACGTGAACGCGGTCATGACGAGCAGGTGTTGAGCATGCTCTGCAGTGCCGATTTCTCGCTGGACTGAAGTTTCAGACCCCAGTGGTACTTGGACCGTATCCACATCTTGGAGTACGTGCAGTGGTAGGAGGAAACGGGCGGCTTCCAGGTGGAGGGGTCCTGGTCGCCCTTGGCGGAGTTGATGTTGTCGGTGACCGCGATCAGCTGCGGGTAGGCCAGGTCGTTGGCGAAGTCCTGGCGCTTGCTGGTCGTCCATGAGCTGGCTCCGGAGCGCCAGGCTTCGGCGAGGGCGACCACGTGGTCGATGTCGATGTCGGATGCGGCGTGCTCGGTGATGCCGTCATACGGGCTGTACCAGCTGCCCGAGTCCGGGTAGCAGTCGCTGCCGACGACCACGTTCGTCCCGTCCCGCTTGAGCACCTGTTCCCGGGTGTTGCAGGTGCCGGAGATGGTGATCCAGTGCGGGAACAAGTCCCGGGAGTAGCCGGTCATGCTGCCCTCGGCCGCGACGGTCAGGGCGTTGAGCTCGGACTGTGCGGTGGCCTTGCTGGGGATGTTGGGCGGGGTCGCGTACGCCGGGGCCGTCAGCGTCGTCGTCGACAGCGCGACGGCGGCCAGCGTCGCACCGGTCAGGCCGAACCAACGGCGCCGGGACAGGGCACGGGAACGGGACACAGATCCTCCTCGGGACAGGGGTGGGTGGATCCTGTGGTGGCCCCGGCGCAGGGGCCCGGAGCCACCACAGGGGCCTGATCTTCGGCTCAGCGCCGCGTGATCCGGGGGTCGTGGTCGGTGGGCCTGGTGGAGAACTCGCTGTTGGCGTGCACGGCGTCGAAGGCGTAGCCAGCGGTGACCAGGGCCGGGGAGATATGGCGAGTCCGGGTCGAGGTGTAGCCACAGGTGTCGGCTGATGCTGTAGCGGGGTCGAGGGCGACCAGGGACAGCGAGGCTGTCCCGAGCACAACAGCAGCTGCGAGACCGCACCGCCGGGAAGGATCTACGGGAATGATGAGACGTGCCGACACAGGTGTCCGCCTGTCCCGTACAGGACTATTCGTGGTGCGGGTTGTGGGTGTCGTGGCCGAGTGAGGCGGCGTCCGAGGATGCGGCCGTGGTCGGAGGCGGGCATCAGGAGCCTTGATGGCTTCGACAGACGGATCCCGGGGGGTACCGGTGGTGGGCACGGCTGGGTGAAATACGGCGTCGGCGTGGGGTGTGTCGCCTCGTGACCGGGCCGGGGGGTGGCGCGGGCCACGTGGAGTGAGGCGTGGCTCGCGCCACCCCGGTCACAGGGAGGCGGGTGGTTTCCGATGGGTCACAGGGAGGTGCGGAAGGGGCCGGTGACCTCGTAGGTGCCGAAGTCCTGCGAGGAGAAGTACAGTCGGTTGCCCGCGGGGTTGAACGCCGGTCCGGTGATCTCGGAGGAGGTCTGGTTGAGGACCCGCAGGAACGGAGCGATGATGTCGTCCGGGGTGATGATGCAGATCTCCATGTTGCCGCCGTCCTCGGCCACGTACAGGTCGCCGACGGCAGCGGATGCGGTGATGTTGTCCACGCCGGTCAGCGGGGCGCCGGGGACGTTGTCGTCGTACACGATCGCGATCGTGTTGGCGGCGGCGTTGTAGGCCCAGACGCGGTTGTCGCCCTTGGTGGTGAAGTAGCAGATGTCGTTGCGGTACCAGCAGCCCTCGCCGCCGTTGAAGATCTTGGCTCCCGAGACCTGGTCGCGGGTGGGGGTGGGGCTGCCGTCCGGGTCGGGCACGTTGGCCCAGGACAGTACGCCGGAGACCTCCTTGAGGACCTGCAGGGTGCCGGAGGACAGGTTGCCCCAGGTGGTGGGCACGAACCGGTAGAAGCAGCCGTCGGAGGCGTCCTCGGTCAGGTAGATGACCTTGCGGACCGGGTCGGAGGCGGCGGCCTCGTGGTTGAACCGGCCCATGGCGGGCCGTTGGACTGCCGGGTTCACACCCCACGGGTCGGTCTCGTAGACGAAGCCGGTGGGGACCTCTTCGCAGGACAGCCAGGTGTTCCACGGGGTGGAGCCGCCGGCGCAGTTGCGGTTGGTGCCGGACAGAATGCTGTACGCACCGGTGATCTGAGCGCTGCTGTTGAACTTGATGGCGCCGGCACCGCCGGCGCCGCTGCTGAGCTCGGCGTTGGATACGTAGATCCAGCCCGAGCCGTCGGCGAAGCACTCGCCGCCGTCAGGGGCGCCGTGCCAGGTGTAGTTGGTGCCGGCCACTTTCTGCCCGGAGCGGGCGACCAAGCGGCTGGTGAAGCCTGACGGGAGCATGATCCCGTTGGCGTCGGCCGACTGCAGAGCCCCATACGGGCTGGGACCAGGGAGAGCGGGGTAAGCGGCGGCCTGCCGCCACAGGGAACCGGAGAAGGCTGCCGCGCCGGCGCCGATGACGGCGGCACGAAGAAGACTACGGCGTTCCACATCTACTCCTTCGTCAAGAAGGGTGAGTAATTGGGTTGTTGAGCGCCGCCGACTGGTCACTGGGACCATAGAGCCGCTTATGAGGGCACGGTAAGGCTCCCTTGAACGAACTCCTTCCGGCTAACCGGTGAGTAGATACCGAGCAGAAACGGTCATGCGCGCCACCAAATGAACGAGCAGAGAATCCCGCGACATCTGATGGACACCCGTCGTTCGGGAAGGCAAGCCGAGGAGCCCTCGACCGACGGCCGTTGACGATTTCCGCTCACCGACACAGCAGCCTGAACTCGGACTGCTTCTGCGCCGCCATCGAAGGGTTTTCGTCATCCCGTACGGCCGCATTTGAGGGTCGGGGATGGTGCGATGTTTTCGGGGCAGTCGGACAGGTGTCGGAAGTGCCTAGGCGCCGGAGGAAGCGGTGGGGTGTTCGCCGGGGGAAGACTCTGAGCCCCTGTATGGGGCTGGCCCCGCAGATGGCCGAGCGGGCGCGGGAGGTCACGCGCGGGTTCTTGTCGGCGGTTGCGCCTGGTGGTGAGGCGAAGGATCGCCGGCTGTGCGAATTGACGGCCGAACCCGACGTTTCATTGTGTAGGGCCCGCGGTCGTCGCAATCAGGCACGTGATCCATGGGACGCTCTCACGATCTTGCGGCCCTCGCAGGGCATATCGACTTGCTTCGACCCCGGACGGCAACACACCACAAGGTGCAGGACACCCCCCGTGTCCTGCAGCTTCGTCTGTGTGGGGACCCACCGATGAGTTTCGGCGGCCGCGGCGGTCTAAGTGACGTCGGCCAGCGACCCCTGGCAGCGAGGAGAGCAGCCTCATGCAGAAGATCACGACGTTCCTGTGGTTCGGCAAACAGGCCGAAGAGGCGGCCGAGCACTGCACCTCCGTCTTCGACGACGCCCGGATCACCGGCGTGCAGCGGTACTGCAAGGCGGGCCCGGGGAGGAGGGGACGGTGATGACCGTCACCTTCGAGCTGGCGGGGCAGAAGTTCATCGCGCTGAACGGCGGGCCGGAGTTCAAGTTCAACGAGACGATCTCGCTCTACGTGGACTTCGCGGATCAGGAAGGTGAAGGACAAGTACGGGGTGTCGTGGCAGATCGTGCCGAGGACGCTGACCGATCTGCTGAGCGACCCCGACCCCGCCAAGTCCGAGCAGGTCATGAAGGCCATGTTTGGGATGAAGAAGATCGACACCCAGGGCCTGGTCGACGCCTACGAGAAGTGACCGCCGGCGCTGCCTCGCCCGTCCCTTCCGCTGCCCGGCCCAGCCGTGGAGCGGCCGACGGGCGAGTGTCAGTGGCCGGTGTCACGCTGAGTACACACAGGATCTGCGAAAGGAAATCGCGATGATCACCACTGAGTTCGTCCCCGGCTCCCCCTGTTGGCTCGACCTCGGCGCGCCCGACGTCCGGGCCGCTGCGGCCTTCTACGGCGCGGTGCTGGGGTGGGAGTACGAGTCCATGGGGGAGGGAGAGGACATGGAAGGCGGGATGTTCCGGAAGGACGGCAAAATCGTCGCCGGACTCGGCAAGCTCACCGAGGAGGGGGCCCGCTCGGCCTGGATGATCTACTACTGCACCGCCGACGCGGACGCCACGACCCAGGCCGTCGAGCGCGCGGGCGGCACGGTACGGGTGCCGCCGATGGACCTCGACGACTGGGGCCGGATGGCGCAGTACAGCGACCCGCTAGGCGGCCAGTTCGCCGTCTGGCAGCCGGGCAAGAACAAGGGCGTCGACATGGTGGACGAGCCGGGCTCGCTGTCCTGGACCGAGCTCTACACGAGCGACGCCGCGGCCGCGAGAGAGTTCTACGGCGGCCTCTTCGGCTGGCAGTTCCAGGACATGGAGCTGCCGGGCGGCGGTGGCACCTACACCCTCATCACCCCGTCGGGCCTCCCCGAGGAGCGCATGCACGGCGGCCTCATGGAGCTGCCCAAGGAGGACCTCGCCCTGGCGGGCGGCCGGCCGTACTGGCACCCGGTCTTCGCCGTCGCCGACTGCGACGCCGCGGTCGCGAAGGTCACCGAGAACGGCGGCAGCGTGCAGATGGGGCCGGAGGACGCGGAGGGCGTGGGGCGGCTGGCCGTCTGCCTCGACCCGTCGAACGCGGACTTCGTCGTGCTCACCCCGACTCAGAGCTGATCCCCGGAAGCCCCGGGACCTGGGGCCGGTGCCGATCTGACGGCCCGGCCCCAGCGGGCCCGCACCACCGGTCCAGATTCGTCTTGCTCCCCCTCCCCACCCGGCGGTAATGCCTGCTCCCGCGATCCGGACCGTGACGCCAGCTCCCACCACACTGCGCGGCGTCGCGTGTGGCGGGACCTGGACACGGACGGCGTTGTTTGGGTTAGGTCGCCGACGCGCCGACGTCCGGATCAGCCCTGCTCGCTGATGTTGACCATCCACGTGATACCGAACTTGTCAGTGCACATGCCGAACACGTCGCCCCACATCTGCTTCTCCAGGGGGACGGACACGGTGCCGCCATCGGACAGCTTGTCCCAGTAGCCGCGCAGTTCGTCCGAGTCGTCGCCGCTCAGGCTCACTGCGAAGTTGTTCCCGGGTTTGTGTTCCACCCCCGGTGGATTGTCGGCGCCCATCAGCGTGAATCCGCTGGCGGTCTCGAGCATGCTGTGCATGACCTTGTCGTCGTATCCGGGAGGCGCCTCGGAGCCGAAGTCGCCGTAGGTGTTCAGCCTCAGATTGCCGCCCAGGACGCTCTTGTAAAACTCCATGGCCTGCCGTGCATCGCCGGAGAAGCTGATGTACGGGTTGAGACGAGAGGTCACAATTCGCTCCTTTCGAGATGAATAGTTCGTACAGGCAGACTACGGGCGCCAGGGGTGAAATCGGACGACCTGAGGGCCCTGGTCGCTCGCCTGGTCGGCGAACTCAGCATTCGCGCAATCGACGTCCTGGCCGAACGCCGTCAACGGGCCGCTGGTCACGTGGTTCATGACCTGGGAGTTGTACAGGGAGGCACGGGTGGGCGGTCGACGTGCAGATGGAGTACGGCTGTCGCGGTGTCTGCCCGGAAAGGCGGATGGCCCACCAGCAGCTGGTAGAGCACACAGCTGAGGGAGTACACGTCGGAGGCGGGGCCTGCGGGGTGCCCCAGCGCACGCTCGGGCGCGAGGTACAGGCTCGTGCCGACGATCTGGCCGGCGCTGGTCAGCGCGGCGGAAGCGTCGTCGACGAACCGGGCGAGACCGAAGTCGCCGAGCTTGACCGCGTCGTCGGCGTCCAGCATGAGGTTGCCCGGCTTGATGTCTCGGTGGATCACGCCGCGGCGGTGGGCCGCCGCCAGGCCAGCGGCGGCCTGGGCGGCTATACCGGCGACCCGCCGCGCGGTGAACCCGGTGCCCGCGGCAAGCTCCTGGGCCAGACTGGTGTCGTCGACCAGCTCCATGACCAGGTAGAAGCGATCGTCCCAGGAGCCGAAGTCGAACATGGTCACCACGTGGGGGTGGTTGAGCCGTGCCGCGGTCTGGGCTTCGAGCCGGAACCGTGTGGTTGCCTGCTCGTCCGTCTCCCTGCCGATCAGCAGCTTGACCGCCACGGGGCGGCCGAGCACTTCGTCGCAAGCGCGCCAGACCTCGCCCATCCCGCCGCGGCCGATCGCCGCTTCCAGCAGGGCGCTGATGAGTCCGCACGTCCATGAGAGGTTCCTCATGGGAACTTCATGAACCGATCAACAGATAGCAAATCCGCGGCCTGTCCTTCGGCCGGGATGGTTCAACGCGCTCGCGTTGCCTGGGTGTTGTCCGCATCCCGCATGCCTGAGTGGAGGACGCACCCATGTCGTCGCACAGCTCACGTGCCACTGTCCCTGAGACCCATCCGGACGACCAGAGCCTGAACCGTTCCCGACATCCCCGATCACCGAAGTGGGGCGGTCTTCACCATCTCCGTCACGATCTGCCCGCCTCCATTGTCGTCTTCCTGGTCGCGATCCCGCTGTCGCTCGGGATCGCTCTGGCCTCCGGTGCCCCGATCACCGCGGGCCTGATCGCCGCAGCGGTCGGCGGCATCGTCGTCGGGGCCGCCGGCGGTTCCGCGCTCCAGGCCAGCGGACCGGCGGCCGGTTTGACCGTGGTCGTCGCGGGCTTCGTGCACGAGTACGGATGGGCGGCGACCTGCGCCATCACTGTGGCGGCCGGTCTCATCCAGATCGCGCTCGGGTGCCTCGGCGTGGCCCGCGCGGCGCTGGCCATCTCGCCCGCCATCGTGCACGGCATGCTGGCCGGTATCGGAATCACGATCACCCTGGCCCAGATCCACGTGGTACTCGGCGGAAAGTCGTCAAGCTCCGCCACCGAGAACCTGGTCGCCCTTCCCGGTCAGGTGCTGCACGCGAACCCGGCGGCCGCCGTGGCCGGCGTGATCGTGATCGCCGTACTGCTGGTGTGGCCGAAGCTGCCGAAGGTCCGCGCGGTGCCCGCCGCTCTGGTGGCGATCGTGCTGGCCACCGTGGCAGCGTCCACGCTGGGCCTGGACGCCGTACGGGTGGACCTGCCCGCGAATGTCCTGGACCTGGGCCTGGCCCCCGAGATGCCCCACGGCAGCTGGAGCGCCATCGCCCTGGCCGCGCTGACCATGGCGGTGATCGCGAGCATCGAGTCCCTGCTGTCCGCGGTCGCGGTGGACCGGATGCACGACGGCCCGCGCGCCCGTCTCAACCGCGAGTTGGTGGGCCAGGGCCTGGCGAACTCGGCATCCGGCCTGCTGGGCGGTCTGCCCGTCACGGGTGTGATCGTGCGCAGCTCCACCAACGTCGCGGCCGGTGCCAAGTCCCGTGCTTCGACCATTCTGCACGGCGTATGGGTCATCGTCTTCGTCGTACTCGCCGCCGGGCTGGTCGAGCAGATTCCTCTTGCCGCGCTGGCCGCGCTCCTGGTCGTGCTGGGCGTGCGGATGGTCAAGCCCGAGGAGATACGCGAGCTACGGCGCCACCGGGAACTGGCGATATACGTCGTCACCGCGTTCGGCGTGGTGGAGCTGAATCTGCTGGAGGGCGTGGCGCTGGGCATCGGCGTCGCCGTGCTGCAGGCGCTCTACCGGCTGACTCACACCAAGATCCGTACCGAGTACAAGGGCGACTTCTGGCACGTGGTGGTCGAGGGCTCGCTGACCTTCACCGCCGTCCCCCGGCTGAACCGGGCCCTGGCGCAGGTGCCGCCGGGCGTGTGCGTCGATGTCGACCTGAATGTGGACTACCTGGACCACGCCGCGTTCGAGGCTCTGCACAACTGGCGCGTTACACATGAGCGGCTCGGCGGCCGGGTGGACATCGATGAGGTGCACGAAAGCTGGTACGAGAACGCGGTGTCCGGCACTCCGGCGGGCCGGAAGTCTCCCACGACGGT
The DNA here is from genome assembly GCF_052246385.1 of Streptomyces sp. 8N616. Classification (NCBI taxonomy): domain Bacteria; kingdom Bacillati; phylum Actinomycetota; class Actinomycetes; order Kitasatosporales; family Streptomycetaceae; genus Streptomyces; species Streptomyces sp. 8N616. The sequence goes on along the minus strand of NZ_JBQQBY010000021.1, from coordinate 140,408 downwards.
GGCTACTTGGTTCTTCCCCTGGACGCACCGGCGGCCCGAGGTGGCGCCGAAGGCTCATCTGCTGCAGGGGGTCAGCGAGTTCCAGCGCGTCACCGCTCCGCTGGTGCGGCCTGTCCTCGCCGAGCTCGCGGAGCAGGGTCAGTCGCCTTCCCAGCTGTTCATCACCTGTTCCGACTCCCGTCTGGTCCCGCATCTGATGACGGCGAGCGGCCCCGGTGACCTGTTCACCGTGCGCAATGTGGGAAATCTCGTTCCGCGTCCCGTTGGGGGCGGCGCCTCAGGCGACGCCGACGTGTCTGTGGCTGCCGCGATCGAGTACGCCACCGAGGTTCTCGGGGTGAGCACGATCACCGTGTGCGGCCACTCCGGCTGCGGAGCCATGGGCGCGCTGCTCGACGGCGCCGGAGACGGCGATCGTCCGATAGACGCGTGGCTGGCACACGGTGCCCACACCATGGCCCGGTACCGCGTCGACTCCGCGACGGAGGAGGCCGAGGAGGTGGCCGGCTCGAAGCAGGACCAGCTGGGGCGGCTCAACGTCCTCCAGCAGTTGGACAACCTGCTCGCCTACCCGGGTGTCAGCGAGCGGGTCGAAGCTGGGACGCTGCACCTGACGGGCATGTTCTTCGACATCGGCTCGGCAGAGATGCACCTGCTGGACCCGGCCACCGGCACCTTCGCCCCCGTCGGCGCCATGGAGGTCTCCGCCGGGTCAGAGGCCGGGGCTCACAGCGACCCCTCCCGGGAGCACGTGCCCGCATGACCAGAGCCCGCCGCATTCGTACGGTCGTCGCCGCGCTCACCCTGTCACTCCTCACCGCGGCGCCGGTGATCAGTGCACAGCGGGCCCCGGCCCCACAACTCGGTAACCCGGTGGTGGTCGAGCGCGCGCCGCGATCGTCGGCCGCGAGACCGTCGGGGCGACCGTACGAGGACGGCGGGCGGCTGGAGACGTCCTCCCCGTCGGCCGGCTCGCCCCAGCAGACCGGGCAGCCGACCGGCACCGGGCCGTCGGAGGAAGACGTCGTGGACGGGTCCGAGCCGCCACCGACCCGGCCGCCGACCACGTCGGAGAACCGTTCATCCCCCGAGGCGGAGCCGGTGCTGCCCGTATCCCCGCCCCCTGCAAGCAGCGAGGATGCGGGAACACCGACACCGACCGTGACCCCAAGCTCGACCAGCGGAGACGGCGACGAGGACAGTGACGGAGATGACGGCGGCGGTGGCGACGACTGACGAGCCACAACCGCAAGAGCAGCCGCAGCAGGTGGAGACGGGCCCGAGCCTTTTCCGGCGCCGTGGGTTCCGCTCGATCCGACTGCGGCTGCTCTGGCGCATGCTGCTGCTCGTCGGTCTGACCCTCGGCCTCATCACCATCGTCGAGAGCTTCATCCTCTCGGCGCGCCTCAATGAGCGCGTCGACGCGGAACTCGCCCACGAGATCCGCGAGTTCCGGACCTTTGTGAAGGGCCACCGCCCGAGCGCGGACCAACCGCGGTCCGGCGTCCGCGAACTGTTCGTATCCGTTCTGCGAAACCAGGTTCCCGATCAGAACCAGACACTGCTGACGCTCGTCGACGGGGACCCCTTCCGGCGTACCGCCATCGAACCGCCCACCCGACTGGACACCGATTCCGCCCTGGTGACCGAGTTCGCGGCCGCGCCCCGGCCCGCCTACGGCGACGCGACCACTGCGGCCGGGCACATCCGGTACGTGACCGTACCCGTCACGGTCGAGGGGGATCCCGCTCACGGCGTCCTCGTTGTCGCCACATTCACCGAAACCGAGCGTGCCGAAATCAGCGACACCATCCGGATGGAAATGCTCCTCGGCCTCAGTGCGCTGTTCCTGGCCGCCGGCGTGGGCTGGGTCTTCGCCGGACGCCTCACCGCCCCGCTCCTGCTGCTCCGGGACGCCGCCCGGTCGATCAGCGAGACCGACCTCACCGCGCGTATCGCGGTCCACGACGAGGACGAGATATCCCAGTTGGCGACCACCTTCAACGCCATGCTCGACCGGCTCGAGGAGTCGTTCGCCACGAAGCGGCAGTTCATGGACGACACCGGTCACGAGTTGCGCACCCCGATCACGATCGTCCTCGGCCATCTGGAGCTGCTCGACGTCGACGATCCGGTCGCCCGCCGAAAAACCGTCGACGTGGCCATCGACGAGCTGCACAGGATGAACCGCATCGTGGAGGAGCTGCTGATGCTCGCCCAGGCACGTCGCCCCGAATCCCTGAAGCCCGGGGACGTCGTCCTGCCGGAGCTGATCGAGGAGGTGTACGTCAAGGCGTCGGCCCTGGCGCCGCGCCGGTGGATGCTCGAACTCGCCGACGACACGCCCCCTGGGATGCTGCACGGCGATCGCCAGCTTTTGACACAGGCGCTGATCCAGCTCGCGCAGAACGCGGCCCAGCACACGGAGGAACACGCGCGCATCTGGATCGGCGGCCGAGTACACGACGGTGTCGCCGAACTCTGGGTCCGGGACAGCGGCCCCGGCGTGCCACCGGCCGAGCAGAACCGTATCTTCGAGCGGTTCGCGCGCGGCGGCCGCGCTCGCGGATCCGGCGGCGCGGGCCTCGGTCTGGCGATCGTCAAGGCCATCGCCGAAGCGCACCACGGCAAGGTCACGTTGAACAACCGTCCCGGTCACGGGGCCACCTTCACCCTCGAGATCCCTCTTCACAAGGTGCCATGCGACCAGCAGAGAACCCTTCCGCCCACATCCTCATTGCCGAAGACGAAGCCGAAATCGCGTCCTTTGTGGGGAAGGGGCTCCGCTCCCACGGCTTCCTGACCACCGTCGTCACCAACGGCGCAGCTGCCCGGCACCGGGCCCTGTCCGGGGACTTCGACCTCCTCGTCCTCGATCTCGGCCTGCCGGACGAGGACGGATTCACGGTCCTGTCCCGTCTCCGCGCGGTGTCCTGTCCACTGCCGGTGATCATCCTCACCGCTCGGAGCGGTGTCGTCGACACGGTCAAGGGCCTCGAAGAAGGTGCGAACGACTACATGGCGAAGCCGTTCCGCTTCGAGGAACTGCTCGCGCGAATCCGCCTGCGGCTGCAGGACGGTGACAACTCGGCGCTGTACCGCGCCGGATTGGCTCTCGACAGCCGCACGCGCCAAGCCCGAGTGGACGGTCGGATCGTCGAGCTCAGTCCGCGGGAGTTCGCACTCCTGGAGGTCATGATGCGCAACGCCGGCCGCGTGCTGCTCCGCGAGCAGTTGCTCTCCACGGTGTGGGGATACGACGCCGACGAAGCCTCCAACATCGTCGATGTGTACGTCCGCTACCTCCGACGCAAACTCGGCACCGCCCTCATCACCACCGTCCGCGGCCGCGGCTACCGGCTGGATCTGCCGGACGCGACCTGACCGGCCTGGCCTGACCTGGCCCTTCAGGCGTGCGCGGGCGACGTTCGGATCCGGCCCACTCCCTTGAGATGCCGCGCCGGAGGAGATCCGGCGCCGAGGGAGACAAGGATGAGAAAGATGAGAACGCTGAGGTAAAAGTGAACTCTCCGCTTCTCCTCGGCTTTCTCTCGCATTCTCCTGCCGTGGTCAGGATGGGCGCCGCGCCGACGCCGTACGCGTCGGCCGATGTCCATTCGTACGGGAGATGAAATGCCGCTCAGCCGCAGGGAATTTCTCAACCGGTCCGCGATGGCGGGCGCCGGAGTCATGCTGGTCGGAAGTATGGAGGCGCTGTTCGCGGCGCCCGGCGCCATCGCCGACACGGCCGAGGCGGGCAGTGCCGTCGGCTACGGCCCGCTGGTCACGGACCCGAAGGGTGTGCTCTCCCTGCCGGAGGGCTTCTCCTACCGGATCCTCACCCGTACCGGTCTCACCACCCTGGAGTCCGGCCAGACCACCCCGAACCGTCACGACGGCACCGGCGCCTTCGCGGGCGGCGGTGATGACGATGACGACGTCACCCTGCTGGTGAACAACCACGAGATCGACGACCCGCTGAGCGAGGCCGACTACCCGGTGCCGCACCTGGACGGCCTGGTGTACGACGCGGCGGCGGCCGGTGGCTGCACCGTCGTCGAGGTGTCCGAGGATTCGGTGCGCGAGTGGGTCGGCATCGCCGGTACCTCCACCAACTGCGCCGGTGGAGTCACCCCATGGGGCACCTGGCTGACCTGCGAGGAGACCGAGGCCCTGGCCGGCGTCGACGGCATGACCAAGGACCACGGGTACGTCTTCGAGGTGGACCCCGCGCGGGGCGGCGCGGCGAACCTCGACCCCAAGCCCATCAAGGCCCTGGGCCGCTACGCGCACGAGGCGGTGGTGGTCGACAAGAGTCGCGGCCACCTGTACCTGACCGAGGACGCCTCCAAGCCCAACGGCCTGCTCTACCGCTGGACCCCGCCAGTCGGCTTCGCGCACGGGCCCGGCAAGTTGCGGGCCCTGGCCGACAACGCGGGCGTGCTGGAGGCGTTCAAGTGCTTCGACGCTGCGGGCCAGTACGTCGACGACCTCTCCCGCGCGACGCAGATCGGCACCGTGTACAGCGTGCAGTGGGTGAAGGTGCCGGACCGCGACGCCCGCACCACCTCTGTCCGCAAACAGTTCCTGGCCGGTGAGATCACCCGCTCCCGCAAGCTGGAGGGCATGTGGTGGGGTGACGGCGGCGTGTACTTCGTGTCCAGCTACGCCCGTTCCGAGAGCCCGGGCACCGCGCACGACGGCCAGGTGTGGTTCTACGACCCGCGCAGCGCCACCATCACGCTCAAGGTGCTGCTGGCCGTCAACCCGGACACGTCCAAGGACGGTGCCTACGACGGCCCGGACAACATCACCGTCTCGCCGTTCGGCGGCCTGGTGATCGCCGAGGACGGCGACGGCGTGTCGCACCTCTTCGGCGCCACGCTCGACGGCACCACCTACCCGATCGCCCGCAACGAGCTCAACGTCGGCACCGCGGAGGCGCCCGAGTACAGCGAGTTCGCCGGCGTCACCTTCTCTCCCGACGGCAAGACGCTGTTCGCCAACATCCAGGACCCCGGCATCCTCGTCGCCATCACTGGTCCGTGGGACGGCGATGACGACGGTGATGACGACTAGGGTTCGTCCTCGGAGCATCTTGCCCTGAGCGGGTACGAGGCCAGACAGACCGCCGCCTCGTAGGAGGTGGCGGTCTTGTCGATACGCCCGGCATGGGCGATTGCTTGGGGCCTTCGTCCCTTGGAATGGCACTCCGTTGCCCGCATCTTCAGCGCCCCTGCGCGTCGGGGCTGCTGCCTGGATCGATCTCTTCGAAAAGGCCGTTGATGGAGTTCTCGGCGCGGTTTTGATCTTGCCGGTTGTGCCTCGGTGCCGCCCGGTGCGGGCGGCTGGGGACTCCACCCTTGGAGGCCCGTGCCCTCCGGCGCGGTCGATGACGAAGCGGACGCCGGCCGGCGAAGGCCGACGTCGCAGCGGATCGTCTCTTCCCTATGATGCGAACCCGTTGGTGCGGTGATAGATCCCCGAAACGTCGGGGTCACCGTCAACGACCAGTTCGACGCTGTCGTCGGATGTGTGGGTGACACGTCCCTTGCTGAACGGCTCTCCGCCATGGACGTCGCACTCCATGTCGACAGGTCCGGGCGCCGTGTTCGAGACCGGGGTATCGGTCCAGCAGTCGTACCGCCATTCCCATGTACCGTCCTGGACGTACGTGAGGACGATGTTGCTCCACGTCCGGCCGTCCGAGTTCATAGGAAACTCGATCTGGAACTGCTCCTTGCCCCAGAAGCCTTCGACGCTGGGCAGTGACGTCTGGGACGGTGGCACGTGACCTGGGCCTTCCTCGGGCCGCGAGGAGGGGGCCGAGGGCTTCTCTTCGGAGGGTGGAGCCGAAGGGCCGAATCTGGAAGAGGGGGGAGAGGACGCGGTGGGCGTGAGGCCAGGCCTCTGACTGCCTGTCGGCTTCGGGGAGGAGGGCGGACGGGAGGTGACTGCCCGAGTCGGCTCGCCCGGCCGGTGCGGGAAAGTGGGGAACTCGATTGCACGGGGTTGTGCGGGAGAAGGATCCGGGCCGGGATCCGAGACGCTGGTGTAGCCGATGAACCCCATGAGTGTCGCGATCACCACGGCGATGCCGGCTCCAATGGCGCCCGGAGACAGCAGACACCCCTTGGCCCCTGAACCGACGGCCTTCGTGGCGGCGAGGTGCCGGCCGAAGATGAAGCCGCCGCCCGCGGCGACTCCGACCAGGCTTCCTATGCCCAGAGCCCTGCGCCGGGCGTTCTCCTCCCGGTCGAAATAGTCCACGGCATCGGTTGAACCCACCGCGTGCGCAGCCGCTTTCCCCAGAGCCAGCACCCGCCGCCACGCCCCCCACCTCAAAGTCCGGCACAGGGCAGGTGCGACGGTGCGGGCCAGCCTGACTGCAGTGGCGTGCGCCCCGCTTGCCACGGCGGTGTCCAGGACACGTACCACGACAGCGTTCGCGGCACCGACCGTCCGCGCCTCAGCGGTGGCTGCCCAGTCGGCCAGCGCCGCTGCGGCCTGCTCCACGTCGAGGCGCGCCCGGGATGGGGCCGGGGATTCGGCCACGAGCCTCGCGGCCGGGGCGAGCGCGCGGAGCCCCTCGGGGTCTTCGACGACGAGTCGTGCCCGGCACAGCCGGTCGACGATGCCGCTGATCTGTGCCGTTCCCGAGAGGATCTCGACCATCGTCCGCGGGACGGCGATGCCCTCCAAGCACAGCAGGAGTCCGAGGACGGCGTGGTCTTCCGGGTTGAGCCCGGTCGCCAGGGCCTGGGCGAGCTCTCGCTGGTCGCCGGGGGCGTCCTCCGCCGCGGCGGTGCCGATCGCGGCTGCTGCTTGGATCAGCGCGAGTGGATGACCATCCACCGCTTGCCGGAACTCTTCGGCTGCGCAGCGTTCGTCCCCGGTCAGCGGTCGGCCGAGCTCGTGCTCCAGGAGGGCAAGTGCCGGACCGGGCTGCAGCCCGGTGAGCTCGATTGCTCTCCCCTTGCTTCGCAGCGACCTCGTGGTGGAGGCGATGACCAGGACGCTGGAGGGCACGGTGTCCAGCAGTGTGCGGAGCTCGGCTGCGCTGCCGGTGAAGTCGTCGATGACAACCAGGGCCCGGATGGAGCGCATCAGCCGCCGCAGACGTGTCGGATCCGGGCGGTAGTTCTCGACGTCGTAACACGCCTGGAAGAGCTCCTGCAAGACATCCTCGGCGTCGAGTCCTGCCGCGTCGAGGAACACCACATCGCTCCCGGCTGCGGCGCAGCGGGCGGCGTACTGATGGAGCAGCGCGGTCTTGCCGATCCCCGGCGGACCCACGAGCTGGACCGGTATTCCCTCGTCGACCCACTCCCCGAGCTGCGCCAGCTCGTCGTCGCGTCCTGTCAACTCCGGGCCACTGCGCGGCAGTGGGTGACCGGTCGGCCGGCTGCGGGGGCGGACTTCGGGCGCCGCCCCGGTCCGCTTCTCCACCGCAATGTCGTTCCCGTTGAAGATGACGTTGTTGTTGCCCACTATCAGCTGGCCCGAGTTCCCGCCCGCAACGTGAACCCCGGGGGCCTGCTGGCTAGGGCCTCCCGTGTCTGGCATGGCCACTCCCCGTAGTTGCGCGATCGTCAGAGCGTTAAGCTCATCGCGCCAGCAGGATAGCCATACCGTGGTCACATGGCGGCTGAAGTCGCCATCTCAGTGCACACAGCGCAGATTTCCTGATATGCACGAACAGCGTGCGCCCTACTGGTGGGGAGGATGCCCATGACCGAACAGGACGCGGGAAGTTACCGCTTGCGGATGGAGGGTGACAACTCCGGGCAGATCGTGATCGGGGATGGTAATTCCGTCGTCGTGGGGCAGGCCGCGGAGTCGGTCGACGTTGCTCGGCTAGCGGAGTTCGCCCAAGCGGTCAGTCAGGCCATCCCAGTCCTCGGACTGCGCGAAGAGCGGCAGCGGACGGCTGAAGAGCTCACCCGCCAGATCCTGCAGGCGGCCGATGAGCCTGGTGCCGACCCTCGCAGACTGCGTGCGCTGGGTCAGAGTCTGCGCGCTGTCCTGGAGGGCGCGGTCGCAGGTGCGTTGAGCGCTGGCCTGCTCGCCATCTGGACTCCGTAACTGGGCCGCCGCTGTCCTCGGTGTTCCACGGGCGGCTTCAACTCTTGACGAGCAACTACTCTGCACTGCAGAGTAGTTGCTCTGCAGTGCAGAGTAATCTTCGTCCTAGAACCTCGAGATGGAGCCCGCGATGGAAGCCGCCGACACCAGCGAGGTGCTCGCTGAGACGGAGAAGCTACGGAGACGAGCGCGCGGAGATCGCCGCGCGTCCTCGGTTCCCCTCATCACTTTCGGGGCGATCATCCTGCTCAGCGCACCCTTCTACTACGTGCCATTCGGCCCGCTGTGGAGGAGTGACCAGCTGTACTGGGTGCTGGCGCTCCCTGTGGGGTTCGCCGCCATCGCTCTCTGGTACCGCTACAGGCGCACCAGGACCGGGATCGGCCCGGGCCGCGGCACCTACAGCGCGGCCGCATTCGGGACTGCATTGACCGCACTACCCGGCCTGGGGCTGATCTGGGTGTACGCCGGGCCGCTGACCACGATTGGCCTGGCGCTTCTCGCGCTGACCCTGCTCCAGCGCAACGGCTACCTCGCCGTCTGCGCGGCCGCGCTCGGGATCACAGGCTGGATGGTGAACTCCCATATGCTCATCGGCCGACTCAACGACACCGTGGAGCAGATCGTCGGTCGGCCATCCCACGATGGCTTCATCTACTGGGTGGAGCCTCTCTTCTACGTCCTGCTGGGCCTGGTGGTGCTGACAGCCGGCCTGGTGGCACTCCACCACGAGCGCGACGCCTGATGAGTCGTCCGGACGAAGAAACCGACCATCACCCCACCACGGGACTGGACGATGCGGTCCACCAACGAACACGGCTCGGCCTGCTCGCCGTCCTGCACGAAACCCAGCAAGCCGACTTCCGATACCTGAAGAGGCTGCTGCAGCTCACCGACGGCAATCTCGGACGTCATCTCGAAGTTCTGGCCCAGCAGGATCTGGTGCGCATCACGAAGGGCTACCACGGCAAACGCCCCCGCACCTGGGTGGAGATCACCGACCGCGGCCGCACAGCACTGACCGCCGAGATGTCCGCCCTGAAGGAACTCCTGCGCCGCTTCGAGAACTCCAGCCCCTCCGGCCAGAGGCGCGACGACTCCACATAACCCGGAGAAACCCCGTGATCTCACCTGCGGTTCCGCTGCCCTGGCGCTATTCCTCGATCAGCTCTTCGGCCAGCAGATCCATCAGCAGGCCGTCGTGCCAGGTGCCGTCGGGGCCGCGCTCGTAGCGGCGCATGACGCCGACCGGGCGGAAGCCCACCTTGCTGTAGGAGCGGATCGCGGCCGGGTTGTCGGTCGCCGGGTCGATGACGATGCGGTGGTGGCCGCGGTCGGTGATCAGATACCGAGCGAGGGTGCGGACCGCGTCCGTGCCGAGGCCGCGCCCGTGGACGGAGGGGTCGAGGTAGATGTCGATGTGGGCGTGCCGGTAGTCGGGTTCGGTCTCCTCGCCCCACTGGATCGCGCCGACCACGCGGCCCTCGTACTCGACCGCGAGGGTCGTGACCTCCGGGTCGCGCAGGTCCCCGGCCACCTCGGACGTCATGTCGTCCCCGCCGCGCCACCGCTCGTAGACCTCGGGCGTCGTACGGATGCGGGCCAGGGCGGGGATGTCGGCCTCGGCCGCCGGCCGCAGACTCACCAGGGCACCAGAGAGCGTCGCCTGCATGCCTGGAACGCTACCGGGGCCGGGCCGCATGCCGCTCACGTCAGCGTGATTGCGTACACCTCGACGCGCGGATCGTCGGGCAGCGTCACCGAGCGCAGTGTCTTCGAGGCGTCGAGCTCGGCCGTGTCGCCGAACAGGCGCACCGCCGGGCCGTCGACCCCCTGGCCGTCCTTGATCCGGTGCGGCATCTCGAGGGCGGTGGAGCTGCCGTCCGGTACCGACCCGGCCCAGTCGCCGACCGTGAGCGGCACCTCCGCGCTGCTCCCGTCCTCGTACCGCACCGTCAGCCGGGTCGTCACCGGTCCGTTGTGCGATGCGGCGACCAGGCGGAGCGAGGAGTGGGCGCGGTCGGGCAGCAGCAGGGTCTGGCCGCGGGCCTCGACGAAGTTCGCCGCCGTGCCGGAGGGGTCGGGCGCGTCGTAGGTCACCTCGCCCCAGGTGACCGGGCCCGCCTTCGGCAGCAGGTCGCCGTCGTAACTCCAGCCCAGGCCGTCGAAGTTGCCCTGGCCCGGCTGGGCTGTGGTGGCCGCGCCGTCGTGGCCCCGATCGCGGCGGAGATCGACCGCGCATTGCTCGCCCGCCGTCGTCGCGCACGTCGCCGGGGGACGGACCTCGACGGTGGCGGTGCGTGTCACCGCGTCCGTGCCCTTCGCCGCGACCGTGACGGAGACGGGGTACGAGCCGACGGCGGCACCGCCCGGCACGGTCACGGCAAGCGACACCGTCTTCTGTACCGGCAGGTACCGGGACCGCAGCACCAGCGACGAGGGCGTCGCCGCCACCTTCCAGCCGGAAGGCGCCTTCGGCGTCACGGTCACGCGCAGCTCGTCCGGCGCCTGGCCCAGAACGTCCAGGGTCAGGTGGGCGGTCAGGTCGTCGTCGCTCTCCGGCACGACGTCCGACGAGGTGCGCAGCGACGCGTCGAGATGCCTGCGGCTGTCGGCGCCTGCCCGGTTCACCGACGGCGGTTCGGTGCCCTCTCCCGTGCCCCAGGAGGACGGTTTCGTGCCGAGCTCGTGGTCCAGAGCGCCACCGTGCGCGATCGCGCCCCAGTTCAGCCACGACTTCCGCACGTCCTTGCCGCCCAGCGACACGCGCTGCACATACCGCTTCGCGTCGCTCGCGCCCGGCGCCTTGATGGTCAGCGTGCCGCCCTGCTTGCGGCCGTACTGCCCGATCCGTACGGTCGCCGACTCGAACTGCGGGCTGGAGAGCGCGAGGAAGTCGCCGCCGCTCATCGTCGGGTACAGACCGAGCGAGGAGAACACGTACCAGGCCGACATCGTGCCCAGGTCGTCGTTTCCGGTCATGCCGTCCGGGCCGTTGGTGAACAGGGTCATCGCCGCCCGCACGACCGTCGCCGTCTTCGCCGGTGCACCGGCCCAGTGGTAGACGTACGGGGCCAGCAGATCAGGCTCGTTGTTCGGGTTGTACGTCGGCTTGCCGTAGTAGTCGTACGGCTGGGAGATCCAGTCCTCGCGTGCCGTGCCCGCCGGGTCGGTGAGCAGCTTGTCGTGGACGAAGAACTCGTCGAGCCGCTTCTCGGTGGCGCGCCTGCCGCCCATCAGCTCGACAAGGCCGGCCGGGTCCTGCGGTACGAGCCACTGGTACTGGTACGCGCCGCCCTCGTGGAACTGGTGCCCTGCCCCGACCGGGTCGTACGGCGTCAGCCAGGTGCCGTGGGCGGTGCGCGGCCGGAACTGGCCGATCGAGGAGTCCCACAGGTTCCGGTACCACTGGCCGCGCGCGGCGAACATCTTCGCGTCCGCCTCGTGGCCGAGCCCGCGCGCCATCAGCGCGAGTGACGCGTCCGCCGCGGCGTACTCGAGCGTGGCGGAGGCCGGGTGGTCGCAGTCGTTGTCGCCGCCCTTGTCGGCGCAGTCCTCGCCGAGCTCCAGACCGGACGGGATGTAGCCGCGCTTCGCGTAATGGTCCACGCCCGAGCGGCCGTTGTAGGGCGAGCCGTCGGGCGGGGTGCTGGTCGCGTTCTTCTTCAGCAGCGCGTACGCCTCGTCCTCGTGCCCCGCCAGCAGGCCCTTCGACCACGCCTCGACGAGGAACGGGGTCACGGGGTCACCGGTCATGATGTTGGTCTCGCTGTTGGCGAGCGCCCACCGGGGCAGCCAGCCGCCGTCCCGGCCGATGGCGACGACGGACAGCGCGACGTCCCGTGCGACCTGCGGTTCCAGGAGCTCGAGGAGTTGGTTCTGCGGCCGGTAGGTGTCCCACAACGACAGGTTCTGATACGGCGTGAAGCCGGACGCCGTGTGGACTTTCTCGTCGAATCCGACGTACCGGCCGTCCACGTCGCCCGCGAGGTTCGGGTGCAGCTGCGCGTGGTAGAGGGCGGTGTAGAAGGCGCTCTGCCGGTCCCGCGTGCCCCCGCCGATCCGGATCGACTCGAGCTGCTTCTCCCATGTGGCCTGCAACTTCGCGCGCGTGGCGGCGAAGTCGTACGAGTCTCCCGTCTCCGCCGCGAGGTTCTTCCTGGCGCCCTCCATACCGGTGTAGGACAGGCCGGTCTTGACCACGACGTCCCGGTCGGAGACCGCGTCGAAGGTCACCCAGGCGCCGTTGTTCCCCTCGCCGGCCGCGTCCCGGCTGCCGGGCTCGGGCTTGGAACCGCGCCAGGTGCCGTGGGCCTTGAAGGGCCGGTCGAAGGTGGCCGTGAAGTAGACGGTGTGCCGGTCCTCGCCGGCGCAGAAGTTGCCCGCGCGCACCCGGCCCTCGACGGTGCGGTCGCCGACGACGTGCACCTCGGAGTCGAACACCTTCTGATTGGCCTTGCCGGTGTTGAACAGCACGTTCGCGGCACCGGAGTTGGGGAAGGTGTAGCGCTGCCAGCCGGTGCGCTCGGTGGCGGTGAGCTCGGCGTCGATGTCGTACGTGTTCAGGCCCACCCGGTAATAGCCGGGCTCGGCCTTCTCGTCGTCGTGCGAGTACTCCGAGCGGTACTCGTCGGGGTCCACGGTGTCGACCGCGCCTGTGGTCGGCATGATGGGCAGCTCGCCCATCACGCCGCACCCGACGCCGGAGAGGTGGGTCTGGCTGAACCCGTGGATCTTGTCCTGCTTGTAGTCGTAGCCGCCCTGGCCGCCGGTGTCCGGGCTGACCTGGACCATGCCGAAGGGCGCGCTCGCACCGGGGAAGGTGTTGCCGAAGTTCTGCGTGCCGACGAACGGGTTCACCAGCGCGGCGGGGTCGGCCGGGGCGGCGACGGCCCGCACCGGCCCGAGCGCGTCAAAGGTCAGCAGCGCGACGGCCAGCAGGGCCGCTGTCAGAGCGGCTGCCCACTTCGCCGCACCTGCACGTATCCGGATCGCCGGGAGTCGCATGGGTCCACCCCTTGTCGCGAAACGCGCTGACAACGTTGTCTGAGCTGAGTTCGCGAAACCGTGTCACGCGCTCATGGCCCTGTCAATGGACCTGTCGTGAACGGGTGGTGGCCAGTGTCGGATCAGTCGGACATAGGGTGCGACCGGGTGTGCGGTATGTCCGGCCGCAGCGACTCCGTACCGCCTCGGCTCTCCGTCATCGTCGCCGTCGTGTACGCAATGGGGCGCGCGGCCGCCCAGCGCAGGGTCACCCTGCCCACGCGCTGCGGGACGGCGGGCTGCACCTGCGGCTACTGGTCGTCGGACCAGGGGGAGGACCAGCGGGTCGAGGCTAATCCTCGTCCTCGGTGAGCTCGCTGCGGGCGGCGTGCAGGTTGGTCAGAGCCTCGGCGATGAAACCCTCGGCAGCGTCGAGGCTTTGGCGGACTTCGCGGTCGTCGCCGCTGCTGAGGTAGGCGCTGATCAGGTTCGCGGCCGCAACGGCGGCATTGCCCGCCGCCTCCATGGCCGACGGCTCCGGCTCGTCCTCGCTCTCCGCCTGCAGGACGTCGAGCGCGGTCCGCTGGAGGCGATTGCCGAGGATCGCGAGCCCCAGGCCGTCGTCGCCCACCATGGCGTTCCACCCGGCGATCAGCTCCGGGAGGCCCGCCGGCGGGTCATCGGTCGGATGGATCCGCGTCGCGATCTCGACCTCGACCGTGGCGAGGAGCGCGCCCAGCAGTTCCGGCAGATCCTCGGGCCTCGGCCCCGCGGGGCGCAGCTCGGGGTCCACGACGGGCTCCGCGCCCAGGGCGACCATAGCCTGCAGCACCTGATCGGCGGACGCTGGGTGTTCACTCTCGAAACTGGTCACGCCCCGTCAACGAGCCTCCCGCCGCCAGGTCATCCGCGGGCGGGCCGCCGTACGAGCGTGGCCGGCGGCGTCAAGATCTTCCGGCCTTGCTGTTCCGTGGAGGCTTCAGCGGCGATCAGCGGCGGACGAGGTGGCTGACGGTGGGAGACCGCCGGACCTCCATGCAGGGGTCACATCGGCCCGGGAGAACCGCCAGACCTGTGGGGTGCGGACCGCGCTCGGCGCGGTCCGCCGGTTCCTGGAGCCGGGTGAAGCCCCCGCCTGTGCACGCCGTTACTCCTCACAGCCCTTCTTGCTCGCCGTGGTAACGCTCGGCAAGCCTTGCCAGCGCGACTGCGCCGAGGAGCAGGCCGAAGTCACGCAGCGCGATGTCGTAGTGGCCCGGGATGGTCAGCAGGTTGATGATGATGCCGCCCAGCCAGCCGGCCACCAGCCAGCCACCGAAGCGCGGGGCCAGGGCGACAGCGACCCCTGCCACGATCTCGATCACACCCACCGCGTACATGGCCGCCTGAGCACTGCCCGGAACGAGGTCGTTGATCCACGGCGCGAGGTAGGTGGGCCAGTCCACGAGCAGGTTGGCGAACTTGTCCAGCCCGAACAGGATCGGCGCCACCGTGAATCCGGTGCGCAGGATCAGGAAGGCCTGGTAGCCGGGGTCGGTGAGCATCGCCCGCCGGGGGCCGACTGACGTGGTGCTTGTGGTTGCGGAGGGCATGGCCTCTCCTTCTATCGACAACTTTCATTAACGATAGAAGCGCTCGTTCGTTCTTTAGTCAAGAGCGGTGGGTTTTACACTGGTGTTCGTGGACCGCTCGAAGGAAGCACACGACGCCGACGTCTCCGCCATCGCCTCTCTCGACGAGCCGACCCGCAGGAGGCTGTACGACCACGTGGTGCGCCAGCCGGGCCCGGTCAGCCGAGATGAGGCGGCCGCGGCCCTGGGCCTGGCGCGGCAGACCGCGGCATTCCACCTGGACCGGCTGGCCGATGAATCACTGCTCGACGTGGTCTACGAGCGACGCAGCGGGCGCGCAGGGCCGGGCGCGGGCAGGCCGGCCAAGCTCTACCGGCGCTCGACGAAACAGGTCGCTGTCAGCCTGCCGGACCGGCGCTACGAGCTGGCCGGACGGCTGCTCGCCCAGGCCGTGGAGGAATCCGACGCCACCGGCGAGCCGGTGCGGGACGTGCTGCATCGCAAGGCCGAAGAACTGGGTACTCAACTGGGCGGACAGGAGAGCGCAGGCGCCTTCGACCTGCTGGAACGGTACGGGTTCGAGCCGCGGCGCGAGGGCGATGCCATCGTTTTGGCCAACTGTCCCTTCCATGCGCTCGCTCGTGAGCACACCCAGACGGTGTGCGGCATGAACCTCCATCTGCTGCGAGGTGTCCTTCACGGACTGGGCGAGGCCGGGCTTGATGCACGCCTGGCGCCTGCCCCCGGTCGATGCTGCGTCCGACTGGAGCCGGCCGCCTGATCACGTCAGGACGGGTACATCGCCGACGAGAAACCCGTCCCGGCCCGGTGGGAACACCGTGGCGCTCGGTCGGCCGACCCAGCGGGTCGGCACGGCTACGCCGTGCCCGTGAGCTTCTCGGTCAGGTCCGCCAGCCGCGCGCGTGCCGGCGCGTCGTACGCCTGGGCGTTGGCGCGGCTGTCCGTGAAGCGGTCGAAGTAGCGGCCGGTTACGGTCTCCAGGGACGGGTCGGTGATCAGACGGATCACGGGCCGTACGCCGTCCTCGATGGCCGACCGGGCGGGCCAGCCGGCCTGCCGCACCATGTTCGTGTCCATGAGGGAGGCGGGGTGCAGGGCGTTGACCGTGACCTCGCGGGGGTCGACCGTGGCGGCCAGGTCGAAGGTGGCCATGATCATGGCCAGTTTGCTGCGGCGGTACGCGTCCACGCCGTCGTACCGTCGCTCCAGCATGACGTCGTCGAAGTCGATCGGTGCCTGCCCCACGGAGGCGATGTTGACCACGCGCGCGGGCGCGGAGGCGGTCAGCAAGGGGAGGAGCTCCCGCGTGAGGACGTACGGCGCCAGGTGGTTGACCGCGAACCGCAGTTCGTAGCCCTGGCGGCTCACTTCCCGCTTCGCCGGGTCGGCTCCGAAGCCGACGCCCGCGTTGTTCACCAGCACGTCGAGGCGGGACTCGGCATCCCGGACGCGGGCGGCCATCGCGCGCACCTGGTCGAGGTCAGCGAGGTCGGCGACGTACATGCGCACGGTCGCGGCGGGCGCCTCCGCGCGGATCCCGGCGGCCTCCTCCTCCAGCCGCGCGCCGTCCCGCCCGTGCAGCAGCAGCGTCGCGCCGTCGGCGGCGAGCTCACGCGCGACGTGGTACCCCAGTCCCTGGGTGGCGCCGGTGATGAGGACTGTCTTGCCCTGCGCTGAGCCCGAGTTCGTGTCCATCGGTTCAGCCGTCGTCCTCGGACAGGTCCTCGATCGTACGGCCGCTGCGCACCGAGGCCGGCTCGGAATTCACCGGGTTGCGGCGGGCGTCCGCCGCGTCGTCGGACTTCTTCACCAGAATCCAGCGCTCCTTGTCGCCGTCGCGGCCGGTCCGCGTCAGTGAATAGCCCCCGCGCAGCTTCTCGCCTTCCAGCCATACGGAGACATGGCCGCCGTCGACCGCGTCGGCGACCGGGACCTCCTTGCCGCGGTGCTCGGTACGGTTCTCGTACGTGCCCGTGTCCCAGACGATGACCCTGCCCGCGCCGTACTCCCCGCCCGGGATGACGCCTTCGAAGTGAATGTAGTCGAGCGGGTGGTCCTCGGTGCGCATGGCCAGGCGCTTCTCCCGCGGGTCCGTGGAGGGCCCCTTGGGCACCGCCCACGACACCAGTACGTCGTCCGCCTCCAGGCGGAAGTCGTAGTGCAGGGACGTCGCGGAGTGCTTCTGGATCACGAAGCGCGGCTCGCCGCCCCGGGAGGGCTTGCCGCCCATGGGCTCGGGGGTGCGGTCCGCGTCCCGCATGGAGCGGTAGCGCTCCAGTCGATCCTTGTCCTTGCCGTCCTTGCTGTCCTTGGCGTTCTTACCGCTCTTACCGTCCTTGCCGGCCATGCGGCACGAGTCCCCGTGGGCCAGGTCTGCAAACCGGGACAAACGGCGCCGCCTATGGGGGGTGGCCTGACGTGACGGCGGGGTCACGGGCGGCACAGGCGTCACGGAGCTCACCCCGGGTCAGGGTCCAGGCGCTGGAGCAGGCCCCAGGTGAACTCCGCCACGTGGCGCGCGCGTTCACCCGTGTCGTCCTGCGCGGTGAAGGCGAGCCGCCAGCGCGTGGGTGCCGTGCCCTCCATCGGCGTGGCCGGGGCGAAGGCGCGCGCCACCTCGTCGACCGTGCAGCACCACGGGCGCAGGTCGCCGAGCGTGCGGAGGTCGGGGCCCGCCGCGACCGGAGCGCGTACCAGCCACTCGTTCCAGACCTGTCCTCCGGGACCGGCCAGCACTTCGAAGCGCAGATCCGGCCACAGCGGTACCGGCCAGCGCAGCGCCTCGCAGTCGAGATCGCCGATCCGGCGGAGCAGGACCTCCTCGGGCGGGCCGAGCACCGAACGGTAGCGCTGCAGCGGGGCGCGGGACCGAGGGGAGCGGATCATCGCCTGCCAGCGGCGGTTCGCCTCGCGCATCTCGGCTCTCCCGACGCCGAGTTCACGCAGAGCCTCCTCCACCAGCCCCGGCTGGTGGTCGGCCATCCGTCGCAGCAGTACCAGCTGGAACTGCAGCGGGCCGAACAGGGACGGCGACCGCTCAGGCTGCTGATTCCGCTCATTTCGCGGGTCCGGCGTGGAGCTCATGCGCGCCATCCTCGCGCAGCCACGCACCCGGCCGCCGGGGACCCGGCAGGAAGAGCACCGAGTTGACGTACCGGCGGTGCGGCGCCACGCTCCGCCGCAGCAGCCCCTGCTCGGCGACATGGCCCGTACGGTACTGGTGGCCCGCGAGGTCGAAGGCCGACAGCGGCACCCAGTCCCGCCCCGGCAGCACCCACCCGCGGTAGCCGTATCCGGCGAGCAGCGACAGGACGGGACCCAGCGGCTGGATGCGCACCTCCAGCTCCACGAACAGCGCCGGACGGTCGCGGCGCAGGATGCGCTCCGCGCCGCGCAGCACCGCCAGTTCGCTGCCGTCCACGTCGACCTTGATCAGGCCGACGTCCGTGAGCCGCAGGCCCTCCAGCAGCTCGTCGAGCGGGACGCACCGCACCTCGACCGCCGCGCGGTGGATCTCGCGCCGCACCAGCGAGGACACCCCTCGGTCACCGCGCCCGCCCGGCGGCAGCCACAGCCGCGCCCTGCCCGTGCGGTCGGCGGCCGCGGCCTGTACGACCCGTACGTTCGCGGGCGTGGTCGAGGCGAGCTGCCGGGCCAGATGCGGTACGGGCTCGACGGCGACGACCCGGTCCGCGCGCCGGGCCAGCCGCCGCGACCACGGCCCGTACCAGCCGCCCACGTCCACGGCCGTGCCGCCCCGCGGGCAGAAGTCGGCCAGCCGCCGGAGCTCCGGCTCGAACCGCGGATAGAGCAGCGCGGCGCCCGCGCCGACGAGGCGGGGAGGCAGCCGCGGCGCCAGCCGGGCCGCGAGGGTCACGGCCCGCTCCCTCCAGTGCGCCCGCTCTGTCCCGTCTGCTCGTGCTCCCGGGCGGAGCCGGCGTCGTCCACGGCCTCGAGCAGCCGCTCGTGCTCCGCGTCCGCGACCGGCTCGCCGGAGGAGGGAAGCAGCTGCGGGATCCCGTCGACGATCGGGTAGCGGCGGCGCAGCCGCGGGTTGTACAGCGCGTCCTCGTCCTCCAGCAGGGTCAGCGGGCCTTTGTCGAGTGGGCAGGCGAGGATCTTCAGCAGGGGATCGTCGGGTTTCATGAGCGAGCTCCTTGGGCGGCCGTGGGGGTGGTGGGGGTGGGAGCGGTGGTGCTGGTGGGAGTGGTACCGGCGAGGGTGGTGCCGGTTGGGGTGGTGTCGGCTGGGGCGGCCGGTCGGTCGTGGCGCGGCAGCATCAGCAGGACGGACACGGCCAGCGCCGTGCCGCCCAGCCGCAGGGCCAGCCGCAGCGGGTCGTCCGGCAGCGGTTCGCCGAACGCGAAGCTGCCGCTCGCCACCGTGAACACGCAGGTGACGGTCGTGCACACCGGCACGATCAGCGAGGCTCTGCAGCGCTGCAGCGCCGTCTGTGACAGCACGAGGCCCGTGGCCCCGGTAAAGACGAGGAGGTACGGGTACGGGGAGGCGATCAGGGCCAGTGCCGCGCCGCCGATGTTCTCGGTGGTGAGGAGCCCGGACACGCCCTTGATGGCGAGCGAGCTCACCCCGTACAGCAGGCCGACCGCGACCCCGTACTCCACGCCCGTGGTCGGCAGCCGGTGCCGGCGGCGCGTGCGGCGCTCGGCGGACCGGTACAGCAACAGGCCCGCCGCGAGCGACGGCAGGCACAGCGCGAGCAGCGTGCCGACGGGGGCGCTGCGGCTGATCGCCTCCGCGCTGCCGCGCAGCGAGACGACCACCATGACCAGCGCGAGCGTGATGGCCACGACGCCGCGCCGCTCCCGGCCGGTCGGCTGTTCGCCGAGGAAGAGCGAGGAGAGCAGGAGCAGCAGGACCAGCCCGGAGACGAAGATGCCCTGGGCGGCGGCGATGGGCAGCGTGCGGTAGACCGCGAGCTGGGCGGCGAAGCCGAGCGCGAGGGCGAGCGAGCCCCCGATCCACAGCGGGCTGCTGATCAGCAGCCGCAGGACCCGGGCGGGTTGTCCGGGCTCAAGTGGCGGCAGGCCCGTGAGCGCTCGCTTCTCCAGCACGAATCCGGTGGAGTAGAGGACATTGGCCATCAGCGCGGCGCCCACCCCCCACCACATCACGGCCCTGCACCCGTGCCTCCCGCGCCTCCTCCTGTGCCCGCACCCGCGCCCGCCGCGCGCCTCGCGTGGATCAGCAGGATCGACGCGATCGCCGGCCATTGGCAGGCGGCCCGGTCCAGCGGCCGGAGGGGGCGCGGTACGCCGTGGAAGGGGGCGCCGGTCACGCTGACGACCTCGAAGCCCGAGGCGGCGACGAACTCCTTGAGCGCGCGGGCCGTGTAAAGCCGCAGATGGCCGACGACCTGGCTGCCCGGGCGCCCATGGATCCGGCGCAGGCTCACCTCGGAGAAGACGGGCTGGACACCGGCGAGGACCAGCCCGCGGTTGTACCAGGCGGCGAGGTTGGGCGTGGAGAGCATCAGATGGCCGCCGGGGCGCAGGACGCGGCGCAGCTCGTCGAGCGCGGCGTCCGGGTCGACGAGGTGCTCGATCACCTCGCTGAAGAGGACCGCGTCCGCCGTTGCCGTGCCGAATGGCAGCCCACCGTCGGTGAGTTCACCGCGTACGACGTACGGGACGCGGGGCGCGGCCCGGCGCAGCGCGTCCTGCGACCAGTCCACGCCGACGATCCGGTGCCCGGCCAGCACGCGGGCAGCGGCGGCAGCGGCCGATCCGTCGCCGCAGCCGACATCGAGCACGGTCGCCGGCACCCCGCCCGGCTGCACGGGCCCCAGCGCCCGGCCGAGCAGCCGAGCCTGCCGCAGACTCCGCTCCTCGCCGGAGGCCACGGGGACGGCGGGGTCTTCGTAGAAGTCGCGCAAGCCGGGGGCGAATTCGGCGCGCGTGGGCGACGAGGCCCGGCCGCCGGTGCTCGGGGCGCCGGTGCTCGGCCCGTCGTTGTTCCGGCCGCCGGCGCTCCGGGCGCCCGGGCCCTCGGGACGGCCTTGCGCCGGGGCCGCAGCGCCTGCGCTTTTGCGTGCTCCGGGCCCCACGCGGCGGGCGTTCCCCGGATCGGTGGCCTGGGCACCGGCGACGGACGGGGCAGCGCGGTGGGAACCGGTCATGACGGGCTCTCCTGGTGGTCGGCCTGGGTGCCGGACGAGCGGCCGGGCTGCTGTCCCCTGAGACCGAGTTCGGTATCAGCACCCGGGGCGCGGGGCCCGTTCGCCCCAGGGGAGGGGCCGGGCTGCTGTGTCGTGGCGTCAGGTCCGGCAGAGGCGCCCCGGTCGTCGGACCTGCTTCGGCGGGGCCGGTCCGGCCGTACGGAACTGGGTCCGGCAGCAGGGATGCCGCCGTGGGGCGGAGCACCGTGGCCAAGGCCTACGTCCGGCGCCGCTGTTGCGGCCAGGGCGCGTTCGAAGACGTGGGCCAGGGCAGCCGCCGCGTCGTCGTCCAGCAGGGCCCGCGACCAGCGCAGGGCGAGGTGAATACGGCCGGACGTGCTCGCAGTCGTCACCGTCAGGCCGCGCGGCATCCGCGCCGGGGCCGAGAACCAGACGGCGCGGGCGCGCCCCGCGTCGCCGAAGTCCAGCGGGTACGGGACACGGCCGATGTTGCTCAGCAGCGTCGTCGACGTCCACGGAGCGGCCGCTCGCCGCAGCCCGCGCGTCATCGCGGCCCGGACCCCCACCGGCAGCACGGGCGCGGTGAGCAGCGCCACTCCCCGGCCGAGCGGAGGCCGTGGCGCGGCCTTCAGGGCACGGGTGCGCTCGGCGGTACGGCGCAGCAGGCGGGCGACGGCCTCCGGGTCCGGCCGCTCGGCGGTCAGCAGCTCCTCGTCGGCCGGGTCGCCCGGGCCGACGGGGACCTCGACGAGCCGGGTGCCGTTGCCGATCGGCATCTCGGTACCGCGGGGCCGGTCGTCCACCGGCATCGTGATGCGGATGGGTCCGGTGGCCCGGTCGTGGAGGTGGTTCCAGCGGGCCACCATCAGGGCGGTGGCGACGAGGAGTTGGTCGTTGACGGTGTACGGGGGCGGGCCCGCGCCGGGGGTGAGGGGTGCGCGGCGCGGCACGGGGAGATCGGCGATGAGCATGCCGTTGCCGGTGGCTCCGGCCTTCACGTCGGGGGCGATTCGCGCGGGCCGGGCCCACGGGGAGCCGCCGCGCGCGGTGGCCCGCGCCTCTGCGGCCTCCGCGCCGGAGGCCGCTCCTGAGGCCGCTCCGGACTGCCGTCCGGACTGCCGTACGGGCGGGGGCGCGGGGGAGTTGTCGGCGCCTCCGTACAGCTCGGCCGCCGTCGCCAGGACGCGCAGGCAGGCAGGGCCGTCCAGGGCGGTGTGGTTGATGGTGAGCAGCAGAACGCTGCCGCCGTGGCCCTCGTCTTCCCGGCCCGGCGTGATCACTTCGAGCCTGACGGGCGGCGAACTCGTCAGCGGCGGGCAGACGAAGAGAGCGCGGGCGCGGGCCTGGGCGAGGGTGTCGGGGCCGGGCGGGGGGAAGGTCACGGGGTCCGTGTCGGGGGCATCGGCGAGCTCCCACTCGTACCGCCGCCGGTACCAGCGGTTCCGCGCCTCCCGCATCAGGATCCGCGGATGCCGCAGAAGCGCTTGTGCGAACGCGGCGCGCAGCCGCTCGGGTTGGAGCCGCCCGGGCACGTGGACCTCGATGTGCACGGTCTCGGGTTCCTCGTCCTGCAGGCAGTGCCGGGAGACTTCGTCCACGGTGCCGAAGGGAATCCGCGGCACGGGTTGCCCTCCGGGCGGGTTGTGCCGCTGGGCGGGTTGGAGGGCGGTCATGCGTTGTCCTCTTCCGAGGGGCTTGAGTGGGCTGGGTCGCTGTTTGGCGGGTGGGTGTGCGGAATCTGTTGTGGGGGGTGTGGGTTGGGGTGTGCTTGCCCTCCGGACGGGGCGTGGTGGAGGGCGGTCATTGGTCGTCCTCTCGGGGGCGGATTGCGTCGGCGGACGGGCGGGGCGTGGGCGTGGCGGACCGCCGTCCCATCGGCAAGGTGGTTCCGGGCCGTCTCCGCGGGAGGGGTGTCTGACCTGCTGGGTCGTCTGGGGGCGGGGTGGGGCGGCTCGGCAGGGCGCCAGGTTCCTCTCCTGGAAGAGCAGTCGGACTCGCACCGCCTTCGGCCCGCCCCCGGGACCGCAGGCCATGGGTGCCGAGCCGTCGGCGCGGCGCCGGTGCCGTGAGCGGTGTGCTCCCGGGCCCACGCGCCGTGACCACCGGCCCCGCCGTGCGGCGCGGTTGGTTCGCCCAACCGGACCGCGGTCTGTCGGGCGGTGCCGCCGACGTGGCCGGGTCCGGAGCGTCCCGTAACGGAGTTACCGCCGTACTGGGCCCGCCCTGTCCGCCACCGCCAGTTGGGCCCAGGGGGATGGTGGCCGTCGTGCCCGAGCCGGAGGGGTTCGCGACATCGGGGAGGACCGGCACCGACGGGTGCGAGGACGTCCCCGCCGGCGCCCGGTTCGGGCGGTCCGCGGTCACCAGGGCCGCCACCAGAGCCAGGAGAGCCAGTGCCTGCGCGGGCGCGCCGAACGCGCCCTCGTCGACCGCGACCGGCTCACCCGCGCCCGTCGCCGCCGCGATGCCCGCGCCCGCCATCGCCACCAGGGCGATCGGGACCAGCAGACCCGGCCGCAGGCGGGCGACGACGGCCAGCGCGAGTACGACCAGCGCCATCGGCCCGGCGACGACGGCCACGACGGCCGTCAGTGCCACCGTGCCCAGGAACCAGCCAGGGGCCGGGGCCGGAGGCAGCAGCGGGAGGTTCACGTTGCGACCGCCCGCGCGGTGCGTCCCCGCACCCGCAAGCGCCGCACCCGACCTCGCACCCGACTCCGCACCCGCGGCCCCCCTGCGGCGGACCAAGGCCAGGCCCGCCAGCAGGACCACGCCCACCACGCCGCCGATGAGCCCGGCCTCGTACAGCCGCGCCGGTTCGTACTCGAGCCGCACCGTGCCGCCCTCCCCCGCGGGGATGAGCCAGGCCTGCTGCCAGCCGTCGAGCCGCAGCGGGGTCAGCTCCTCGCCGTTCAGGGTGGCCTTCCACCCGTCGTTGGCGTTCTCGTACGTCTGGAGGTACGAGGCCTGGCCCGCGCCGACCGTCACCGTGCGGCGGTCGCCGCCCCAGTCCGTCGCCTTGACGGTCCTGGCGGCCGCCGGGGACACAGCCGGCGCCTCGCCGCGCGACAGCGTGACGTCCGTCAGGGCGAGCGGACCCGCGTCACCGGCCTCCACCACATGGCGCCCCGCGCCCAGTTCGATGCTGCCGTCCTTCGCCGGCCCCGCACACAGCTCCACGTCCACCGGCCGACGCTCCGTCAGCTCCCGTACGAGCCCCGACGCCTTCGTCGCGTGCAGCGTCCCGTCGACGGCCAGCGGCGGGCCCTCCCCGCACGGCACGGAGAACTTCTCGTCCGGCCCCGGCGCGGGAACCCGCAGGTCGTCGAGCGCGGGCACGTACACCTCGCTCAGCCCGGCCGGCAGCTGCAACTGGCTGTCCGCGATCGGGTTGTGGAGCGTCAGCGGTGCGGTGCGGCTGATGGTGATGTCCAGCCGGTCCGTCGTGATGGGGTCGAAGCGGGCCTGGCCGTTCTTGTCCACACCCGCTGTCGCCGCGCCGTCGGGGGAGCTGATCAGTACCTCCTCGGGCCGTGTCGACACGCCGCCCGCGGCCGCGAAGACGATCTCGCCGATCTCCTTCTTGCCCGGCCAGCGCAGGTGGATGACGGGCCGGTCACCGGCGATCCACGCCGTCGTCAGGTCGCCGTCCACGAGGTTCCGCGGGCTCAGCGACAGGCCCGAGCGGCTCGTGGAGTCGGCGGTCGCGGTGATCCGGTCGCGCTTGCCGGGCGCGACACGGTCGAGGAGCCGGTCCAGCGCGTCGCCGGGAACGGGCAGAGCCTGGGCACGGATCCGGTACTCCGCGCCCGGTCCCGTACGGAACTGGCGGTGCAGGCCCACTTCCGCCGACGCCGGGGACAGGCCGCCCGGGTCGCTGCCGCGGTGCAGCGAATACACCTCGGACGCCGAGGCCGCCGAGGACACCGCGCCCGCACCCTCCGCGTCACGCGGCAGCGCCAGCAGCCGCGTGACCTGGACCTCCGGGATCGTCACCTCGGAGAACCCGGCGCCCGAAAGGCCGGCCCTGGCCTCCTGCGAGGCGAGAATCCGGATCCGCAGCCACTTCGCCTCGCCCTCCGGCGCCTTGACGCTCTGCGGTGCGCCGTTCGGCTGCAGCGGGCTGTCGGCGCGGCCCTTGTCGGTCTCCACCCGCACGAGCGTGGGCGCGGCCCGCATCCCATTGCCGGTCAGCGGGGTCACCTGGATCGAGGACGGGACGTCGACCGGTGAGGAGAAGGCGATACGGAGCCACTGGCCCGCCGGCTCTCCCGCGCTGCCCTCTGCCCACGCCGTGTCCGGATTGCCGTCGAAGGCGTTCACCGGGTCGTACTGGGGGAGGTGGAACAGCCAGTTGCCGCTGCTCGACGCGGTCACCGACTTCGCGCCGCGCAGCACGGCCGTCGTCTGGTGCCCGGTGCCCTGGGTGGGCAGGATCTGCTTCGGCTGCTCGCCCGGGTCCTGGAGGCTGTCCGGGTGGTTCCGCTCGGACGCCGTATACGTATAGGAGGTGTTGGAGTTGACGAGCCCGAAGCGGGTGTCGGCGCGGCGCAGGCCGTCCGCCACGGCCTTGAGCGGCGGGCTGCCGATGCCGGGGTGGTTGTCCCCGGTGAGCACGGCGGGCCGGTCCCGCATCGCCGGGTCGGCGGACAGCTGCAGCAGCGCCTCCGGACCGCCGCTGACGACGGCCGTGCCGTCGACCGGCTTCAGCGCCACCTGTTTCGGCCGCTCGGGACCGGTCTCACCGCCCTCGCCCGGCGCCGGCTCGTAGACCTCGACGGCCTGCAGGCGCGGAAAGATGCCCTGCACCTGGACCGGCGTGTCGTCGGGGATACGGCCGCCGGTGACCAGCGGGCCGAAGCCCGCGACCTTGCGGTAGCCGGAGGACTCCAGCGTCCGCTTGACGGTCTGCGGCGGCACGTAGCCGATCTGGTCGGGGTCGAGGTCGTTGCGCACCACCACGTCGTACAGCCCGGCGCGGCCCAGGAAGTCGCGCAGGCCCGGCACTTCGCCGCCGCTCGTCAGCGCCTGCTCGACCGCGTCCATGGCGCGGCGCGAGCCCGGGGTGCCGAACGGCACGTAGTCGCGCTGCGCCCAGCGGGACTCGGCGAGCACGTCGAGGGGCTGGTCGATGGGCGAGCCCCAGGTGTAGATGCCATGCGCGGTGGCGGGGACGACGAGCGCGCGGTTGTCGGGCGCGTGCGTCTCCAGCCAGTGCGCCGCGCTGCTCCAGTACGTGGGCAGCTTCTTGAACGGACCCGGCTGGAGGATGCTGCCGTTGACGTACGGCCAGGCCAGGCCGGGGAGGACGAGCAGCGCGGCGATGGCACAGATATATCGGCGCGCAGCGCCTCCGTTGAGGGTGGTGGTGGGCGACGGGTGGGAGTGGCGGCGGCCCGGCAGGGGGCGGGTGCCGCGCCACTCCGCGGCCACGGCCGTCAGGTGCGCGAGTCCGAAGGCCAGCGCGAGGGCGAGCCCCGGCTGGAACTTGTAGATGTTGCGGAAGGGCCTGAGCGTGCCGTCGAGCCAGGTCCGCACGGTCTCGTGGAACGGCGCGCCGAGCGCACCGCCGTATCCCGCGAGGGCGACGAGGACGACGGCCAGCACGGTCAGCAGCAGCCAGCGCCGCTCCGGCAGGTCGCGGCGGGCCAGGCCGCCGAGCCCGAGCGCGGCGGCGAAGGCGGAGCACAGCACGACGACGACCGCCGTGGCCACGGTCCAGCCCGCCGGCAGCCAGGCCTCGCCGAAGTTGAGATACCCCACCCAGTTGCCCGCCCCGCGCAGCAACTCGGTCGCCGACATGGTGCCGGTGGTGGTCTCCGCCTGCTCGACGTACGGCATGAAGTCCTCGCCGTAGACCCCGAGCAGCAGCAGGGGCACCACCCACCAGGCGGTGGCCAGTGCCACGCCCGGAATCCACCACGCCAGGAGGGCGCGTTTGCGTGGCCCGCGGGGGCGGCTGAGCAGATAGAGGCCGGCCGGCAGCAGGGATGCGAGCGTCGAGGCCGCGTTGACGCCGCCCATGAAGGGGATCAGCAGTGCGGAGCGCGCGGCCGCGACCCGCGGGCGCAACGAACCGCGGGTCAGCGGCAGCAGCACCCACGGCAGCAGCGCGCCGGGCAGCACGGCGGCCGAAGTGGAGCCGATGACGACGGTGAACGTCGGCCACAGGGCGTACGCGACCGCGGCCAGTAGCCGGGTCGCGGGCGAGCCCACCCGCAGCCGTTCGGCCAGCCGCAGCGCGCCCCAGAAGGCGGTGGTGACGATGAGCGAGAGCCACAGCCGCTCGGCGAGCCACACCGGGACGTGGGCGAGGTCCATGAGCGCGTAGTACGGCAGGACCGGGAAGGCGTAGCCGATGTACTGGTCGGCGATCACGCCGAAGTCCGCCCGGTCGTGCCACAGTTCGCCGAGGTCCCCGATGAACTTCAGCGGGTCGAGCGCCACACCCAGCTTGGTCTCGAAGGTCATCTTCCCCGGCGAGACGGCGAGGAAGGCGACGAGGACGAGCGCCCAGAATCCGAGGAGCCAGCGGCGGCTCCGCGGCCGGTCGGCGGGCGTGTAGGACGGTGCGGGTGCGGGCGCGGGTGTTTGCGGAGGCGCCTGAACGGTGCTGCTCATGGAGACCTCAGGGGGGTGGGGAGGAGATTCCGGGCGGCGGCCGGGTGCGGCCACGGAGCGGGATGGGCCGTGATTCCGCTGCTCATGGGCGCCTCCGCAGAATGAGAAGGAGGTTCCAGGTGGCGACTTCGCGCAGCCCCGGCACCCGCGTCACCGCGTCCGCGAGGAACGGCCAGTAGCGCGAGCGCGCCGAGACCACGCTTACGTCCTCGCGGCCGCGCACATGCCGGAGGGTCGGGCCGATGTGGATCCGGAAGAGGTTCTCGCCGACGGTGTGCTTGGCGCTGCGGCCGGTGCGCCGCCGGTAGCGCTCGCGGGCGCGCTCGGCACCCAGGTAGTGCCAGGGGGCGGTCTCGTGACCGCCCCACGGCGAGAGCCAGTTGGTGAACGACACGTAGATCAGCCCGCCGGGGCGGGTGACCCGCACCATCTCGCTGAGGAAGGTCTGCGGGTCGGCCACGTGCTCCAGCACATTGGAGGAGAAGCACACGTCCGCCGTTCCGTCGGCGAGCGGCAGCAGATAGCCGTCGGCGACCACGGCACCGTCCGGAGTCCGCCCGCGCGCGGCGAGTTCGCGCAGGTCCGGCTCGAAGAGGTAGCAGTGGGCGCCGTGGCGGCGGAACTCCTCGGTGAAGTGCCCGCTTCCGCCGCCGACGTCGACGACCACCCGGCCGGCCAGCGGTACGTACCGTGCGACCTGCGCGGCGGCGTCGCGCGCCAGCAGGTCGTAGCACCGCTCGGGTTCGGTCTGTTCGCTGAGAAAGGCCCGGAAGAGCGTGATGGATCTCCGTATGGAGGGGTCCTTGAGGGCGGGCTGACGCACGGCCGCTCACCTCCCGGCCGGTGCCGCGCCGCCTCTTCCCGTGCCCGCGCCGGTGCCCTTGCCGGTGCCGGTACGCAGGTCCGTGCCCGTAGGTGCGCTCGTACTCGCGTGGTACGCCTCGGCGGCCACGGCGCGGAACTGGCGGACCGTACCGCTCCAGCGGTACCGGGCCGCCCGCTGGGCCGCCGCGCGACCCAGCGCCTCGCGACGCTCGCCGCTGAGCCCGAGCGTGCACCAGGCGGCGGCGAACGAGCTCTCGCCGCGCGCCAGCAGGCCCGTCACGCCGTCCTCGACGGAGTCCCGCAGGCCCGGGATGTCGAAGCCGATGGCGGGTGTGGCGCGTGCTGCCGCCTCGGTGACCACCAGGCCCCAGCCCTCGACCAGGGACGGGTGCAGCAGCAGCCACGCCTCGCACAGCAGCCGGTGCTTCTCGGCCTCCGGGACCCGGCCGGTGAAGACGACACCGGGCCCTGCCATCGCCTCGAGCCGCTGCCGCTCGGGCCCGTCGCCGACGATGACCAGCCGCCCGCCGGTGACCGGGCGGACCCGCTCCCAGAGCCGCAGCAGCAGGTCGATCCGCTTGTACTCGACGAGCCGGCCCATGGCCAGGAACATCGGCTCCCGCGACTTCGGCAGCAGCGCGCCCGGCTGCTCGACGCCGTTGGGGACGATCCTGATCCGCTCGCGGGCGACGCCGATGCGGCGCAGCGCGGAGGCGGTCGAGCCGGAGACGGCGACCATCAGATTGCGGCGGTGCGCGCCCGCCAGGGCCCAGTGCTCCAGCTTGCGGCCGAGGCGGGCGGCGGGGCCGGGGTAGCGCAGGGACCACAGATCGGTGTGGACGTGGTTGACCAGGCACAGCGTGGGGCCGCGGTGCCACAGCGGGGCGAGGTACGGCATGCCGTTGCAGACCTCGACGAGCAGGTCGCAGTCGCCGACCTGGCGGGCGAACGCCCGCTTGGCGCGCAGGAAGTGGCCCGCGTCGCCGCCCGCGGACACCACCCGGTAGTCGCGGTACGCGGCGGGCCCGCCGCACAGCAGCGTGACCTGGTGGCCGTCCGCCGTGAGGCCTTCCGCGATGCGGTCGATGAGGAGTTCCGAGCCGCCGGCGGCGGGGTTGCCGAGGTCGCGGCGGGCGAGGAAGACGATCCGGCGGGGGAGCGGCGGAGGGCCGGAAGGGGTGGCCCTCGCGGGGGTGTGGGCGGTGGCGGGCAGGGCAGCCGGGACGGGCCTGGCCAGGGGCGGAGGGACGTGCTGGGGCATGGGTGCTCCAACTCGTTTTCAGGGTGCGGAACCGGTGTGGGGAGGGTTGGCACCTGTTGTGGGGGGTGGTCAGCCGCCCGCGAGCTGGGCATTTCCGGGGGACCACGGGCGGCGGGTTGCGCGTGGGGTGGATAGTTTTCGCCGGTGTGTTCGGTGCGGCTACTCACCGGGATGACAATTTCGCCTCCTCCAAAAGCTGATGACTCATCACATTGCTCAGCACTCCGGGAAGTCGGTGAACGGATCAGCCGCTCGGACGTACGGGTTCCGCGCCAGGCCGTACGGCACCGGGACCCGGCCCGGCGGATGCTGCGCCGGACCGTACGGGTCGCTGCCGCCCGCGTGCCACCAGCACCGCGCCCACCACGGCCAGCACCGCCCCCGCCGCGCCGCCGCCCGCCGGCAGGGTCTCCCCGACGAGTTCCAGCCTCCCGCTGTCGCCCGAGGCCAGCGCCACCTGCTCGCGCTGCGTGGCCGGGGTGAACTCGAGTCCGTCGCTCTGCAGGAGCGTGACCGCGTCGCGCCTGGCGCCGGGTGCGCGCAGCGTCTTCTTCGGGGCGATCTTGGCGTTGATGATCCGGCCGGTGCGCCGGTCGGCGACCAGCTCGATCCCGCCGTTGGCGTACCACTCCTCGGCGAGCACCTGGCCCTGCTCCGGCCGGCCGACGAGCGTGCCCGGCACCTGCCGGTTGCCGGTGCGGGTGGGCTTCACGGTCCCGGTGAAGCGGTAGCCCTCGTATCCCTGGATCTTCTTGGTGCCCGCGAAGCGGAGCGGGACGGTAGCGCCCAGTGTGTTGTCCCACCAGCGGTAGCCGCGCTTCTCCAGTCCGAAGGGGAACTTGAGGTACGCCTCGCCCTCGAAGGACGGGGTCTCGTCGCAGCAGTGCACGGGACGGTTGGTGCGGCGGTCGGTGACCCACCGCTCGGTGGTCCACTGCAGCGCCTTGCGCGGGTCCTTCAGCGGCAGGGTCTTGGGCGTGTCGATGGTCGTGGACACATCCCACACGGCGACACCGCCGCGCTCGCTGTCGGCGACATCGCCCAGCACCCGGCGGGTCACGGTGATGTCCTGGTCGTCCTGGACGGCCAGCGCATCGGTGTCGAAGTAGCTGCCCTTGCCGGTGAAGACGGTCGTGACGTTCACGTCGATGGGCGTCTGCTGGGCGCGCGGCTCGACGTACCAGGCCAGCAGCGGGGCGAGGGCCAGGAGGAAGACGCCGAGCCCCAGCAGGGTCAGGGAAAACGGAGAGGCTGAACGGCGCATGGGGGGCACCCCGTTCGTTACCGGTGAGTTACATGGTCTATGGGCCGGGAACCGTAGGACGCTCTTGACGGAGTGTCAATGGGCTTCCACACTGGGCCACTACCGGACCGGGCCGGTGCGCTGCTGGGTGCAACCCTCAACTCCTCGTCGGACAGAGAGGCTCGTCGCCCCATGCACAGACTGCTCGCCGCCATCTTGACCTGCGTGGCGGCCGCCGCGCTCGCCTTCGGCTCCGCCGTCGGGATCGTCGCCGCTCTGAGCGCCACGCCGGAGCAGCCCAACGTGCCGTTGGTGTCCTTCCCCCACGGGACCGCGGGCTCGTCGCAGCAGGACCAGCGGCAGCCGGACTCGCAGCAGCCGGACTCGCAGGGGCCGGACTCGCAGGGGCCGGACTCGCAGCAGCCGGAGCCGTGAGCCGTGGCCGCGCGCTCCGTCTGGCAGGACGTACCGCGCGTAAGGGTGCGCCAGTTCGCCGCCCTCGCCACGAATGAACTGCCCCAGCTGGCCCAGGACATCCTGAGCGAGATCCGCCGCGAGTTCCCCGGGCTGCCGGTGGTCCTCGACGAGTCGGGCGAGCCGATGGCCCTGATCGGCATACGGCGAGCGCTCGCGCACTTCGTCGAGCACCTGACCGCGGGGACGGAGTCGGCGAGCGTCCACCCCGAGGTCTTCCAGGACTTCGGGCGCGGCGAGGTCATCCAGGGCCGCAGCCTCGACTCGCTTCAGGCCATCTACCGGCTCGGGGTGCGGCTCGCCTGGCGCAGGCTCGCCGAGATCGGGCAGAAAGTCGAGATCCCGCCACCCGCGATGTACGAGCTCGTGGAGTCCGGCTTCGAGTATCTCGACGGTCTGGTGGCCCAGTCCGTACGCGGCTACGCCGAGGCCATCGCCCGGCAGGCCGGGGAACGGCTGCGGCTCCAGCGCAAGCTCATCGAGCTGCTGCTGTCCGAGCACCGCGGCGACCCCACGGACGCGCTCGCGGAGCACGCGGCCAGGATCGGCTGGCAGCTGCCCTCGCAGGTGGCGGTGGCGGTGCTGCTGCGCCCGGCGCGGGAGGCGGTCGCCCCCGCCGTCGGCCACGACGTACTCCTGGACATGGAGTGCGAACAGCCGCGCATGGTGGTTCCCGAGCCGGACGCGGCGGGGCGGGCGGAGCTGCTGCGCCGCGCGATGGCGGGCTGGTCGGGGGCGGTCGGGCCGCCGGTGCCGCTGGCCGAGGCCGCCAAGTCGCTGCGCTGGGCTGGGACCGCGGTACGGCTGATGGACCGCGGGCTGCTGCCCTCGGGCCAGGTGCTGTACTGCACCGAGCACACCGAGGCGCTCGTCCTGCTACCGCCGGAGGAACTGGTCGACGACCTGGCGCGGCGCCGTCTCGCACCGCTGGCCGAGTGCGGGCCCGCGCACGGGCGCCGGCTGGCCGAAACGCTGCTGGCCTGGCTGGAGACGCGCGGCGGCGCGCCAGAGGTCGCGGCCCGGCTGGGGGTCCACCCGCAGACGGTCCGCTACCGGCTGCGGCAGATCCGCGAGCTGTGGGGCGACGACGTGGACGATCCGGACCGCCGCTTCGAGCTGGAACTGGTGCTACGGGCGCAGCGGCTGCGCGGAGAACTGCAGGAGCCGTGGCGCTAGGCGGCGCGGGGCGAACGGCGCCCGTGTCCTCCGGTGGTGGTGCCCCACCCCGCAACTGTGGGGCTGCGCCCCCTGGCCCACGGGCTTCGGTCCTGCGCCGCAGCTGCCGCAGCCCCATCCCGTAACTCCGGGGGCTGTGCCCCTCGAATCCCCTCGGGTCCAGGGCGGAGCCCCGGTTTCGGGAAGGGGGGTGGGGGAGGAGCCTGCCGCAGGTGACGTGATCCGCAGCCATCCCGCGGGCAATCGGTCCCTTCTGTCTGTGTATTCGTCTGCTCGGCACGCGGTCCAACACGGAATCCTCACAGGACACCGATGTAATCGTTACCCGTGACCCCATAGCCTGCGTGCGCGATGGATTACTGCTCATTCTGCCGACGACACCTCAACGGGGCTCTGTCCTGCCCGGGGTGCGGAAGGCCCGTGGAGGACCTGGCGCCACTCCCCGAGTTCGCAGCGGCGGAAGAGGAGTCACCCGAGACCGGCCCCGACGTGCCTGCCGGAGGGCGTCGCGCCCACCGCCGCTCGTCCCGCGCCAAGCGGGCCGCGCCGCCCCGCGGGCGGCGTGCGCGCCGCGGCAGGCGTGGCCGCCGCGTCGTGGTGGTCACCAGCGCTGTGCTCGGCTTCGCGCTGGTCGGCATGACCGTCGCGGAAGTCGCCACGGAAGGAGCCCTCCCCACCCCCTTCTCGGAGGACGATGAGTCCTCGGCAGCCGTGTCCGAGGACCAGAACGGCACCAAGACCCCCAGCGCGTCCAGCAGTACGGGCCCCGGCTCCGAGAGCGGCGAACCGAGCGACAGCCCGTCGAGCAGCAAGAGCCCGGCGGACAAGGACAAGGAGGACAAAAAGAAGGCCGGCAAGTCACCGAGTCCCCGCGCCTCGTCCTCGTCTCCCCCCTCCACCGCCAAGGCTTCCGGAGCGGTCTCCACCCCGTCCCAGCCGCCACCCCCGCCTCCTCAGGACCCGGATCCCGCCCCCTCCAGTAAGCAGCCTGAGCCCGACCCGGAGCCGACGTGCACCCGGTTCCTGTGGTTCTGCACCTGAGGCACGCCGCTCACTGACTTCTGCGCCGGGACCCGGCCGTTGTCCGGTGCGCGGGGCCTGACCCACCACCCCGACGAAGCCCCCGGGCGCCGGGCCCGGGCACGCCCGCGCGCCCGCGCGTCAGGACCCCGGGGCGTCCTCGCCCAGCATCCTGCGCAGCAGGTCCCGCAGCATCGTGCGCTCGACGGTCGTCAGACCGCCCAGGGGCTCGCGCGCGAAGTCCAGCGCGTCCCGCAGCCGGGACGCGGTCTCCCGCCCCTCGTCCGTCGGAGCGGCGAGCTTCACGCGGCGGTCGGCCGGGTCGGGCCGGCGCTCGACGAGCCCGCGCGTCTCGAGCCGGTCGACGATGCCCGTGATGTTCGACGGTTCGCACTTGAGCTGCTGGGCTATCCGCCGCATGGGCATCGGCTCGTGAGCGAGAAGCCACAGCACCCGCGCCTGCGCGCCCGTGAGGGAGTGCTTGGCGGCAGCGCCCTCGTACTCCTCGTGGTAGCGGGCCACGACGGCGCCGATGAGCTCGACGACCTCGAAGGTCAGGGGGTCGGTGCGAGGGACCATGACTCTCAGGCTACCGGTTTGCTTGACAACCTGAAACATCCAGGCGCATGGTTGTTTCAGTTGCTGAAGCATTTGCTGCGGCGATCGGAAGCCGTGGCAGCAAGGAGGCACCCGCTCCATGTCC
Source organism: Streptomyces sp. 8N616 (assembly GCF_052246385.1). Classification (NCBI taxonomy): domain Bacteria; kingdom Bacillati; phylum Actinomycetota; class Actinomycetes; order Kitasatosporales; family Streptomycetaceae; genus Streptomyces; species Streptomyces sp. 8N616. Next base: position 106,283 of record NZ_JBQQBY010000021.1, on the reverse strand, counting down.
GAACTGCCGAAGACCGGCCGCGAATGGCACCTGGTGGCCCGCCCCCACGGCTGGCCGAAGCCCGAGGACTTCGCCCTGCGCGAGGCCGAGATCCCCGCGCCGGGACCCGGCCAGCTCCTGGTCCGTAACACCCACATGTCCGTGGACCCGTACATGCGCGGCCGGATGAACGACGTGAAGTCGTACGTGCCGCCGTTCCAGCTGGACGAGCCCATGCAGGGCGGTGCGGTGGGCCGGGTCATCGCCTCGGACGCCGAGGGCATCGCGGCCGGTGACCATGTCCTGCACCCCTTCGGCTGGCGCGAGTTCGCCGTCGTCGACGCCAAGCACGCGACGAAGGTGGACGCGGGGCTCGCCCCCCTCCCCGCCTACCTGGGCGTTCTCGGCATGCCGGGCTTGACCGCCTACGCAGGTCTGCTGGAGGTCGCCTCCTTCAAGGAGGGCGACGCCGTCTTCGTCTCCGGAGCGGCGGGCGCGGTCGGCAGCCAGGTCGGCCAGATCGCCAAGCTCAAGGGCGCCTCGCGGGTCATCGGCAGCGCGGGCTCCGACGAGAAGGTCAAGCTCCTGGTCGAGGAGTACGGCTTCGACGCCGCCTTCAACTACAAGCGCGGCCCGGTGGCCGAGCAGCTCAAGGAAGCCGCCCCCGACGGCATCGACGTCTACTTCGACAACGTCGGCGGTGAGCACCTGGAGGCGGCCATCAGCTCTCTCAACGTGCACGGCCGCGCCACGATCTGCGGAATGATCGCGCAGTACAACGAGACCGAGCCGACCCCCGCGCCGCGCAACCTCGCCCTCGTCATCGGCAAGCGGCTCCGGCTGCAGGGGTTGCTCGTCCGGGACCACGACGCGCTGCAGCCCCAGTTCGTACAGGAAGTGTCCGGCTGGATCCGCTCCGGCGAGCTGAAGTACCGCGAGACCGTCGTCGAGGGAATCGACCATGCGGTGGACGCGTTCCTCGGCATGCTCCGTGGCGAGAACGTCGGCAAGATGATCGTCTCCCTCGGCGACTGAACCGCTCAAGCTGCTCAAACCGCTGAACCGCTGAACCACCCCGGTGCCTAACGGGCCCCCTTGCGGGGGCCGTTAGGCTCCCCCCAGGCCGTCGCGACCGTGGGGGCGGGTCGCGGCGCCCGCACCCTTGTGTGCGAAACCAGAAGGATCTCCCCACATGTCCGTCCAGACCATAGACGTCCTCTACACCGCGGTCGCCACCGCCGAGAACGGCCGCGACGGCCGCGTCGCCTCGGACGACGGCAACCTCGACGTCGTCGTCAACCCGCCGAAGGAGCTGGGTGGCAGCGGTGCCGGTACCAATCCGGAGCAGCTCTTCGCCGCAGGCTACGGCGCCTGCTTCCAGGGCGCGCTCGGCGTCGTCGCCCGCAGGGAGAAGGCCGATATCTCGGGCTCGCGGGTGACCACCAAGGTCGGCCTCGGCAAGACCGAAGCGGGCGGCTTCGGCATCGAGGTCGCGATCGAGGTCTCGATCCCGAACGTGGACCGGGCCACCGCGGAGCAGCTCGTCGAGGCGGCGCACCAGGTGTGCCCGTACTCCAACGCCACCCGCGGCAACATCAGGGTGGACCTCAGCGTCATCTGACGTCACTGCCGCCCTGCCGAGGGCCGTTCCCCGTGCCCGGGTGCGCGGGGGGTGGCCCTCGGCGCGGACCCGCCGTGACGTGCGTCGGCACGTACGGCGAGGTGTGTGACCGGCGGGATCGCCGCCAGGACGACGGTCCCGGCCGACTCGACCGCGATCGTGGTCGTCACCCACGGGGCGTCGATGGACTCCGTGAAGCCGAAGAGGCCGGAGGTCAGGCTGAGCACCAGCGCGCCGAGAGTCCCCGCCGTGAACAGCGCCCCGAGCGCCGCCACGATCCCCAGCCGGCGAACGCCCGCGACCAGCAGCACCACGGCGAGCAGCCCGCCCACGACCCCGTTGACCAGGAACAGTTCGCCGATGGTGGCCACATTCCGGTAGCCCTCGTCCCACAGGTACACATGGATCGCGGCCATCGCCGCGGTCAGCCCGGCGCCCGCCAGCCGCAGGGCGATGAGGACGAGGAAAGCGATGCGACTGCGCATGGCGTTCGATCACCCTCCGTAGCCGGGTCTGTTGGTGGTGTTCTCGTCGGCGGGCCCGCCACCGACCGTGATCTGAGTTTTCATGCCGAGGTCATCGTGTGCGTCGACCGGGCAGTAGACCTTGTACGTGCCATCCCGCAGGGTCACGTCGAGGTTCGCCGACTCCCCAGGTGCCAGCGTCCTGGTCTTCTCCTCGCCGCCCAGACCCTCGATCTCCAGGGCGTGGTCCTGACTCCCGTTGTTCTTCGCGACGAAGGTGTAGTCACCCGCCGTGAACGTCTTCTTGGACAGCTGCAGCGTGAAGTCCTTCATGTCCACGTCCACCCTGGTCGCCGTCTTGTCGCCGCCCCCGGCGGGCGGGGACGTGGTCTCCGCGCCCCCGTTCCCGTTGCCGTCCCCGCCGCCCCCGCATGCCACCAGGACACCTGCCAGCACTCCCCCCGCGATCCCCAGCCCCGCGCTTCTCCTGATCATTGTCTTCTCAGCCCTGTCGTGGTTGCGCATGTAGTGGTTACGGACGAGCCGCGCCCCGGGATTGCCGAGCTGGGAGAATGGGCCGTGTGCGCGCACGCGGAGCGGCCCGGAGCAATCCCTCCGCCCGCCCCGGCCGTATCCAGGAACATGAGGATGGGCCTCCCTCTCGGCCGGGCCGCGGACGAGACGCTGCTCGCCGGGCTCACGACCGGCGACCCGGAGATCGCCGTCGCATTCGTACGCCGCTTCCAGCGCACCGTCTACGGCGTCGCCATCGCCGTCGTCGGCGACCCGCAGCTGGCCGAGGACATCGCCCAGCAGACCTTCGAACGGGCATGGCGGCACGCCCAGATGTACGACTCGCGGCGCGGCTCCGTGAAGACCTGGCTGACGGCCATCGCGCACAACCTGGCGATCGACGCCGTCCGCGCCCGCAGGTCCACCCCGGTCGCCCCCGAGGACCTCGACGCGCTTCTCGACATCGTGGTGACCGAGACCCCGGAGCAGCGGGCCGTCGCCGCCGAGTCGGCGCACCGCATCCGTACGGCGCTGGCGGCCCTGCCGCGCGAGCAGGCCCGGGCCCTGGCGATGGCCGGTATCTACGGGATGACCGCCCAGCAGGTCGCGGACTCGGAGAACATCCCGCTGGGCACCGCCAAGACACGGATCAGGACGGCCATGGGCAAACTGCGCACCGCTCTGGGAGCGGGGGACGAAGCGAGCCGGCCATGAATGACGACGACCGCAACCGCGACCGCTACCGCAACCGCAACCGCAACCGCGAGCGTAACCGCGACCGCGAGCGCGACCGTAACCGTGACTACGGCCACGACCGCGCCGCCCGCGACCGCGACCTGACGTGCGAGGAGCTGCGGGACGGCCTCGGTGCGGAGCTGGCGCTCGGCGTCCTCCCCGCCCAGGAGCGGGCCGCGGCCATCGCCCACCTCGACCGGTGCCCGGCGTGCCGGGAGCACATCGAGCAGCTCACGCTCGCCGTGGACGGCCTGCTGGGCCTGCTGCCCGGCAGCGAGCCGCCCGTCGGCTTCGAGAAGCGCGTCCTGAGCCGGATGCAGGTCTCCGGAGAGCTGCAGCGGCATCAGCGGCGCCGCCGCAGGCTCCGGCTCGCCGCGGCCGCCGCCGCCATCGCCGCGGCCTTCGGGTTCGGCGGCTGGGCGGTCGGCGCCGCCACCGACGGCTCGCGGCCCGCGTCCACGTCCGCTGCCCAACCGACCCTTCTCGCCGCCGACTTCACCACCGGAGGCCACCGGGTCGGGCAGGTCTTCGCCCACCCCGGCTCACCCGGCTGGATCTACATGTCGGTCGACCTGGAGGGCTACGGGCACCAGGATTATGGTGATTCGCCCGGCGGCAAGGTGCGGGACGGCAAGGTCAGCGGCAACGCCGGCGGCAAGGTCACCTGCGAGCTGGAGCGCACCGACGGCAGCACCGCGGCCGTCGGCTCGTACACCCTGAAGGACGGCCACGGCTACTGGGGCGGCCCGGCCTCCGTCGACCCGGACACCCTCTCGGCCGCCCGCCTGGTCGCCGCCGACGGCTCCGTGCTCGCCACCGCGCGCTTCGACGCAGTGAGCCGCTGACGACTAGGCTGCCTCCCATGCGCGATCTGGGGCTGGGCTTCGGCTACTTCATCAAGGGCCAGCGCTGGGTGGCCCGGCACGGTCGCTGGTGGGGCTTCGGGCTGCTGCCCGGCCTCATCACCCTCGTGCTCTACGGTGCGGCGCTCGTCGGCCTCGGCTTCTGGGCCGGCGACCTGACGGCCTGGGCGACGCCCTTCGCCGACGACTGGGGCTCGCCCTGGCAGGCCCTCTTCCGCGGCTTCCTCACCGCCCTGCTCTTCGCCTTCGGCCTGCTGCTCGCCGTCGTCTCCTTCACCGCGGTGACCCTGCTGATCGGCCAGCCCTTCTACGAGTCGCTGTCCGAGCAGGTCGACATCACCGAGGACGGCACCGCCCCCGAGTCCGGACTGCCGCCCTGGCGCGAGCTGTTGATCTCCGCCGTCGACAGCCTGTCCGTCGTGCTGCGGGTGGTCTGCTACGGGGTGCTGCTCTTCGCCCTCGGCTTCCTCCCCGTCATCGGCCAGACCGTGATCCCGGTGCTCGGCTTCTGCGTCTCCGGCTTCTTCCTCGCGGAGGAGCTCAGCGCTGTTGCCCTCCAGCGCCGCGGCGTCCGCCTCAAGCCGCGCCTCGCCCTGCTGCGCCGCCGCCGGACGCTGGCCCTCGGTTTCGGCGTGCCCCTGGTGCTGCTCTTCCTGCTGCCGCTCGTGGCCGTCTTCCTCATGCCCGGCGCGGTCGCGGGCGCGACGCTCCTGGCCCGCGACCTCCTGGGCGAAGGCGGGGATGGCGCCGGCGACGGGGACGACGGTGCGGGCGAGGACGACGCCACGCCCGACCCCCTGGCGAAGCCTGCCGCGCCGTCCCAGGGCTAGTACGCGATCCTGGTGCGGTCATGCGCATCCTCCTGGTCGTCGCGGTGCTCGCCGCCACGAACACACTCACCAACCGCCTTGCAGAGGTCTGGTACGTACCGCTGTGCCTGGTCGTGACGGCCCTGCTTCTGCTGATCGCCCGCTGGGACGGCCTCACCTGGTCCGATCTCGGGCTCGGCCGCGAAACGGCCCGCCGCGGCCTGCGCTGGGGCCTGGTGCTGGCCGGTGCCGTCCTCCTCGTCTACGGGATCGGGCTCGCCATTCCCTTCACGCGCGACGCCTTCCTGGACGAACGCGTCGAGAGCCTGTCCTCGGGCGAGCTGGTGGCGCGCGTACTGGTCCGCGTGCCGTTGGGCACCGTGCTGCTCGAGGAGATCGCGTTCCGCGGCGTCCTGTGGGCGATGCTGGTACGGCGGTGGGGTACCACGTGGGCCACGGCCGTCTCCTCGCTGCTGTTCGGGCTCTGGCACGTACTGCCGTCGCTCGGCCTTTCCCGGGCCAACGCGGCGGTCGGGTCAGTCTTCGGCACCGGCACGACCGGGATCGCGCTGTCCGTTGCGGCGGCGGTCGTCGGCACGGCCGTCGGCGGCGTCATCTTCTGCGAGCTGCGCCGCCGCTCCGGCAGCCTGATCGCCCCAGCGGCGCTGCACTTTGCCCTCAACGGCGAGGGCTATGTGCTCGCCTGGCTGGTGGGCACATAGCCCCTGCCGCCGCTAGGCCGGTCTGACGGTCCCTGCCCCCGCCCCGCCCCTCCCCGAATCCAGGGGACCCGCCCCCTGTACTCCCTCGGGAAACACCAAGGTTGTCAAGACCTCGTCAGACTGCTGGCGCCGTAGGCATGTTGTGTTGCAGGAGGAGGGGCGAACACCTCCGATCAGTCGGTGTCCGGGGAGTGAACCGGCGGCAGGGTGCCCGCGCCGACCCCGATGACCGCCCGCACCTGGGCGGTGATGGCCAGCCGGTTGCGGACGAAGTCGGGGTCGGTGACCTGACCCGTGGCGGGATCGGTGTTGCCCGCGCCGAACTGCAGGACGGGCGTGTGGAGATGCCCGCCCGGGACCTTTAGCCGCAGCGCGTCGCGCAGCAGGGTCGCGCGGTACGCGATCTCGTTGGACAGGTAGCTGCCGCCGCCGCCCGCGCGGGCCGTGGAGCCGGGGGTCGGCCCGTCCGGCCGGTTCACCGGCTCGCTGCCGCCCGCCGGGATCTCCGTGACGGCCGTGTTGTCGTACACCGGGAACTCGCCGGTGTCCGCGTCCACGATCGCCCGGTACGGCAGGCTGGTCGTCGTCCACTGCGGCTGCGGCTCGACGGTCGGGATCCCGTCCGGAATCGGCACGGTCTCGGTGCGCGACACATTCGCGTTGTCCGGGGAGCCGCCGCGCCAGGCCCCGTTGAAGCGCTCGACGTCGAACCGCCCGACCCGGCCCTGGCTGACGGTGGTGAACATGTCCACTTGCCGGGGACCGCTCCGGAAGTGCGGCAGCAGCGTCCGCTCGACCGTCCCGTCCGCGAAGTCGCCCCAACGGACGGGGAAGACAGCGGTCTCGATCCGGGTCGGCCCCGACGCCGTACGGATCGTGGTGCCGTCCAGCGCGAGTGCCGCCGCGCCCGACGGGTTGCTGCGGCGGATGTCCGCGTCCAGCTGGAACGGGTCGAAGCCGGTGACCACGATCCGCTTGACGTCGCTGCCCGCGGGCAGCTCGATGGAGTCCTGTCCGCGTGACGTGCGCTCGAGGCGGGCGATCAGCGCGGCGCGCCGCTCCTCGGACAGATCGAAGGCCGGGGCCCACTCCCGCAGCGCCCTGCTCATACCGAGCCGTGCCCAGTACAGCGGTCGGTCGTCGTCCCGGCTCAGATCCCCGCCCGCGGGACCGCCACCCTGCACCCGGTCGACGGCGCGCTCCCACAGCCGCTGCCCGGACCGGCCGGTGAGCCGCGCGGCCTCGCCGTACGACCGTACGCCGCCGAGTGCCCGCGCGAACTCCGGTGCCAACGCGTCGAATCCGCTGCGCCGCAGGATCTCCTGAGCCGCGGGCTTCGCCAGCCGCTGCTCCTCCACGGTGAGCGCTGGGGCATCGGGGGACGCGGCGGCGGAGGTGGCCGTGGCCACGGGTGCGCACAGAGCCAGCGCGGCGCCAAGTACGGCTATGCGGGCGGGGGTCGATCTCATGGGGGTCCTCCGGTCGCGTCGGAAGTCGATCACGTCACTGGAATGCGACGCAGTATTCCGCCCGGGCGGGCCGGACATCCAGACACACCGGCCTCATCGCTCACAGAACTCACAGAATTCACAGCTTCCGCAGGGTGGGCGCGACACTGGAACCAAGGAGAAGACCGCCATGAACACGAAGACCACGAAGACCACGAAGACCACGAAGGCCGCCGAGCACCCGCGCGAGGAATTCCGCCCCCCGCCGACTCCGGAGGAAGTCGTCGCGGCGGCGAGCGTGCTGTGGAAGGAGGAGGTCCTCAGGCTGGCGCAGACGCAGCAGCTCTCCCATCGGGCCTTCGAGGCGATCGGAACCCTCACGGATGCCGCACTCGACTGCGCGTACGCCACCGTGGTCGAGAGGAGGGCGAAGCAGCGCGCGCCGTCCGGCAGCGACCACCGGACGCGCCTCCGCCTCGCCGCCCACGGCGGCTACGCCCACGGCCGCTGAACCCCACCTGAGGCGATGTGCCGGACTCACCGCATCGGCCGGTCGGTCATCCGCGCCGATGCCGACGAGCCACATGCGTTGCGCCGCACTCCTTCCGCCCTAGGAGGTCCCCAGGGGGGCCTCGACCGCGAACGGGGCGGAGCCGGCACCGCAGTTGGCAGCCCCTCACCCGTGCGGCCGGTTGCCCGCGTCGCCTCAGCGGTCGGTTGCCGGGCCCTGATTCCCCTGCCGCAGCAGGGAGACGAGAGCACGGAAGGCCGCGGGCATGTCCACCGCCTCCGGGTCCAGCAGCCACTGGAACTGCATCCCATCCATCACCGCGATCAGCAGCGGCGCCGCCTGCTCCGGCGTGAGCCCTCCGGGCAGCCGCTCGCCGAACTCGCCGCGCAGCGCGGCAGCCGCATCGTCGCGCACCACCTCGTAGCGGTGCCGGAAGAACTCCTGTGCCGGGTGGCCCTCGGTCACGCTCTCGCCCAAGAGGGCGGAGAAGGTCTGGACGATGCCCTGCCGCGTCGCGTTGTACTCGACCAGCGAGGCGTAGAGGTCCAGCGGCCACGCCTCGCCGCCGGGCTTCGCGGCGCGCTGGGTGTCCCACTCGTCTCGTGCTTCGAGCACCGCAACGAGCAGCGCCGCCTTGGTGGGGAAGTAATGCAGCAACCCCTGTTGGGTGAGCCCGACTCGCTCGGCGACCGCGCTGAGGGAGGCCCCCCGGTACCCGCGCTCGGCGATGACGGCCATGGCCGCCCGCAGGATGTCCTCCCGCCGTTCCTCGCTGCGCGCCTCGCGCCCGCCGCCCCACCGTCCCGACTGCCGCTGCTCCGCCACGCGCCGAGCCTATCCACTCCCGATGGGTAACGAAACGATGACAACACCTACCGCTTGCACGGTACCGGGACCAGGATGCTCCCCATCCGGACCACTCAGAATCCGGGCCACTCCGAGGGGGTCGACGATGACCACGCAGGACGCACAACGGAATGCGGCTCGGTCCGCTGCTCGCAAAGCGGCAGCGCGTCAGGACGCCGTCCGCGAGGCTGTGGTGGAGAGCGCGCTCGGCAAGCTCGATCTGGACACGAAGGCCCGGCTGCTCGCCGGTCAGGACACCTGGTCGCTGCCCCCAATCCTCAGGATCGGCCTGCGGTCCCTGGTCATGTCCGACGGCCCGATCGGCGTACGCGGAGTGCGCTGGACCGCCGCCGACCCATCCGTCGCCCTGCCCAGCCCCACCGCGCTCGCCGCCACCTGGGACCCGGAACTCGCCCGTCGCGCCGGCCACCTCCTCGCCCAGGAGGCCCGCCGCAAGGGTGTCCACGTCCTCCTCGCACCGACCGTCAACCTGCACCGCTCGCCGCTCGGTGGCCGTCACTTCGAGTGCTACTCCGAGGACCCGTACCTCACCGGTGAGATCGGCACCGGCTACGTGCGGGGTGTCCAGGAGGGCGGCGTCGGCACCACCGTGAAGCACTTCGTCGCCAATGACGCCGAGACCGAGCGCTTCACCGTGAACAACAAGGTCTCGCCGCGCCCGCTGCGCGAGCTCTACCTCGCCCCCTTCGAGGCCATCGTGAAGAGCGCCCGCCCCTGGGGGATCATGTCCGCCTACAACTCGGTCAACGGCACCACGATGACGGCCCACCGCCGGCTCCAGCACGACGTCCTGCGGCGAGAGTGGGGCTTCGACGGCATCGTCGTCTCCGACTGGATGGCCGCCCGCGACACCACGGGAGCGATCAACGGCGGCCTGGACGTGGCCATGCCCGGGCCCACGACCGTCTACGGAGAGGCCCTTGCCGCCGCCGTACGGGACGGCCGGGTCGACGAGTCCGCCGTCGACCGTGCCGTACGGAACGTGCTCCGCCTCGCCGCCCGCGTCGGCGCCCTCGACGGCGCACCCGCCGCCGTCGCGCCCGGTGACTTCCCTGCGGCGGTCGACGGCGACGCACTCGCCCGCGAAATCGCCCGCTGCGCCTTCGTCCTCGTACGCAACGAGCAGCAGGTCCTGCCGATCGACACGGCCCGCGTCCGCACGGTCGCCCTCATCGGCGCCGCGGCCCGCGACGCCCGGATCCTCGGCGGCGGCTCCGCCGAGGTCTTCCCTCACCATGTCGTCTCCCCGCTCGACGGGCTCCGGGCCGCGCTCCCCGAGGGCATCGGGCTCAGCTACGCCGTGGGCGCCGACCCCAGCGACGAACTCGCCGTCGCGGACACGGGATTCGAGCTGCGCGCCGTTTGCCGGGACGCCGAAGGGCGCGAGCTCGGCGGCGAACCGCTGCGGAACGGCCAGGTGCAGTGGCTGGGCGACTTCCCCGAGGGCGTCCGCTACGAGGCGCTGCACACTCTCGAGATCGCCGGCACCTTCACCCCGCGCGAGAGCGGCGGCCATGCCTTCGGCACCAAGGGACTCGGCGGTTTCACCCTCACCGTCGGCGGCCGGGTCCTCTTCGAGGGCGTCCAGGAGCCCGGCCACGACGATCTTTTCGAGGCCTTCTCCGGCTCGCCGATCCCGCGCGGCGAACTGGAACTGACCGCGGGCGAGCCCGTCGAGATCTCCCTGACCTGCACGGTCGCCAAGCTCCCCGAAGCCCCGCTGCCCGCCGTCGGCTGCGCCCTGGTCCACGGCGACCCGGTGCGCGACCCCGACGAGCTGATGGAGGAGGCCGTGGCCACCGCGGCCGCCGCCGACACCGCGGTCGTGGTGGTCGCCACCACCGAGCGGGTGGAGAGCGAGGGCTTCGACCGCACGACCCTCGCACTGCCCGGCCGCCAGGACGAGCTCGTACGCCGGGTGGCCGCCGCCAATCAGCGCACCGTCGTCGTCGTCAACTCCGGCTCGCCGGTGGAGCTTCCGTGGCGCGAGAAGGTCTCGGCCGTGCTCCTCGGCTGGTTCCCCGGGCAGGAGGCGGGCGCGGCCCTCGCGGACGTCCTGCTCGGCGACCACGAACCGGGCGGCCGCCTGCCCACCACCTGGCCGGCCGCCCTCGCCGACGCGCCGGTGACCCGGGTCGTACCCGACGGCGGCGAACTGCCCTACGACGAGGGCGTTTTCATCGGCTACCGCGCCTGGGACAGGGCGGGCACCACGCCCGCGTACCCCTTCGGCCACGGCCTCGGCTACACCACCTGGGAGTACCAGGGCATCGAACTCTCCGGCGCCGAGCCCACTACGGTCACGGTCCACGTCCGCAATACGGGAACACGCCCAGGCCGCGAGGTCGTCCAGATCTACCTCGCGCCCACCGACGGAGCCCAGGTGGAAGGCGCCCCCGCCGGCAGCCAGGCCTCTGCCGACAGCCAAGCCCCCGCCGGCAGCCAGGCCTTCGCCGACGAATCGTCTGATCGCCCCACCCGCTGGCTCGCGGGCTTCGCCTCGGTCGAGGCCGCCCCCGGCGAGACCGTCCGGGCCGCCGTCCCGCTCCGGCGCCGGGCGTTCGAGGTCTGGGACGAGCAGACGGACACCTGGCGCTTCGTCCCCGGCACCTACGCGGTGGAGGCCGGGCGCTCGGTCGCCGACCGACGGCTGACCGCCCCCCTCGACGCGAAGGCGTGACGGAGCGGCAGGAACGGCGGCAGTGCTGGCAGTTCGGGCACTCGGGCCGCCGCGGGCGCCACAAGCGGTACTGGCGGCACGCGCCGCCCACGCCTCACGAGCCGCACTTTCGGTGCTGACGGTGACGGTCACGGTTGCTGCGTTGCGCATCTGAATCACTCCCCCGCTTCGGACGGTTCTGCTTCTGTTACACCGCAGACCGCCCGCGGGTTCCGTGAACAGCCCGCGGCTACAACACCTGCTCCATCTACTCCACCTGCTCCACCTACTCCCTCGCCGTGACCCTCCGGTACGCCATGTCCGCCAGCCGCTCCTGACCGTTCCTGCTCGGGTGGAACCAGTCCCACCTGCTCAGCTGCGCGCCGGTGAAGCGGTAACGGAAGACCTCCCCGCCGTCGTACCGGCACAGCGGGTCCTTGCCGCAGACCTCCCTCAGCGCGGAGTTGTACGCCACCACCCGGTCGTACACCTGCTGCCTGCGGACAGCCGACGCCTGGTCCGTCGCATCCGGCTCGCTCAGCATCGAGGCGCAGATGCCCAGCCTCCACACCTGCTTGCCGAAGGCGCTCTGCCGTCCCTCGGCCCACAGCCGCTTGAGATCCGGGATGCTCGCCACATACACCTGCGTCTTGGGCAGCGCGCGCCGGAGTCTCTTGAGCGCGGCCTCGAAGTCGGCGCGGAAGGCGGCGACCGGGGTCATCAGAGCGGTGCTGTCGCGGCACGCGTCATTCGCCCCGAGCATGACGGTCACCAGCTCCGGTCTTTCGGTGACGGCCGCCGCGACCTGCCCCGGCAGATCGGCCATCCGGGCCCCGTTCCTCGCGTGGTTCCAGCTGCTCCGCGCCGGATCCTTGAGCAGCCGCTGCGCCAGGCTCCCGACCTGCGGATCCGTCCCCGTCGACCAGGACACCTCGGGACAGTCGGTGAGTACGCCGCAGGCGTCGAAGCCCCGGGTGATGGAGTCACCCAGCGCAGCGATCGAGCCGGGACTCGTGTCCCACAGAGGGGTGGGTTTGGGGCGGGGGCGTTGGGTGGCCGCCGCGGACCGCCCGCCCGCCCGCTCGTCACCGTCGTCGTCACATCCGGTGAACGAGGCGGCCCCGACGAGCACCGCCGCCACCACGAGAGCTGCGGCGGCACGGCCCCGGCGCTCGCGCCGGAGTGCGCGCCGGTCTGCGCGCTCGTGGCCGTCCTGCATCCGCGTTCCCCCTTCCAGCGGCGGCAAGGGCTTCCTCCCGCTTTCCCACCAGGAGGACGTATTGGGCCGATCGGACGTTCCCCGATCGAAGGTTACGTGACGTCCCGGCGAGTGAAAGCTTCGTCGATATCTGCTCGGGACCGACGGTACGTCACACCTGGGCCTCTGCCGCACGGTAGCTTTTCCCCGTGGCGTCGGGCTGCTGCGCCTCGGGATCAGCGACCTGACGACCCGTCGACCCAGAGGAGAGAGTGCGTTCCCGGTAACCCGGTAAATTACATCACGTCACATGCTGTCCCTTTTGCAGAGATTTGCTCTCCGTAGTGTTTACTGCAAGTGACCTCGGGAGCTGGTACGGAAAAGACCCGTGGGGCAGGATGTCAGGTGCTGTCCCGGACGCGACCGGTACGGGCACGAGGCCGCTGGGGAAGGCGAACCTCGTCCCACACTGGAGGTCCCGGTGACGACACGTGGAGTTCTGTACGTGCACTCCGCACCGCGTGCGCTGTGCCCGCACGTCGAATGGGCCGTCGCGGGCGTCCTCGGCGTGCGCGTCAGCCTCGACTGGATCAGGCAGCCCGCCTCGCCAGGCACATGGCGAGCCGAGTTCTCCTGGCAGGGCGAGCCGGGCACCGCGTCCAAACTCGCGTCCGCCCTGCGCGGCTGGCACCTGCTCCGCTTCGAGGTGACCGCGGAGCCCTGCCCCACAGCCGAGGGCGAGCGCTACAGCTCCACGCCGGACCTCGGCATCTTCCACGCCGTCACCGGCATCCACGGCGACATTCTGATCCCCGAGGACCGGCTGCGCGCCGCCCTCGCCAGAGCAGGCCGCGGCGAGACCGACCTCGAGGCCGAGATCGCCAGACTCCTGGGCAAGCCGTGGGACGACGAGTTGGAGCCCTTCCGGTACGCGGGTGAGGGCGCGCCGGTCCGGTGGCTGCACCAGGTGGTGTGAGCGCCCCCGTTCCGTAAGCGCGCAGCACCGGGTGCGGCAGGATTCGCTCGGAGCGCAACTCAACCCCGTAGCGTGCCCTTATGCCTGACAGAACCTCAGTGGCCGTGCTGGGCACCGGCATCATGGGGGCGGCGATGGCCCGCAACCTGTGCCGTGCCGGGCTGGACGTCCGCGTCTGGAACCGCACCCGCGACAAGGCCGAACCGCTCGCCGCCGACGGTGCCCGTATCGCCGACGACCCCGCCGCGGCCGTCGAGGGCGCCCATGTCGTCCTGACCATGCTCTACGACGGTCCCGCCGCGCTCCGGACCATGCGCTCCGCCGCCACCGCCCTGGCTCCCGGGACCGTATGGGCCCAGTCCACCACCGCGGGCCTCGACGCCCTCGAACCGCTCGCCGCCTTCGCGGGCGAACACGACCTGCTCTTCGTCGACGCGCCGGTCCTCGGCACGCGCCAACCCGCGGAGGACGGTCAGCTGACCGTCCTCGCCGCAGGGCCCGAGGAGGCCCGCACCGCCCTGGCGCCGGTCTTCGAGGCCATCGGCAGCCGTACGGTCTGGATCGCCGACGACGGCGCCAGCGGCGCCGCCACGCGCCTCAAACTGGTCTGCAACAGCTGGGTGCTGGCCCTCAACAACAGCACCGCGGAGGCCCTCGCCCTCGCCGAGGGCCTGGGCGTCGAGCCGCAGGGCTTCCTCGACGCCATCGCGGGCGGGGCGCTGGACTGCGGCTACCTCCGCGCCAAGGCCGCGGCCATCATGACGGGCGACTACACGCCGAACTTCGCCGTCTCGACGGCCGGAAAGGACGCCCGACTGATCGTGGAGGCGGGCGAGGAGGCCGGCGTACGGCTGGACGTGGCCGCGGCGGGCCTGGAACGCCTGCGCCGCGCGGAGCGGCAGGGGCACGGCGATGAGGACATGGCGGCCAGCTACTTCGCGAGCTTCGCGGACTGATCCGCGGCCACGCGCGAAAAATCCCTGTGGGGGGCGGACCCGACGGGCCCGCCCCCCCACAGGGATTGAGGTGTGGAGGCTCAGACGGTCCTGAAGGCCAGGACGACGTTGTGGCCGCCGAAGCCGAAGGAGTCGTTGAGCGCCGCGATGGTGCCCTCCGGGAGCACACGGGCCTCACCGCGTACGACGTCCGCGTCGGCCTCGGGGTCGAGGTTCTCGACGTTGATCGTCGGCGGGGCGAGCCGGTGGTGCAGCGCGAGCACGGTGGCGACCGTCTCGATGCCGCCCGCGCCGCCGAGGAGGTGACCGGTCATCGACTTCGTGGCCGACAGGGCCATGTGGTCGACGTCCTCGCCGAAGACCTTGCGCAGCGCCTTGATCTCGGCCACGTCGCCCTGCGGGGTGGAGGTGGCGTGCGCGTTGATGTGCGCGATCTCGGACGGCTTGAGGTCGGTCCCGGCCAGCAGGTTCCGCAGGGCGTGCGCGATGCCGCTGCCGGACGGCTCGGGCTGCGTGATGTGGTGCGCGTCCGCGGAGATGCCCTGGCCGAGCGCCTCTGCGTACACGCTGGCGCCGCGCTTGGCCGCGTGCTCCGCCGACTCCAGCACGACCACACCCGCGCCCTCGCCGAGCACGAAGCCGTCACGGGCTTGGTCGTACGGCCGCGAGGCGCCTTCCGGGTCGTCGTTGTTCTTCGACATCGCCATCATGTTGCCGAACGCGGCGATCGGCAGCGGGTGGACGGCCGCCTCGGTGCCGCCCGCGACGACCACGTCGGCGCGGCCGGTACGGATCATCTCGATCGCGTAGCCGATGGCCTCGGCGCCCGAAGCGCAGGCGCTGACCGGGGTGTGCACGCCCGCGCGGGCGCCGACCTCGAGGCCGACGTTGGCCGCGGGGCTGTTCGGCATGAGCATGGGCACGGTGTGCGGGGAGACGCGCCGGACGCCCTTCTCCTTCAGCACGTCGTACTGGTCGAGCAGCGTGGTGACACCGCCGATGCCGGAAGCGATGACCGCGCCCAGGCGCTCCGGCTCGATGGCGGCGTCCTCGCCGGCCTTGGCGGTGAAGCCCGCGTCGGCCCAGGCCTCGCGGGCGGCGATCAGCGCGAACTGCGCCGAGCGGTCCAGCTTGCGCGCCTGCGGGCGGGCGATGATCTCGCCCGGCTCCACGGCGATCTGTGCGGCGATACGCACCGGGAGGTCCACGGCCCAGTCCTGCTTGAGCGCGCTGACGCCCGAGCGTCCGGCGATCAGGCCTTCCCAGGTCGATGCGCTGTCGCCACCCAGCGGTGTGGTTGCGCCGATACCGGTGACGACCACAGTGCGATTGGTCGCGTTCACAGGAATTCTTTCTCCACGTGTCGAGGGGTCCGAATCGACGGCGCCACCGCGGGGTGGCGACAAACGCTCGGCTGGATCAGGCCTGGTGCTTGAGGATGTAGTCGACAGCGTCGCCCACGGTCTTGAGGTTCTTGACGTCGTCGTCCGGGATCTTCACGTCGAAGCGCTCCTCGGCGGCGACGACGACCTCGACCATGGACAGCGAGTCGACGTCCAGGTCGTCGGTGAACGACTTGTCGCTCTGGACATCCTCGGTGGGGATACCGGCGATCTCGTTCACGATCTCCGCGAGACCCTCGACGATCTCTTCCTGGGTGGCGGCCATGGCGGCGCTCCTTCTGTGTTTTCGCTTTCGCTGAATGCGGGGGTGGATCTTGCCTAGGGGAGAGTAACGACCGTGGCGGCGTAGACGAGACCCGCCCCGAAGCCGATGACGAGCGCGGTGTCGCCGCTCTTCGCCTGCCCGGTCGCCAGCATCCGCTCCATCGCGAGCGGAATCGAGGCGGCCGAGGTGTTGCCGGTGGTCTCCACGTCGCGGGCGACCGTGACGTGCTCCGGCAGTTTGAGAGTCTTCACCATCGAGTCGATGATCCGCATGTTGGCCTGGTGCGGGATGAAGACATCCAGGTCGTCCGGGGTGACTCCGGCCGCGTCCAGCGCCTGCTGGGCGACCTTCGCCATCTCGAACACCGCCCAGCGGAAGACGGTTTGGCCTTCCTGGCGGATGGCCGGGAACTTCAGCTCGCCGTCCTCGCCGAGCGGAAGCTCCGCCACGTCGCCGACACGGAAGCCGTCCCAGGCGACGGTCTGCGTGATGACGTCCGCCTTGTCGCCCTCGGAGCCCCAGACGGTGGGGCCCATCGCGGGCTCCTGGGACGGGCCCACGACGACCGCGCCGGCGCCGTCGCCGAAGAGGAAGGCGGTGGAGCGGTCGGTCATGTCGGTGAGGTCGGAGAGGCGCTCGACACCCACCACGAGCACGTACTCCGCGCTGCCCTCGACGATGAGGCCCTTGGCGATCGTCAAGCCGTAGCCGAAGCCCGCGCAGGCCGCGGAGATGTCGAAGGCGGCGGCCTTGCCCGAACCGAGCCGGTGCGTGATCTCCGTGGCGATGGAGGGAGTCTGCTTGAAGTGCGAGACCGTCGAGATCACGACCGTGTCGATCTGCTCGGCCGTGATCCCCGCCGCCGCGATCGCCTTGCCCGCGGCCTCGACGGACATTTCGGCGACCGTCTCGTCAGGGCCCGCCCAGTGCCGGGTCGCGATGCCGGAGCGCGAACGGATCCACTCGTCGGACGAGTCGATGTGCTTCAGGATCTCCTCGTTCGGCACCACGCGCGTGGGGCGGTAGCCGCCGACGCCGAGGATCCGCGCATACGGGGCGCCCTTACTGGGTCTGATCTTCGCGGTCATGCTGTTCGCGGCTCCTATTCGGCGGTCGTGTCGGAAGGCGAGGCGCCCGGCGCGGCAGCGGCTGATGTCGCAGTGGCGATGAGCTCGCGGGCCGCGTCCAGTTGGTCCGGGGTCTTCAGCGCGACGGTCTTCACCCCGGGCAGGGCGCGCTTGGCGAGGCCGGTGAGCGTGCCGCCGGGGCACAGCTCGATCATCGCCGTCACGCCGAGCCGCTGGAACGTCTCCATGCACTGGTCCCAGCGGACCGGGTTGGACACCTGGTTGACCAGGCGCTGCACGACCTCGCCGCCGGTGGCGACGACTTCGCCGTCCTTGTTGGACACGTACGCCGTACTCGGGTCCTCGACCGCGAGATCGGGGACCAGGGCCTCCAGGGTCTCGACCGCGGGGGCCATGTGGCGGGTGTGGAACGCGCCTGCCACCTTCAGTGGGATGACGCGGGCCTTCTCCGGCCTGTTCTCGGCGAGGGCGGCGAGCTGTTCTGCGGTGCCCGCGGCGACGATCTGCCCGGCGCCGTTCATGTTCGCCGGGGTCAGGCCGAGGTCCTCCAGGTGCGCGACCACGGCGTCGGGGTCGCCTCCGAGGACCGCGGACATGCCGGTCTCGGTCACGGCCGCGGCCTTCGCCATCGCCAGGCCCCGTTGCCGTACGAGCGACATGGCGGCCTCGGGCTTCAGCACGCCGGTCGCGGCGGCCGCGGTGATCTCACCGACGCTGTGACCCGCGGCGGCTCCCGCGAGGCGGGCGACGTCGCCGGGCGTCGCGAACAGCTGCTGCGCCGAGATCAGACCGGCGGCGACCAGCAGGGGCTGCGCCACTGCGGTGTCGCGGATCTCCTCCGCGTCGGCCTTGGTGCCGTAGTGCACCAAGTCGAGTTCGGTGACGGCCGACCACTCCGCAAGGCGTTCTGTGACGCCGGGAAGGTCGAGCCAGGGGGTCAGGAAGCCGGGCGCCTGGGCGCCCTGGCCGGGAGCGACGAGTACGAGCACTCTCACACTCTCTCTTGTGGACGGTCAGTGCCGCCGGTGGGGACAGGGACCAAGAACCGTCAGGGGAATTGTGGGTGTCCAACAAAAGGCTAGAGCTTCGATTCCGCGTCGGCCAGACGCCCCAGAATCAGCGCAATACGCAGGGTGAACGCTGAACGTACATCGGAGGGCGACCATCCGGTGACATCGGTCACACGTCGGAGCCGGTAGCGCACGGTGTTGGGGTGCACGAACAGCATCCGCGCGGCGCCCTCCAGACTGCTCGCCTGCTCCAGATAAACGCTCAAGGTTTCCAGAAGTGCTGAGCCGGCTTCCTCGAGCGGTCTGTAGATCTCCTCCACCAGTTGCTCGCGCGCCGAGGCGTCGCCCGCCATCGCCCGCTCGGGGAGCAGATCGTCCGCGATGACCGGGCGGGGGGCGTCCGGCCAGGCACCGCAGGCCCGCAGGCCCGCGGCCGCCGCGTGCGCGGACCGGGTCGCGGACAGCAGATCGCCGACAACGGGACCGGCGACCACGGGACCCGCGGCGAACGGCCCGATCAGCGCCTTCGCCGTACGGATCGGGTCGTTGCTGCCGCCCGCGATCACCACGAGGCGGTCGCCGAGCACCCCGGTGAGGACCTGGAGCTTGGCGTGCCGGGCGGCGCGGCGGATCGCCTCGACCGTCAACTCGCTGTCGCCGTTGGGGGCTGTGCCAAGGACGACGATGACGTGCTCGGGGGAGTTCCAGCCGAGGGCGGCCGCGCGGGACAGGGCGCCCTCGTCCGCCTCGCCCGACAGCACGGCGTTGACGACCAGCGACTCGAGCCGGGCGTCCCAGGCGCCGCGGGCCTCGGCGGCCTGCGCGTACACCTGGGCGGTGGCGAAGGCGATCTCGCGCGCGTAGACCAGGAGGGCCTCGCGCAGCGCCGACTCGTCGCCGGGGGCCGCCACCTCGTCGATGGCCGACTCCATGACCTCGATCGTGGTGCGCACCATCTCGACGGTCTGGCGGAGCGTGATGGCGCGGGTCAGCTCGCGGGGCGCGGTCCCGAACACGTCGGTGCTGATGGCCTGCGGGGTCTCCGGGTGCCGGAACCACTCGGTGAAGGCCGCGATGCCGGCCTGGGCGACGAGACCGATCCAGGACCGGTTCTCGGGCGGCATGGCGCGATACCACGGCAGCGTCTCGTCCATGCGGGCGATGGCGTTCGCTGCGAGACGGCCGGAGGACTTCTCCAGCCGCCGCAGGGTCGCGGCGTGGGGGTGAGCGTCGGTGGATCCGGTTTCAGGCACGGGACAAGCCTGCCTCATGAGGGCGGGTGTGCGGGGCGGCGGGGGGGCGGGACGGGGCTACGGTGGTGGGATGACCGAGGTGTGGCGGGCCCGGGAGCGCTATCGGGGCGGGGACGCGGAGGCCGGGGTCGAGACGCTGCACGCGTTCTCCTTCGGACACCACTACGACCCGGACAACGTGCGCTTCGGCGCGCTGATGGCCTGCAACGAGGAGCGGCTGGCGCCGGGGGCGGGCTTCGAGGAACATCCGCACCGGGATGTGGAGCTGGTCACCTGGGTCGTCGAGGGTGAGCTCACTCACCGCGACTCCGCGGGCCACGCCACCGCCGTACGCGCCGGTGATGTGCAGCGGCTCAGCGCGGGCAGCGGGGTGCGGCACGTGGAGCGGAACGACGGGCGGGTAGCGCTCGTCTTCGTGCAGATGTGGCTGGAGCCCTCGCTGCGGCCGGGCGGAGAACCGGAGTACGAGGTGGTGCGGGGCATCGCCGACGGCACGCCGTACGCGCTGGAGCGGGCCGGCGCCGTGCTCCACGTACGGCGGCTCCGGGACGGGGAGCGCAGCGCCCTGCCGGACGCGCCGCGGGTGTACGTGCACGTGGTGCGCGGTGAGGTGCGGCTGGCCCCGGCCGTGCTGGGACCGGGCGACGCGGCGCGGATCTCCGGATGCCGGGACCGCGAGGTGACCGCGGAGGGTGCGGCCGAGTTCCTCGTGTGGGAGATGCGCTAGGCGGCGCGCAGTTCGGCCAGCACCGCGTCCGTGAACGGCGGCCAGGCGTCGACCGCCCACGGGCCGAACGGCCGGTCCGTCAGCGCGACGCAGGCGGCTCCCGCCTCCGGGTCGACCCACAGGAACGTGCCGGACTGGCCGAAGTGTCCGAAGGTGCGGGGCGAGGACGAAGAGCCCGTCCAGTGGGGGGACTTGGCATCGCGGATCTCGAAGCCCAGGCCCCAGTCGTTGGGCTTCTGGTGCCCATAGCCGGGAAGCACGCCTGAGAGGCCCGGGTGGACGACGGCGGTCGCCTCGGCGACGGTCCGCGGGTGCAGCAGCTGCGGCGCCTGCAGCTCGGCGGCGAAGCGGGCGAGGTCGGAGGCCGTCGAGACACCGTCCTTGGCGGGGGAGCCCGGCAGGTCTGTGGAGGCCATGCCGAGCGGCTCCAGGACCGCCTGCCTGAGGTACTCGGCGAAGGGGATGTCGGTGGCCTTGGCGATGTGGTCGCCGAGAACCTCGAAGCCCGCGTTGGAGTAGAGACGGCGGGTGCCGGGCGCGGCCGTGGTGCGGTGCTCGTCGAAGGCCAGACCCGAGGTGTGCGCGAGCAGGTGCCGCACCGTCGACCCCTCGGGCCCCGCGGGCTCGTCGAGCTCGACCGCGCCCTCCTCGTACGCGACGAGCACGGCGTAGGCGGCCAGCGGCTTGGTGACCGAGGCGAGCTCGAAACGGAGGTCGACCGGTCCGTACGATCCGGCGAGCGTGCCGTCCGCCCGTACGACGGCGGCTGCAGCGGTCGGGACCGGCCAGTTCTCGATCATGCGCAGGCTCTGCATGGGCCCGAGCCTAACGCGGTGCCCCGCGCCGCCTTCCTGGTGGCCGGAAATCACGGCGGATCTTCCATTCTCTCTGCTTGCTTGGAGTGCACTCCAGCTCTCTAGCGTTGAAGTCCTCGCGAGGGTTCCCGAGGGTTCCGGCCTGCGAAGGATGGTGACGGTATGACCGTGATGGAGAGCGTGCCCGAGCAGGCCGACCTGTGTGCCACGGCAACGGCCCGGCACCCGCGGCCGGAAGGGCAGGACAGGTACACGATCGGCGAGGTCGTGACCTGCACCGGCCTCACGGCGCACACCCTGCGCTGGTACGAGCGGATCGGGCTGATGCCGCATGTCGACCGGTCGCACACCGGCCAGCGCCGCTACAGCAACCGCGACCTCGACTGGCTGGCCTTCGTGGGGAGGCTGCGGAGAACCGGAATGCCGGTGGCGGACATGGTCCGCTACGCGCGGCTGCTGCGGGAGGGCGAGCACACGGTCCCGGAGCGGCAGCAGCTGCTGCACGCGCACCGCGAGGACGTGCGGCGGAAGATCGTCGAGCTGCGGGAGACCCTCGCGGTCCTCGACCACAAGATCGACTGTTATGGGGACGCCCAGCGGGCGTCGGAGAGGGCCTGACCGGATGAGCACGGTGAGCAACGAGAAGATCGAACAGGTGGAGCTCGGCACGGGCGGCCCCCGGGCGGGCGTGCAGGGACTCGGCTGCATGGGCATGAGCTTCGCCTACGGGCCGACGAACGCGACGGAGGCACAGGCCACCCTGGAGCGGGCGCTGGAACTCGGCGTCACGCTCTACGACACCGCCGACATGTACGGGATGGGGGAGAACGAGACGTTCCTCGCACCCTTCGTGCGGGCCAACCGCGAACGGATCGTGCTGGCCACGAAGTTCGCCATCGTCCTGGACCCGGACAACCCCGCGTACCGGGGCGTCAGGAACGACCGGCCGTACATCCGCCAGTCCATTGAGGGCAGCCTGCGGCGGCTCGGCGTCGACGAGATCGACCTCTACTACATGCACCGGCGGGACCTGAACGTCCCCATAGAGGAGACCGTCGGCGCGATGGCCGAACTGGTGCAGGAGGGCAAGGTCAGGCACCTGGGCCTGAGCGAGGTGACCGGAGACGAGCTGCGGGCCGCACACGCCGTGCACCCGATCGCCGCGGTCCAGTCGGAGTGGTCGATATTCAGCCGCGACGTGGAGCGGACCGCCGTCCCCGCGGCGGCCGAGCTCGGGGTGGCGTTCGTTCCCTACTCGCCGCTCGGACGCGGCTTCCTCACGGGGTCGTTCGTGAACGCCGGCACTGAGCTGGACGCGGACGACTTCCGGAGGATGATGCCCCGCTTCAACGGGGACAACGCGGCGGCGAACGCGGCGCTCCTGGAGCCCGTACGGTCGATCGCCGCGGCGCGCGGCGCGACGCTCGGGCAGGTCGCCCTGGCATGGGTGCACCAGCGGGCTCAGGTGCACGGTCTGCCGGTCGTGCCGATCCCCGGCACGCGCAAGCCGAGCCGGGTGGAGGAGAACACGGCCGCGACCCGGCTCGTGCTGACCGAGGAGGAACTGGCGCTGCTGGAGCCGGTCGCGGACAAGGTCGCGGGCGGGCGGTACGCCGACATGAGCTTCACGTCGGCGGGACGCGAGTGAGGACGTAGGAGGGAAGTACGAGACGGGGTGGGGCGGGTCCGGCCGGCCCGGGCTTACAACTCCGCCAGCAGCTCGGCCTTCTTCGCGCTGAACTCGTCGTCCGTCAGCAGCCCCGCGTCGTGCAGCGCGCCCAAGTGCCGGATGCGGTCCGCGATGTCGGCCGGGTCGGGGCGGGCCTTGTCGGCCCCTGTCAGGGCGGCCACGGTCCGGCCGGGCCCGCCCGGCATCGCGTCCTCGTCCGGCTCCGCGGCCCGTACGGCCTCCAGCACCGCGGCCGCGAACGGCAGCGACTCGTGCACCAGCCCGTATCCGAGCCCGAAGACGACCGCCGCCGGATCCTGGTCCGCGGCACCGGGCTGCTCGCCGCGGGGCGTACAGCCGGCGGCGTCCGCCCCGTCGCGCAGCACCAGCCGCAGATGCCCGTTGAAGACCTCGGGCGAACGCCACTCGACACCGGCCAGCTCGTCCACCGGGAAGTTCTGGTCTCCGGCCTTCCACTTGGCCGACGACGCGCCCGTCCAGAACCAGCGGAAGGCGACCGACTTCCCGTCGAAGGACGCCTTGCCGTCGTAGGCCTTGAAGCCCCGCGGCGGCGCGGGCGCCGTGACCAGGTAGCGGTCGGCGGGCTCAGCCCCCGAACTGCCCAGGGCAGCCCGCATCTCGTCCGCGTAGTACTCGGCGAGCACCTCCCGCTCGGCCGGGAGCACGAGCCGGTACGGGTCGCTGCCCTCCTTCAACTGCCCGTCCGCCGCGTCCATCAGCGGATCGGCGCCGGGCCGGGGCACCGCGCGCAGCGCCACCGTCCCCCGCTTGCCAGGAGCGAGTTCCACCGCTGCCAGCGCTTCGTAGGGGATGCGCCGCTCGCCGAGCACCTGGAACAGCTTCGGCGTGCGGATCCCCCGTTCGAAGCGGATGAGCACGGAGTCCGTGTCGAACTCCCAGACGGTGTGAAAACCGGCCAGCACATCACCCATGCGGCTCATCGTATGCGGCGGTCGCCCGCCCGTCCCCCTTCTGAACGCTACGCGCGTCAAACGTCTGCGGGTCCGTGGATCCCTGCCCGGCAGTCCGGCCCGCGCCCCACCGCGCAGTCCACGGAGCCCAGAGCCCCTACCCCGATCTCGGCGAAATTCTCCAGACTGTCGGTGCCTGGCTCGAAATAGCCGGCGTGACCGAAAGCCCGGTCCGCGGAGAGCACCCGCGCCCCGAAGCCCTGTGAGACCGGGTCGGCGCCGTGTCCCAGCGCCCCGAACTCCATGTACGGGACGTCCTGGATCCAGTCGTCGGCGTCCCGGGTGGCCCACACACGCGCCCGGGTGCCGAGCCCCGCGGCGTTCTCCACCCGCATGCCGGGGCTGCCGGCCACGGCGATGTCGGTCACCTTCGGTGACAGCTTGCTCGCGGCGACGCCGCAGACCACGGAGCCGTAGCTGTGGCAGAACAGCGAGACCCGGGAGGCATCGCTCAGCGACTCGACGAAGGAGTCCAGCCGTACGGCGCCCTCCTCGGCGAGTCGCCCGGTCGCGGCGTCCACCCCGAGACCCGCGGGCGAGGTGTAGTCGGCCCACGCCACCACGGCCGTACGGGCATCCGGGCGTTCGGCGCGCTGGGCCTCGTAGAGGGATTGGGCCATGCCGACGGGGGCGGTGTACGTCCGTTCGGTGCGCTCGAAGTTCACCAGATTGGTGTCCACTCCAGGGACGACGACCGACACTTGGCGAGCTTGTGAGAGGTCGCCGAAGACCTCGGCGGCGCGGCCGGGCCCCGTCGGGTCGAAGGCGAGGATCTGCCGCCCCTCGGTCAGCATCGACTCGAACCGGTGCATGAGACGACCTGCCTCCTGGCGGCCCACCTCGGTGAGCCGCTGGTCGTTCATGCGCTCCTTCGCCGTACGGCGGGCGTCGTCGAGGGCGATCCGGTTCGCGTGGTAGCGCAGCTCCACAGGCGCCCCGCCCAGGTTGCCCACGACCAGCGGAAACCGATCGGCCAGACGGCTTTTCTGAGCCGCCGTGAGCGAGCGGAAGAAGCGGGCCAGGGTGCTGGGCGCGGACTCCGGGTCGGGCAGGTCACGGCCGCCTATCGACGCGTTCCTCCAAGCCGCGACGGCGGCTTCGCGCGGTCCGCCGACGGGGTGGTGGTGCCGGATCGCGGTCCAGCCGGTAGTGGCCAGCAGCACGAACACGACAGCCAGGGCGAGCACCGCGCGCCAGACCGGGGAGTCGCCGGGCCAGGATGTTGGGGAGGAGCCGAGCTCAGGGAAAGAAGACACTGCGGGACACCCTAGGAGAAGGGCAGGGTGGCCCGTGCAGTGGGTGACGGAACTCACGTTTCATGACGGTGCAATTACCGTCACATCGGACGATGGGAACTTTAACTCCCGTGTACTGTTCCGTCCCCGCTGTGCCAGTCGTCCGCGAGGGCCGGGCCCAACTGGTCGAGGTAGGACTCGGTGATCTCGCGAATGGCGTCAGGGCTCCAGTCGTCCCCCTTGCCCCAGAGCCTGCCGCTCACCCGGATCACCCCGCCGAACGCCGCCACCAGCACACGGGGCCGCGGATCGGCGTCCACATCGAGCCCCTCGCGGCGGGCGATCTCCTGGGCGAGCCGATCCTCCAGCTCGGCCGAGCGGCGCAGGTGTACGGCGAGCAGCGCGGGCGTCGACTCGATCACCTGGTACATGCGCATGTGCAGTTCGGGCGGCACGGTCTCCTCGATGGCCTGGCCGATGGCGTCCCAGGCGAAGAGGACGGCGTGGCGCAGCACGGTCATCGGCGTTTCGTCGGCGGGCCGTTCGCATACGGCGGCGTAGAACAGGTCCTCCACCACGTCCTGGACGGCGAAGGCGACTTCCTCCTTGTTGGCGAAGTAGCGGAAGAACGTTCGTTGCGAGACCTCGACGGCATCGGTGATCTCGTCCACCGTCGTCCGCTCGTAGCCCTGGGTCGTGAAGAGCTCGAGGGCGGAGCGGACCAGGGCGTTGCGCGTGCGCTGCTTCTTCAGCTCCCTGAGCCCGACGGGCGCGGGCGGTGGTGCGGACGGAAGGCCGGCCGATGGCCTCGTTTCCGCTACGTGCTGAGCCATGTCTCCCGGCCCTCTCCTTGCCGCGTTTCCCTGCATTTTCCCTGATCAGGATACCTGTGAGCTACGTGACAGCTACCGACTCGTGAATCCATTTGTCAACTGTCAGCGGCTGTCATTAGCCTCCCGATTATGACGTCACAGACCACCGTCGCCGACGCGGCGCCGGAACTTCCCGTACCGGAGCCTCACCAAGGGCTTCGGGGACACCCTTGGCTGACTCTCATCGCCGTCGCGATCGGCGTGATGATGGTCGCGCTCGACGGCACGATCGTCGCCATCGCCAACCCCGCGATCCAGAAGGACCTCAAGGCATCCCTGGCCGATGTCCAGTGGATAACCAACGGCTATCTGCTCGCTCTCGCGGTCGCGCTCATCACGGCGGGCAAGCTCGGAGACCGCTTCGGCCACCGTCAGACCTTCCTCGTCGGCATCGCCGGCTTCGCCGCCGCATCGGGCGCCATCGGGCTGTCCGGCAGCGTGGCCACCGTCGTCGCCTTCCGCGTTCTCCAGGGCCTGTTCGGCGCCCTCCTGATGCCCGCGGCGCTGGGCCTGCTCCGAGCCACCTTCCCCGCGGAGAAGCTCAACATGGCGATCGGCATCTGGGGTGCGGTCATCGGCGCCTCCACGGCCGCGGGACCGATCATCGGCGGCCTGCTCGTCGAGCACGTCAACTGGCAGTCTGTGTTCTTCATCAACGTGCCGGTCGGCATCGTCGCCCTCGCCCTCGGCCTGGTCATCCTCAAGGACCACCGCGCAGAGAACGCGGCCAAGTCCTTCGACATCCCCGGCATCGTGCTGCTGTCGGGGGCGATGTTCTCGCTGATCTGGGCGCTCATCAAGGCCCCGGAGTGGGGTTGGGGCGACGGGATGACGCTGCTCTTCCTGGGACTCGCCCTGGTCGGCTTCATCGCCTTCGCGCTGTGGGAGTCCAGGGTGAGCGAGCCGCTGATACCGCTCGGGCTGTTCCGGTCCGTGCCGCTCTCCGCGGGCACGGTCCTCATGGTGCTCATGGCCTTCGCGTTCCTGGGCGGGCTGTTCTTCGTCACCTTCTACCTGCAGAACGTGCACGGCATGAGTCCGGTCGACAGCGGTCTGCGCCTGCTGCCGCTCACCGGCATGATGATCGTCGCCTCGCCGCTCGCGGGGGCGCTGATCACCAAGTTCGGCCCCCGGATCGTCCTGGTCGGCGGCATGGTGTGCACGGCCGTGGCGATGCTCGGCATGTCCGCGCTCGAGGTGGACACGGGAACGGGCGTGATGTCCGTGTGGTTCGCCCTCCTGGGCCTGGGCCTCGCCCCGGTCATGGTCGGCGCGACCGAGGTCATCGTCGGCAACGCCCCGCTCGAGCACGCGGGGGTCGCGGGCGGTCTCCAGCAGGCCGCGATGCAGGTCGGCGGCAGCCTCGGTACGGCCGTGCTGGGCGCCGTCATGGCCGCCAGGGTGGACAACGACCTGCCCGGGAACTGGGCCGGGGCCGGGCTGCCGCCGCTTCCGCCGGAGCAGATGGCGAAGGCGTCGGACGCGGTGTCGGTCGGCATGGCGCCGGTCGGCGAACAGACCCCGCCGGGCGTCGCAGCCAAGATCTCGGACGTCGCTCATGACACGTTCGTGTCGGGCATGGGCCTGTCGTTCACGGTGGCCGGCATCGTCGCGGTCCTCGCGGCCCTGGTGGCGACCCTCACCAAGCGCGGCGAGAACACGCAGCCTGGCGGGGGAGCGGGGCACATTTAGGCGAGCGGGGCACATCGAGCCGGGGGGCATCCGGCCGGCGCGCACGTCAACGCGGAGGGGGCTGGGCCGAGCGCCCGGCCCCCTCCGCCGCGTCTGCCCTATCAGGGTGGCGGTTTGATCAACTCCCTTGGCGGGACCGGGAACCGGAGGCGAGTCTGCGGTGTAACAGAAGCAGAACCGTCCGACACGGGGGAGTGATCCAGATGCGCAACGCCACCGCCTTCACCATCAAGTCCAGTGCGAGCACCAGCGCCGTAGCAATCGCCCTGGCCGCCGCTGCCATGGCTCTGAATCCGGGCGCGGCGGCTGCGGCCGCGACACCTGCCACGGCTGCGACACCGGCCGCTGCCGGCGCCCCGCGCCTCGGCAGTTGTGCCACCGGCCAGTTGTGTCTGTGGCAGAAGAGCGACTTCCGCGGCGCGAGCCGTACGTACGAGCTCTCGGACATCGACATCGAGAGCTGCGTGCCCCTGCCCCGCGGCACCACGGCCGCCTCGCTGGCGAACCGCACCGGCCGGCCCGTCACCACGTACCAGAGCGCCGAATGCGGCGAGACGGGCGAGTTCGAGACCTATCCGGGCGGAGGCACGTGGGTGCCCCAATCCCCTTACCAGGTACGGGCTTTCAAGGTCTGGGAGAGCTGAGCGGGCGCTGAAGCGGGGTACTGGCGGTCGCCGCGCAGGCATCCCTGCTCATGGCTGACCGCTGGTGCTCGCTGCCGGGGCGTCGGCAGACGGTGGGGGAACGGTGACGGCCTGCCGCAGTTCCGCCAGCTCGGCGCGCAGCGCCCGCACTTCGGCGGTCAGGGCCGCGATGGCCTCCGTCTGCCGTCGCTCCTCCGCGTCGTCGTGCTCGAAGCGCGCTATGAACCAGGCGGCGATGTTCGCCGTGACCACGCCGAGGAGAGCGATGCCCGACAGCATGAGACCGACAGCGAGGATCCGCCCGAGTCCGGTCGTCGGCGCGTGGTCGCCGTAGCCGACGGTCGTCATGGTCGTGAAGGACCACCAGACCGCGTCACCCAGGTTCTTGATGTTCCCGTCCGGAGAGCCCCGCTCCACCTCCAGGACGGCCAGCGAGCCGAACATCAGCAGACCGACGACCGACCCGGCGACGTACGTCGTCAGCCGCACCTGCGATGCCATCCGGGCCCGCTGCCCGACGAGCAGCAGGGTCGCCACCAGGCGCAGCAGCCGCAGCGGCTGGACCAGCGGCAGGGCTAGGGCCAGCAGCGCCAGCGGATTGCTGCGCACGAACACCAGGCGGTCGGGCGCCCGTACCAGCCGCACGGCGTAGTCGACGGCGAACGCACCCCACACCACCCACTCGACGACCAGACAGAGCTGCCGCACCTGTTCGCCCGCATCCGGCTTCACGACCGGCACGGCGTACGCCACGGCGAACAGCACCGCAAGTCCGAGCAGCGGTCCTTGCGTGTACCGCTCCCACCCCGTCTGTGCAGGTTCCCCCTTCATACCCGGCATCTAAGCACCCCGTCGGAACTCCTCGGCCCCGGCCGGGCGAGCCGGTCGGGGCCGAGGAGGTAGTGCTATGAAGTGCTGTGCTGTCCCGCGGTGTTCCCTGCGGCGCGCTGCCGCGGAGTTACGCGTCTCCGCCCGCGGCGCCCGGGTCGGCCGCCGCCACGTCGAGCAGCTGGTAGCGGTCGATCGCCTGCTTCAGCACCGAGCGGTCGATCTTGCCCTCCTTGGCGAGCTCAGTGAGCACCCCCAGGACGATCGACTGGGCGTCGATGTGGAAGAACCGGCGGGCCGCACCACGGGTGTCGGCGAAGCCGAAGCCGTCGGCGCCCAGCGACTGGTACGTGCCCGGCACCCAGCGCGCGATCTGGTCCGGGACGGCCCGCATCCAGTCGGACACGGCCACCTTCGGGCCCTCGGTGTCCTGCAGCTTCCGGGTCACGTACGGGACGCGCTGCTCCTCCTCCGGGTGGAGCAGGTTGTGCTCCTCGACCTCCACGGCGTCGCGCCGCAGCTCGTTCCAGGAGGTCGCCGACCAGACGTCCGCCTTGACGTTCCACTCGTCGGCGAGGATCCGCTGGGCCTCGATGGCCCACGGCACCGCGACACCCGAGGCGAGGATCTGCGCCGGCGTGGCGCCCTTCTCGCCCGCCTTGAAGCGGTAGAGGCCCTTGAGGATGCCCTCGGCGTCCACGTCCGCAGGCTCGGCCGGGTGCTGGATGGGCTCGTTGTAGACGGTGAGGTAGTAGAAGACGTTCTCGCCGTGCGGGTGCTCGTCCGACGAGCCGTACATCCGGCGCAGACCGTCCTTGACGATGTGGGCGATCTCGAAGCCGAACGCCGGGTCGTATGCGACGACGGCCGGGTTGGTCGAGGCGAGCAGCTGCGAGTGGCCGTCCGCGTGCTGCAGACCCTCGCCGGTCAGGGTCGTACGGCCCGCGGTCGCCCCCAGTACGAAGCCCCGCGCCAGCTGGTCGGCCATCTGCCAGAACTGGTCGCCGGTGCGCTGGAACCCGAACATCGAGTAGAAGACGTACACCGGGATCAGTGGTTCGCCGTGCGTGGCATAGGCGGAGCCCGCCGCGATCAGCGAAGCCGTACAGCCCGCCTCGGAGATGCCGTCGTGCAGCATCTGGCCGGTCGGCGACTCCTTGTAGGCGAGCAGCAGCTCGCGGTCCACGGACTCGTAGGTCTGGCCGAGCGGGTTGTAGATCTTCGCCGTCGGGAAGAGCGAGTCCATACCGAAGGTGCGGTACTCGTCCGGCGCGATCGGCACGAACCGCTTGCCGATCTCCTTGTCCCGCATGAGGTCCTTCAGCAGCCGCACGAACGCCATCGTCGTGGCGATCTGCTGGTTGCCGGAGCCCTTCTTGAGCGATGCGTAGGCCTTGTCGTCCGGGAGGTTCAGCGGCTTCGACCGCACGACGCGGGTCGGCACATAGCCGCCCAGCTGCTTGCGCCGGTCGTGCATGTACTGGATCTCGTCCGAGTCCGGACCCGGGTGGTAGTACGGCGGGACGCCGGACTCCAGCTCCTTGTCCGCGATCGGCAGGTGCAGCCGGTCCCGGAAGCGCTTGAGGTCATCGACCGTCAGCTTCTTCATCTGGTGGGTCGCGTTGCGCCCCTCGAAGTTCGGGCCGAGCGTCCAGCCTTTGACGGTCTGCGCGAGGATCACGGTCGGCTGGCCCTTGTGCTCCTTGGCCGCCGCGTAGGCCGCGTAGATCTTCTTGTGGTCGTGACCGCCGCGGCCCAGGTGCAGGATCTGGTCGTCGGTCATGCCCTCGACCATCTTGCGCAGGCGGTGGTCGTCACCGAAGAAGTGGTCGCGGATATAGGCACCGGTCTCGGTGGCGTACGTCTGGAACTGGCCGTCGGGGGTGGTGTTCAGCTTGTTGACCAGCACGCCGTCGCGGTCCTGGGCGAGCAGCGGGTCCCAGCTGCGATCCCAGACCAGCTTGATCACGTTCCAGCCGGCGCCGCGGAAGACCGACTCCAGCTCCTGGATGATCTTGCCATTGCCGCGCACCGGGCCGTCGAGGCGCTGCAGGTTGCAGTTGACGACGAAGGTCAGGTTGTCCAAGCCCTCACGCGCGGCCAGCGTCAGCTGGCCCAGCGACTCCGGCTCGTCCATCTCACCGTCGCCGAGGAAGGCCCACACGTGCGACTTGGAGGTGTCGGCGATATCGCGGGACTCCATATAGCGGTTCATGCGGGCCTGGAAGATCGCGCCGAGCGGGCCGAGACCCATGGAGACGGTCGGGAACTCCCAGAAGTCCGGCATGAGCCGCGGGTGCGGGTAGCTGGACAGCCCGTAGGGCGCCTTCGACTTCTCCTGCCGGAACGCGTCGAGCTGCAGCTCGTTCAGCCGGTCCAGGAGATACGCGCGGGCGTAGATGCCCGGGGAGGCATGCCCCTGGAAGAAGATCTGGTCGCCGCCGTCGCCCTCGTCCTTGCCGCGGAAGAAGTGGTTGAAGCCCACGTCGTAGAGCGACGCCGAGGAGGCGAAGGTGGCGATGTGGCCGCCGACGCCGATACCGGGGCGTTGCGCGCGGGAAACCATCACCGCCGCGTTCCAGCGGGTCGCGTTGAGGATCTTGCGCTCGATCTCCTCGTTGCCGGGGAAGAACGGCTCGTCCTTGGTCGCGATGGTGTTGACATAGTCCGTGCTGCGCATCTCGGGCACGGCCACGCGCTTCTCGCGGGCACGCTCGATCAGGCGGAGCATCAGGTAGCGGGCACGTTCGCGGCCTCGCTCGTCGACTGCCGCGTCGAGCGACTCGAGCCATTCCCGGGTCTCTTCGGGATCAAAGTCCGGGACCTGACTGGGAAGGCCGCCAATGATGATCGGGTTGCGATCGGATCCGGAAGCCACGCTGTTCCTTCGCTGTTCGGGGTCGTGCTCTGCACGCGGGTCAGATTCAGCTTCTGCTGGGTCGCGCCGCCTCCATCGTGTACCTCAGAAGGCGGAAACGTCATCTCTACCGGGCGGTAACCGCCACTGTGTGAGACGGGGCGTCGCGCGGCGTCGCCGATCGGTAGTCGGCCAAATCGCAACCTTACGCCCACGGCGGCGGCGCCCGGCGTACGGCCGTTCGTCGCCTGGCCTTTCCTCATTCGCGTCCGAACGGCGCAGCGGGGGACCATGACCTTACAAATCGGGCAGAATCGTGTGGTGTGAATCACCCCCGCCCGTTCCGTCATGATGGGAGTTGCGGCGACACGTCAACGTTTGGGCGGGATCGGCGGCTGGGTACTTGCGCGAACAGCCCGGCCCGTGTGGACTACGCCCAATGGCTCGCGCACGCGCGAGGCGACAGACATCCTCAGGACATGACAGCAGGAAATGACAGGAGGCAATCCGTGAGCGCGACCGCGGACCACGCGGAGGAGCGGACCAACCCTGCCGCAAGGCTGGGTTTCCAGCCCGGGCAGGTGGTCCAGGAGATCGGCTACGACGACGATGTCGAGCAGGAGCTCCGCGAGGGCATCGAGGCCGTCACCGGCCAGCAGCTCGTCGACGAGGACTACGACGACGTGGCCGACGCCGTTGTTCTGTGGTTCCGCGAGGACGACGGCGACCTGACGGACGCGCTGGTGGACGCCACCACGATGATCGATTCCGGATCCCCGGTCTGGCTGATGACGCCGAAGACCGGGCGCGACGGATACGTCGAGCCGAGCGACATCGGCGAGGCCGCGCAGACCGCCGGCCTGGCGCAGACCAGCAGTGTCAACGCGGGCAAGGACTGGACCGGCAGCCGTCTGGTCACGCCGAAGGCTGCCCGTACGGGCAAGCGATAGGCGTTCCGGGCCGACCCCGGACCCCAGGGCCGATTTTCGGACCCGGACCAGCCCCGGACCCGGGCCGACCCCGGACCCCCAGGACCAGCCCGGACCCCGAGCCAGCCCCGGGACCATCCGTCTCGGAGCAGCGGACGCCTGTTCAGGCCCCATCCGACCTCTTCAGCGCCCCCGGCGGCTCCGCCGCCGGGGGCGCTGTGTCCCGGTGTGCACTCGCGGTGACAGACTGGCCGCGCAAACCCGCAGGCGGCCGGGCGGACACGCGGTGTCCCCTGGCCGGGCTCTTCTCGAGAGAGGGACCAGGACTCATGGCGATCGAGGTCGGCGCGAAGGCTCCGGACATCGAGCTGAAGAACCAGCACGGCGAGACCGTGCGGCTCTCCGATTTCCGGGGCGAGAAGAACGTCGTGCTGCTCTTCTACCCCTTCGCCTTCACCGGCGTCTGCACCGGCGAGCTGTGCGCCCTGCGCGACGAGCTGCCGAAGTTCGTCAACGGCGACGTGCAGCTGCTCGCCGTCTCCAACGACTCCCCGTTCACGCTCCGGGTCTTCTCCGAGAAGGAGGGACTGGACTACCCCCTCCTCTCGGACTTCTGGCCGCATGGCGAGGCCTCTCGCGCATATGGGGTCTTCGACGAGGAGAAGGGCTGCGCGCTCCGCGGCACCTTCGTCATCGACAAGGAGGGAACCGTCCGCTGGACTGTCGTCAACGGCCTGCCCGACGCCCGTGATCTCAACGAGTACGTCAAGGCGCTGCAGAGCCTGTAGGTGGTACGGGGACAGACAGGGAACCGCTCACTAGGATCAGTTCGTTGATCCGATGCCAACGCACGACGGGGGCACGCAGTGCTCCTCGATCTCAATGGGAGGACTCGTGGGAGTCAGCCTCAGCAAGGGCGGCAACGTCTCGCTGACCAAGGAAGCCCCCAACCTGACCGCGGTGATCGTCGGTCTGGGCTGGGACGCCCGCACCACCACCGGAACCGACTTCGACCTCGACGCCAGCGCCCTGCTCGCGAACGCCGAGGGCAAGGTCGGGACCGACCAGAACTTCGTGTTCTTCAACAACCTCAAGAGCCCGGACGGCTCCGTCGAGCACACCGGCGACAACATCACCGGTGAGGGCGAGGGCGACGACGAGCAGATCAAGGTGAACCTGGCCGCCGTGCCGACCGATGTCCACAAGATCGTGTTCCCGGTGTCGATCTACGACGCCGAGACCCGCCAGCAGAGCTTCGGCCAGGTCCGCAACGCGTTCATCCGCGTGGTGAACCAGGCCGACAACTCGGAGCTGGCGCGGTACGACCTGAGCGAGGACGCATCGACCGAGACCGCCATGGTCTTCGGCGAGCTGTACCGCCACGGCGCGGAGTGGAAGTTCCGCGCGATCGGCCAGGGGTATGCCTCGGGCCTGCGCGGCATCGCGCAGGACTTCGGCGTCAACGTCTGATCCGCGGGCGACGCACGCGCCCGGTGCCGCACCCCTCTGCCGCGCGCGGGGGTGCGGCACCGGGCATCGAGGAGTACAGCACTCAGGGGAGGATGCAGGATCATGGGCGTCACGCTCGCCAAGGGAGGCAATGTCTCCCTCTCCAAGGCCGCGCCGAATCTCACGCAGGTGATGGTCGGTCTGGGCTGGGATGCACGCTCGACGACAGGCGCGCCGTTCGACCTCGACGCCAGCGCCCTGCTGCTGCAGTCGGGGCGCGTACTGGGCGACGAGTACTTCGTCTTCTACAACAACCTCAAGAGCCCGGACGGTTCTGTCGAGCACACCGGCGACAACCTCACCGGTGAGGGCGAGGGTGACGACGAGTCGATCCTGGTGGACCTCTCCAAGGTGCCCACGCAGGTCGACAAGATCGTCTTTCCGGTGTCGATTCACGAGGCGGACAACCGGGGCCAGACCTTCGGCCAGGTCAGCAATGCCTTTATCCGCGTGGTCAACCAGGCGGACGGCCAGGAGCTGGCGCGCTACGACCTGAGCGAGGACGCCTCGGGCGAGACGGCCATGATCTTCGGCGAGGTGTACCGGTACGGCGGCGAATGGAAGTTCCGTGCGGTGGGTCAGGGGTACGCGTCGGGGCTGCGCGGCATCGCTCTAGACTTCGGGGTCAATGTTTCGTAAAGCCGCGCACTGCGCGCGGGGGACCCCGCTAACACGATTGGGTAGCCAGTGCTTCTGAGAACCTTTGGCTGGTCGTTCGCCGTCACGGTGATCGGCCTCGCCGCCGCTGCGTGGGGCTGGGGGTGGGAGGCATTCGGGATCGTCCTGATCCTCTCCGTCCTCGAGATCTCGCTCTCCTTCGACAACGCCGTCGTCAACGCGGGCGTGCTGAAGAAGCTGAACGCCTTCTGGCAGAAGATCTTCCTCACCATCGGCATCCTCATCGCGGTCTTCGGAATGCGCCTGGTCTTCCCGGTCGTGATCGTCGCGATCAGCGCCAAGGTCGGTCCCATCGAGGCCGTCAATCTCGCGATCGACGACCCGAACCGCTACGAGGACCTGGTCACTGACGCCCACCCGGCAATCGCCGCCTTCGGTGGCATGTTCCTGCTGATGATCTTCCTCGACTTCATCTTCGAGGACCGGGACATCAAGTGGCTCGGGTGGATCGAGCGCCCGCTGGCCAAGCTGGGCAAGCTCGACATGCTGTCGGTCACCATCTCCCTGATCGTCCTGATGGCGACGGCGATGACGATCGCCACCAACGCCCATGTGAGCACCGGCCACGCCGACAAGTCGGCCACCGTCCTCCTCTCCGGAGTCGCGGGCCTGATCACATACCTCCTCGTGGGAGGCCTCTCCGGCCACTTCGAGAACAAGCTCGAGGAAGAGGAGGAGCGCGAGCACGAGGCCGAGGAGGAGGCCAGGAAGGCGGGCAGGCAGCCCACCATGGTCGGCCTCGCGGGCAAGGCCGCGTTCTTCATGTTCCTCTACCTCGAGGTGCTGGACGCGTCCTTCTCCTTCGACGGTGTCATCGGCGCCTTCGCCATCACCAACCACATCTTCTGGATGGCGCTCGGCCTCGGCATCGGCGCTATGTACGTCCGGTCCCTCACGGTCTACCTGGTCCGCCAGGGCACCCTCGACGACTACGTCTTCCTCGAGCATGGCGCGCACTACGCGATCGGCGCCCTCGCCGTCCTCCTGCTCGTCACCATTCAGTACCAGGTCAACGAGATCGTCACCGGCCTCATCGGTGTCACCCTCATCGCCTGGTCCTTCTGGTCCTCGCTGCGCCGCAACCGTGCCCTCGCGGGCGAGGGCGGCGACGCCTCCGAGGAGAAGTCCGAAGTCACCTCGGGAGTGTGACCACGGCGGGAATGAGGAACGCTCTCTGATGCGGGGCGGCTACGGGGCACGGGGCCTGGTGGCCGCCCCGATCGGTTGGGGCCCGGGATCGTCGACAAGTGGGGGTAGAGGGTGTCGTTCTGGAGCAACTGGCGGTGGGGCGACCGGCAGGGATTCGACAGCGGCAGCGCGTCGTCGAACGCGATCGAGCTGACGAAGCGACGGTCGACCGTCTCGCTCACCAAGCAGGGCGCCGCCACCGGCAACCTGCGCGTCAACCTGTCCTGGCGGATGCGGACTTCCGACATCGGCGGGCCCGGGCGGAGCGGCAGCCTGCTGCGCCATCCGCTGAAGCTCTTCAAGCCCGAGGTGGTGCAGGCCCAGGGGCCCGCGGTGGTGCAGATCGATCTCGACCTGGCCTGCCTGTACGAGCTCAAGGACGGCAGCAAGGGCGTCGTGCAGCCGCTCGGGAGCTTCTTCGGCGACCTCAACTCACCGCCGTATGTGAAGCTCAGCGGCGACGACCGGTTCGGTTCGGCGTCCGGCGAGACCATCTACATCAACATGGACCACCGGGACGACATCAAGCGGCTGCTGATCTTCGTTTACATCTACGACGGCACCCCGGCCTTCGACCGTACCCACGCCATCGTGACGCTCTTTCCGAGCAACGGCCCGCGGATCGAGATCGGGCTCGACGAGCGTGCCCCGCAGGCCCGCTCCTGCGCCGTCGTGCTGATCGAGAACAACAAGGGCGAGCTGACGGTCCGGCGCGAGGTGAAGTACGTCTACGGCTTCCAGGCGGAGCTCGACCGGCTTTACGGGTGGGGGCTCCAGTGGGGCCGCGGGTACAAGACCAAGGTCTGAGCCGCGCGGCCCCCGCACATCCCGTACCTCCACTGTCCTCGCTGCCTCCGGGATGTCACCGGTTCTTCTGGAACTGCGGTCCCTGGGGCGGCAGTACGAAGACGGGCGCCGGATGCTGCGGGTAGCCGTAGGCGGGCTGCTGGGGGTAGCCGTACGCGGGCTGCTGGGGCGGAGCGGGCGGGGGCAGTGGGTAGCCGTAGCCGGGCTGGACCGGCTCGGTGACGGCATCCGGGGCCTGGCGGCGAGGCTCGGGTTCCGGCTGAGGCTCGGGTTGCGCGCGGGGCTGGTGTGACTCGGGCGCGGAGACCTGCGACTGGGGCGACTGGGACGCCTGGGGCTCGGATTCCGGCCCGCCCGCGGTCGTCTCGCCCTCGTCCACGGATATGCCGAACTCCGTGGCCAGACCGACCAGTCCCGTCTCGTATCCCTGCCCGAGGGCCCGGAACTTCCAGGCGTCCCCGCGCCGGTAGAGCTCGCCGCAGATCAGCGCCGACTCATCGCCCGTCTCCGGCCGTACGTCGAACGTCGCGATCGGCTCGCCGCCGTCAGAGGCTCCCGCCCCCGCGTCGTACAGCAGCACGCGCAGGTCCCGTATGGGACCGAAAGCCCCGCCGTCCGCCGACGCCGCCAGCACCACCCGCTCGACCGAGGGCTCCAGCGCGGCCAGGTCCGCTTCCACCGTGTCCGTAAGGCCGTCCGCCAGCCGCTTCTTCGGCAGGTGCCGGACCAGCCCTGACGGGTGGCGCGGCTGGTTGTAGAAGACGAAGTCCTCGTCCGAGCGCACGCGGCCGTCGGAGGCCAGGAGCAGGGCCGACGCGTCCACGTCGGGCACGTCGGGACCCGGGGTCCAGCGCAGCACGACCCGTACGGCGGTGGCCTCGAGTGGGATGTTGGACCCCTTCAGCATCGCGTGCGTCATGCCCGCAATCCTGCCTTCCCGGTGATGGGCACGACAACGCGGGGCCGCCGAAAGCCCCGGGACGCCCGGCGGTTTCCTGCGCCCGGGCAACCGCACCGATGCACGCGAGTTACTTGATTTTCACGCGCTTGGGGAACTTTTGACCGCTGCCCGCACGTACGATAACCGGCCAGATCACGTCATGGCCGGGTCGGCAGCACGGGGAGATATATGCGTCATTTCGGGCACGTTCCGCCCGAGGTCCGGGAGGGCCTGTTCCACCGGCAGCCGGTGGAGTTCTCCGCGGACTCCCCGGCCCGCACGCTCGCCGTCGCCCTCGGCGCCACGCTCTACAGCCCCGCTACCCGCCCCCGGCTCGCCGACGACGTGCTCAAACAGGCCGCCCACGGTGTCGTGTCCATGGTGCTGTGCCTGGAGGACTCCATCGACGACGCCGACGTGCCGGCCGCCGAGGAGAACCTGATGCGGCAGTTCGCCGAGCTCGACCGGCGTGGCCGGGACCTGCCGCTGCTCTTCATCCGGGTCCGCGAGCCCGGCCAGATTCCCGACCTGGCCGCCAGGCTCGGCCCCGCCGCGAGACACCTGTCCGGATTCGTACTGCCGAAGTTCACCGAGGAGCGCGGCGTCCCCTTCCTCGAGGCGCTGGCAGCGGCCGAATCGGCGAGCGGCCAGCGGCTCTACGCGATGCCCGTCCTCGAATCGCCTGAACTGCTGCACCTGGAGAGCCGCGTCGATGCACTCGGCGGCATCAAGCGGACCGTCGACAAGTACCGCGACCGCGTCCTGGCCCTCCGGCTCGGGGTCACCGACTTCTGCTCGGCGTACGGGCTGCGCCGCGCCCCTGACATGACCGCGTACGACGTCCAGATCGTCGCCTCCGTCATCGCCGATGTCGTGAACACGCTGGGGCGTGCCGACGGCACCGGCTTCACCGTCACCGGCCCCGTCTGGGAGTACTTCCGCGTCCAGGAGCGGATGTTCAAGCCGCAGCTGCGGCGCAGCCCCTTCACCGGGCGCGCCGAGCACCTGCGCACCGCCCTCATCGAGCACGACATGGACGGCCTGCTGCGCGAGATCGAACTCGACCGGGCCAACGGCCTGCAGGGCAAGACCTGCATCCACCCCTCGCACGTCACGCCCGTGCATGCGCTGTCCGTGGTCAGCCATGAGGAGTTCACGGACGCGGCGGACATCCTCAAGCCGGAACGGCTCGGCGGCGGAGTGGTGCGCTCCGCGTACACCAACAAGATGAACGAGGTGAAACCGCACCGCGCGTGGGCGGAGCGCACGCTGCTGCGGGCCGAGGTCTTCGGCGTGGCCCGGGAGGACGTGAGCTTCGTCGAACTGCTCGCGGCCGGGCTGAAGTGAGCGTGTGACCAGGGGCATGACCGAGTGAAAGACGACATGGACGGCATGGGCGAGACGAGGGACGGGCACGGCATGGTGTGGTCGGGGCAGTGGGTCGCGGACCGGCTGGGCGTCGGGCTCGCGGGCGATCCGGAACTGACCGACATGCTCGGGCTGGCCCTGCGGCGC
This sequence comes from Streptomyces sp. 8N616, assembly GCF_052246385.1. Lineage (NCBI taxonomy): Bacteria > Bacillati > Actinomycetota > Actinomycetes > Kitasatosporales > Streptomycetaceae > Streptomyces > Streptomyces sp. 8N616. The sequence goes on along the minus strand of NZ_JBQQBY010000021.1, from coordinate 67,046 downwards.
AACAAGAAGCGCGCCCATCTCCTCGTGTCGAACGTCCTCGGCAAGCACGTGCCGCAGCGGCCCGGAACCGTATACGGGGCGGGGCTGCGGCTGGGCGAGCGGGTGCGGGAGCTGCTGGGCGACGAGGCGGCGGCGCGCGCCGTGGTCCTCGGCTACGCGGAGACGGCGACCGGCCTCGGCCACAGCGTCGCGGACGGCCTGGCGCTCGCGCCCTATCTGCACTCGACGCGGCGTCCCGTGACCGGCGTCGACCCGGCGGGCGGCTTCGAGGAGTCCCACAGCCACGCGACCTCGCACCTGCTGCTGCCCGAGGACCGGGCGCTGCTGAGCGGCGACGGGCCGCTGGTGCTGGTCGACGACGAGTTCTCGACCGGCAACACCGTCCTCAACACGATCAGCGCGCTGCACGCGCGCTTCCCGCGGGAGCGGTACGTGATCGTGGCGCTCGTCGACATGCGCTCGGCCGAGGACCGGGGCCGCCTGGACGCGTTCGCGGGCGAACTGGGCGCCCGCGTCGACCTGATCGCCTCGGCGGCGGGCACGGTACGGCTCCCGGACGACGTCCTGGTGCGCGGCCAGGCCCTGGTCGAGCAGCACGAAGCCGCGGCGGCGCGAGCCGCCACCAAGGCCGGGGGGGCCTCTGCCACCGCGGCCGGGGGCACGACGGCCGTGGGTGCGGTCTCCGGCGGGCCGGACGACGGAGCCGCGGGCTCCGCCACGTTCGCTGCGGCCGGAGGCGCGGACTCGGGCGTGACCGGCCGCGCGGCGGTGGCGGCCGCCGCGGCGGAGGGTGCGCTTGGCGCGGGCGAGGGCGTCTTCGGTTTGGATGGGCCGCGGGGTGCGGCCACGTCGGCCGCCGCGGACCGCCGCGCGCCGGTGGCGGGGGCCGTCGCTCCTGCTGCCGCTGAGGGCCGCGGTTCAGCGCGTCCGGGCGCGACCGGCTCGGACGAGTCGGCGATGGCCCGTCCGATGGCCCGTCCGATGGCCCGCCCGCTGGCGCGCCCGCGGGCCGAGCGCGTCGATCTCTGCTGGCCCGACGGGCTGCCCGACGGCGGGCGGCACGGCTTCACGCCGGAGCACCGCGCCGCGTTGGAGGCGGCGCTGCCCGGCATGGCGCGTCGTATCGCCGACGCGCTGCGGGCCGGACCGGACGGTTCCGGCGGCGGCGCGGCGCGTCCGGGCGCGACCGCGTCAGGTGCGGCCACCGCCCGGCCCCAGCCCGCGCCGGAGGCCGCGCCGCGCGCGCTCGTTCTCGGCTTCGAGGAGCTGATGTACGCGCCCCTGCGGATCGCTCAAGCGCTGGAAGCCGAGCTCGGCGGCCGGGCCGAGGTGCGGTTCTCGACCACCACGCGGTCGCCCGTCCTGGCGGTCGACGATCCCGGCTACGCGATCCGTACGCGGCTGTCGTTCCCCGCGCACGACGACCCGGCGGACGGCCCCGGCGACCGCTACGCCTACAACGTCGCGGGCGCCGGCTTCGAGGCGATCGTCGCCGTCGTCGACTCCGCCGCCGACACGCCCGCACTCCACGCCCCCGGCGGCCTGCTCGACCGGCTCGCCGCGCACACCGGCCGCGTCCTGCTCGCCGTCGTGCCCAGCCATGTCCCGGAAGCACAACCGGAACCACAGGTGCCACCCATGCCCGCGCTCTCCGAGCCGCTCCGCGGCCCCACGCTCTCCGAGCCGCTCCGCGGCCCCACGCTCTCCGAGCCGCTCCGCGGCCCCGCCTTCTCCTCCTACGCCCCGGACGAAGTCGGCTGGCTGCTCCAGGACTTCTCCGGCGTCGAACTCGAAGCCCCGACCGAGGAGCGCGAGGAGGCCATCCAGCGCGGGGGTGCCCACTACGCCGAGTCGCTGCCCGTCGAGTACCAGCCCAGCGCCCAGTACCAGGAGCTGTTCCGGGCTGCGCTCGACACGTCCGCCGCCCGGATCGCGCGCGCCGTCGGCACCGTCACCGAGACCGTCCTGGCCGAGCGGTCCCCGAGCCCGGTCCTCGTTTCGCTGGCCCGCGCCGGTACGCCCGTCGGCGTCCTGATGCGCCGCTGGGCGCAGCACGCGCACGGCCTGGACCTCCCGCACTACGCCATCTCCATCGTCCGCGGCCGCGGCATCGACACCACCGCCCTGCGCTGGCTCGCCGACCGTCACGACCCGGCCGATGCCGTCTTCGTCGACGGCTGGACAGGCAAGGGCGCGATCACCCGCGAACTGGCCGAGGCCCTCGGGGACTTCCCCGGCTTCGACCCGGAGATCGCCGTCCTCGCCGACCCCGGCGGCTGCGTCCGCACGTACGGCACGCGCGAGGACTTCCTCATCCCCTCGGCCTGCCTCAACTCCACGGTCTCCGGCCTGATTTCGCGGACCGTGCTGCGCGCCGACCTCGTCGGCCCCGACCAGTTCCACGGCGCGAAGTTCTACCGCGAGCTGGCGGACGCCGATGTCTCCGGCTTCTTCCTCGACACCGTCGCGGCCCGCTTCGACGAGGTCGCGGACGACGTCGCCGTGGACGTCAAGGAGCTCCTGGCGGCGGACCGTACGCCCACGTGGGAGGGGTGGGCGGCTGTCGAGCGGATCAGCGGGGAGTACGGCATTCACGACGTCAACCTCGTCAAGCCCGGCGTCGGCGAGACGACGCGCGTGCTGCTGCGCCGCGTGCCGTGGCGGATCCTCGCGCGGCGCGGGGCGGGCGCCGACCTCGATCACGTACGGCTCCTCGCCGACCAGCGGGGCGTACCGGTCGATGAGGTCGACGGCCTGCCCTACACCTGCGTCGGCCTCATCCACCCGCGCTACACGCGCGGGGCGACCGGCACCGACGGCAAGGCGGTGAGCGCGCAGTGAGCACGGTGAACGCAGGGAACATGGTCCTTGCGAGCGACCTCGACCGCACGCTCATCTACTCCTCCGCCGCCCTCGCCCTCGACATGCCGGACGCACGGGCGCCCCGCCTGCTGTGCGTCGAGGTCTACGAGCGCAAGCCGCTGTCCTACATGACGGAGACGGCCGCGGCCCTCCTCGACCGGCTGGCCCGCGAGACCGTCTTCGTCCCGACGACGACCAGGACCCGCGAGCAGTACGGCCGCATCCACCTCCCCGGCCCCGCCCCGCGCTACGCGATCTGCGCGAACGGTGGGCACCTCCTCGTCGACGGCGAGTCCGACCCGGACTGGCTCGCCCGGGTCCGGGAGACCCTCGCCGCGGGCTGCGCGCCGCTCGCCGAGGTCCGCGAGCATCTCGTACGCGCCGCCGACCCGGCCTGGCTGCTCAAGGAGCGGGTCGCCGAGGACCTCTTCGCGTACCTCGTCGTCGACCGGGCCCTCCTCCCCGACACCTGGGTCAAGGACCTCACGGCCTGGGCGGACGAGCGCGGCTGGACGGTCTCGCTGCAGGGCCGCAAGGTCTACGCGGTCCCCAAACCGCTCACCAAGAGCGCGGCGGTCGCGGAGATCGCACGCCGCACCGGAGCCGCGGAGGTCCTCGCGGCCGGCGACTCGCTCCTGGACGCGGACCTGCTCCAGGCTGCGGACCGCGGCTGGCGGCCGGGCCACGGTGAGCTGGCCGAAACCGGCTGGACGGCACCCCATGTCACGGCCCTGGCCGAGCGCGGCGTCGCGGCGGGGGAGGAGATCGTCCGATCCATGCTGCGGGCGGCCGCAGGCTGAGCCAGGATGGCGGGCATGGCCAACCTTTCTTCCAGCTCCTCAGGTTCCTCGGACTCCTCCGGCACCGCGGTCCCGCACCACACCAAGAACACCCCGGTCACGCCCGAGTTGTATGAGTACGTCCTGGCGCACAACCCGCCGCTGGACGCGGTTCAGCAGGCGCTCATCACGACCACGCGTGAGCAACTGCCCGATGCCGCGGGCATGCAGGTCGCCGAGGAGCAGGCGCCGCTGCTGGCCTTCCTCGTACGACTGACAGGCGCGCGGCACGTCGTGGAGGTCGGCACCTTCACCGGCCTGTCGGCGCTGTCCATGGCGCAGGCGCTGCCCGCCGGCGGCAGGCTCGTCGCCTGCGACATCTCCGAGGAGTGGACGGCGTACGGGCGGGAGGCCTGGGCCAAGGCCGGGGTCGCGGACCGGATCGAGCTGCGGATCGGCCCGGCGCTGGAGACGCTGCGCGCGATGCCCGAGGAGCCGCACATCGACCTGGCGTTCGTGGACGCGGACAAGGAGAACTACGTCCCGTACTGGGAGCAGCTGGTACCGCGGATGCGGGAGGGCGGGCTGATCGTGGTGGACAACGTCTTCCTGGGCGGACGCGTGCTGGACCCGTCCGCGACCGGACGGGCCGGTGCGATCCGGGAGTTCAACGACCATGTCACCGCCGACGCGCGGATGGAGTCGGTGATGCTCACGGTCGCGGACGGCCTGACACTGGCCCGCAAGCGCTGATACGGCGGTCCGGCGCGGTGCACCCGCGCTGGTCAGCTCGCAGCAGCCCGCGCCGGTCAGCCGCAGCAGCCGCCTCCGCAGCACCCGCCGCCGCCCCCACCCCCGCCGCTGGGCGCCGGGGCGGCGGTTGCGCTGCCGCCCACGGCGACGGTGGACAGCAGCTTGACGGTGTCCTCGTGGCCGTCCGGGCACGTGGCGGGCGCGGAGGACTCGGCCATCGGGCGGCTCAGCTCGAAGGTGGTGCCGCAGGACCGGCAGCGGTACTCGTAACGGGGCATGGCGACAGATTAGCGGTGTCCCGTCGCGCGGTCGCCCCCGCGATCTTCCGGCGGCCGAAACGGCGGCCGAAGCGGCGGCCGCGGCGGCTCCCGCTCCTGCTGCTGCGCCTGGATGGCCAGCCGCTTCGCCCTGGCGCGCAGCGCCGCCTGCTCCTCATGGGCCACCTGGCCGGGGTGGCGGGCCCGCCAGTACGGATTGTCGTGCGGCAAGTGGCCGCTCACCCGCCCGTACATCCCGAAGGTCATCAGCAGCAGGCCGAAGACGAAGCTGAACAGGACGTTCTGGAGCCGGAACGCCAGGAAGTTGTAGTCGGTCTCCAGCAGCGCGAGGTTGAAGAACCCGCTCAGCAGGAACGCCACCCCGAACCACATGTTGAGCGATGAGGCGAAGTTGCCGCCGATCACCATCCCGCCGAACAGCACGCCCCCGACGACGATCGACAGCACACTCAGCGCGCCGTTCGTGTTCAGCCCGGCCACGGTGTCGCCGCCGGTGTCGAAGAACCCCACCTTGCCGATCAGCCCGAGGATGCCGAAGGCGAGCAGGACCAGGCCCATCAGGCCCGCACCGATGCGGTAGACGGTGCTGAGCCTGTGGTCCACGGGCAGGTGCTCGTCGAGCCGCGTCCGCCTGGCGAGCCGCTCGGGGAAGCGGCCCGCGGGGCCGCGGCCCGCCGGGAAGCGGCGCGTGCCTCGGCCGCCGCGGAGGGGGCGGCCGGCGTGGCTGCTGGCCATGTACCCAGGATCCGTCCGTACGGAGGCGAGCGCCAGCGGTCAGGCCCGGCCCGCGCCCCGGTCCTCGCGGATCTCGCTCACCACCCGCGCGACGGTCTGCCGGACGGCCTCCGTCTCGGTCAGGAAGCGCCAGTAGTCCGGGTGCCGGCCCTCCAGCCCCACCACGGCCCGCTCGAGCCGCAGCACGGACTCGTCCAGCGGACCCGCGTGCCGCGGGTCCGGGGTGCTGCGCCCGGCCATCGCCAGCCGCTGCGCGTCCCGGATCGCGAACCGGGTCCGCTCGATCTCCTTCGATGGGTCGTACGAGACCTCGTTGAGCCGCCGCAGCCGCTCGCCGGCCGCCGACACCGCCTCGTCCGTCGTGTTCAGCAGCGCCCGGACCGTACTGAGCAGCGCGGTCGCGTCCGGCCAGCGCTGCTCCTCACGTGCCTTCTGCGCCTCTTTCAGCTTCTCCTCCGCCTGCGTGACGGACCGCGCCGCCTGCTCGGGCACGGGCTGGAGGTCCTGCCAGCACGCGGCCGCATACCGGCGGCGCAGCTCGCTCAGGACGGGCTCGACCCCGGTCGCCCGGGTGGTCAGCGCCTGCGCGCGGGTGCGGAGCGAGACGAGCCGTTTGTCGGTCTCGGCGGCCCGCTCCGGCAGCCGCTCGGCCTCGCTGCGCACCGTCTCGGCCTCGCGCAGCACCTGGTCCGCGCGCCGGAGCGTCTCCTGCACGCCATGCCGGCCCGCGCCCTGGTTGAGCTTGGTCAGCTCGGGGGAGAGCGCGGCGAGCCGGGCGGCCAGCTCGTCCGCGCGCAGGCCCTTGGCCCGTACGGCGTCCAGCGCGTTCGTCGCCGCGAGCAGCGCCTGGCGGGCCCGCTCGACGGCCGGGGCGAGCCGGGCGAGCTGGGTCTCGGCCTGCTGCAGCAGCGGTCCGAGACCCTCCGCGAAGCGGTCGAGATCGCCCTTGACCCGCTCCAGCTCGTCCTTGGCCCGGGCCAGGTCCGTACGGGCGCGGGCGGCAGCGGAGGCCTCGAGGTCCACACGGTCCAGGTCGTGGGCGTCGACGGCGGTGATGTAGTCGTGGCTGGCCTGGTCGATGCGGCGGCCGAGCGCGTGGAAGTCCTCGGCGGCCTTCCGGGCACCGGGGGAGTTGTCGACCGCCGTGATCGTCTCGATGGAGATCCGCAGGTCGCGCTGCGCGGTGTCGAGCTCATAGAACGCCGCGGCCGCCGCGTCCTTCGCGGCCTGCGCATCCGCCCGCTGGCTCTCGCCCCGGCCCCACCAGCGGCGATTGGCCCCACCGGCGAACGACGCGGGCGCGGCGGCGGCGAGCAGCACCACCGGCAGGACGAGCAGCGCCAGCACATCACGCCCGGCACTTCCGGCCCGGCCGTTCCGCTCGGCGCGCCCACCCTGACCGGGCCCACGGTCGGTACGACGACGGCGGCGTGCCGGCCGCGTGTACGGCTGCGCGTCTCTCGCCGTCACATCCCTCTCCCGTGCCCTGATCCACCCCGTAAGGCCCGCAGTCATTCTCCCACCAGGTAATGACGAACACACGAGCCGGACAGTTGCCGGTTCCCCGTGCTCCCGACACGTACTGGTTTGCGGCCCGGGTGTGCGGGCCATGTAGTCTGTCAGCTCATCCCAGGGCGCATAGCTCAGTGGTAGAGCGCTGCTCTTACAAAGCAGATGTCGGCGGTTCAAATCCGTCTGTGCCCACCGGCACAAAGACCCCCAGCCGATCTTGGCGGGGGTCTTTGACATCCAGATCCGACATCAACGGCACGGGCAACCGGTGTCGGGGCGGCGCCTCAGCAGCCCGTCGGGATCGGGTGCATCCGGTGGACATCGGCCCTCCCGGTGCGAGCGGAACACACGGGCGGGATGACCGAGGGCGACGACGCCCGTACGGACCGAGCTCCACGATGTCCCGCAGTCCTCACCCGCGCATGGGCGGTGCTCCCGGACCAGCTCATTTTCAGCGTGGCGGGCTCACATACCGCCCCATAGGGGCCAAAATATTGACATAGCGCTGCATTCTTCCGGATCGAGTAAGCGCTCCATCCCATGGGAGGTCCAGGACGCCTCGGTCAGTCCTCGTTCCCTGACCGTGGCTTCCCCGCTGCTGCACCCGCTTCGTGCTTGGTCGTCAGTGTGCGACCGACTCGAGGAGGACGGAGTAAGGAGCCGATGAGCGGAGTATCAGTGACCAAGGAAGATGCCGTGCCGGGCATGGAGAGTGCCCTGGTCGTGATGAACAAGGTCAACAAGCACTTCGGCGCGCTGCATGTGCTCCAGGACATCGACCTGACCATCGCCCGTGGCGAGGTTGTCGTCGTCATCGGGCCCTCCGGGGGTGGAAAGTCCACGCTGTGCCGTGTCATCAACCGCTTGGAGACCATCGACTCGGGCGGGATCGCCATCGACGGCAGGCCGCTGCCCGCAGAGGGCCGTGAGCTGGCCAGTCTGCGGGCCGATGTGGGCATGGTCTTCCAGTCCTTCAACCTCTTCGCGCACAAGACCGTGCTGGAGAACGTGATGCTGGGCCAGGTCAAGGTTCGCAAGAAGGACAAGAAGGCGGCAGTGGGGCGGGCACGCTCGCTCCTCGAGCGGGTGGGTGTCGCCGATCAGGCGGACAAGTACCCCGCGCAGCTCTCCGGCGGCCAGCAGCAGCGCGTGGCGATCGCCAGAGCTCTGGCCATGGACCCGAAGATCATGCTCTTCGACGAGCCGACCTCGGCGCTCGACCCCGAGATGATCAATGAGGTGCTGGAGGTGATGCAGCAGCTCGCCCGTGACGGAATGACCATGGTCGTCGTCACACACGAGATGGGATTCGCCCGCTCGGCTGCGAACCGTGTCGTGTTCATGGCGGACGGACGGATCGTGGAGGAGACGACGCCCGACCAGTTCTTCAGCAACCCGAACAGCGACCGTGCCAAGGACTTCCTGTCGAAGATCCTTCACCACTGAGCCCGACGCCGTGAACCCGTCCCGCTCGGCAGATCAATCTCCACACGTCAATCCCTGGGGAAGTTCACCATGAAACTTCATAAGGTCTCCCTTGCGGCCGCCGCTGCGGTCGCGCTGTCCCTGACCGCCTCGGCCTGCGGCGATGACGGAGGCAACGGCGGTGCGGGCGACGGCGAGAAGATCACGGTCGGCATCAAGTTCGACCAGCCGGGCATCGGCTTGCAGACTCCGGACGGCAAGTACACCGGCTTCGACGTCGACGTTGCCACGTACGTTGCCAAGGAGCTCGGCTACCAGCCCGGCGACATCGAGTGGAAGGAAGCCAAGAGTGCCGACCGCGAGACGCTGCTCCAGCGTGGCGACGTCGACTTCATCGCGGCCTCCTATTCGATCACCCCGGAGCGTCAGGAGAAGGTCGACTTCGCCGGCCCCTACCTCCTGGCACACCAGGACATCCTGGTCCGGGCGGACGACAACTCCATCACCGAGCCCGCGGACCTGAACGACAAGAAGCTCTGCTCGGTCACCGGGTCGACCTCCGCGCAGAACGTCAAGACGGAGCTTGCGCCGCAGGCCCAGCTGCAGGAGTACGGCGGCTACTCAGAGTGCCTGACCGGCCTGGAAAACCAGGTCATCGACGCCGTGACCACCGACGACTCGATCCTGGCCGGCTATGCCGCGCAGGCGGAGTTCAAGGGCAAGTTCAAGCTGGGCGGCTTCAAGCTGAGCAACGAGAACTACGGCATCGGCGTCGAGAAGGGCAGCGAACTCAAGAACGAGATCAACACGGCACTGGAGAAGATGGTGGCGGACGGCACGTGGGACAAGGCCGTGAAGGCCAACTTCGGCCCGGCCAACTACAAGAACGAGCCCGCCCCGAAGATCGGCAACATCGTCAGCTGAAGCTCCGGCTGAAACAGAGCACTACCGGCGCGCCGCCCACGAAAGGCGGCGCGCCACGCCCTCCACACACGCGGAAGTGCGGGAGATCGTGTTCGACTTTCTTGAGGGTTACGACCTGCTGGGGGCCTTCTTGGTGACGGTACAGCTCACCGTCTACTCCGCCATCGGCTCCCTGATCTGGGGAACGCTCCTGGCTGCCATGAGGGTCAGCCCGGTGCCGCTGATGCGCGCCTTCGGCACCGGTTACGTCAACATCGTGAGGAACATTCCGCTGACGGTGATCATCGTCTTCACCTCGCTCGGCCTCTTCCAGACGCTCAGCGTCAGCCTCGGCGCCGACGACTTCGAGACCATCAACTTCAGGCTCGCCGTGCTCGGCCTGACCGTCTACACCTCCGCCTTCGTCTGCGAGGCAGTGAGGTCCGGCATCAACACGGTCCCCGTCGGTCAGACGGAGGCGGCGCGCGCCATCGGCCTGAACTTCACCCAGGTGCTGTGGCTGATCATCCTTCCGCAGGCCTTCCGCTCGGTGGTGGGTCCGCTGGCGAGCGTGCTGATCGCGCTGACCAAGAACACCACGGTGGCGGCCGCAATCGGTGTCGCCGAGGCCGCGCTGCTGATGCGGACAATGATCGAGAACGAGGCTCAGCTCTTTCTCATCTCCGCCATCTTCGCGTTCGGCTTCATCTGCCTGACCCTCCCGACCGGTCTGATCCTCGGCTGGGTGAGCAAGAAGGTGGCGGTGAAGCGATGACCTCCGTCCTGTACGACGCCCCGGGCCCGCGCGCCAAGCGGCGAAACGTCCTGTACACGGTGGTGTTCCTCGTCGCCCTCGCGGCGCTCATCTGGTGGGTGCTCCAGAGTCTCGCCGACAAGAACCAGCTCGAATGGGTCAAGTGGAAGCCGTTCTTCACCGACTCCCGCGCCTGGTCGACGTACCTCTGGCCAGGGCTCGAGAACACCCTGAAGAGCGCCTCCCTCGCCATGGTCATCGCGCTGCCTCTCGGAGCGCTCTTCGGTATCGCCCGGCTCTCCGACCACTGGTGGGTGCGCGGCGTGGCCGGCGGCGTCGTGGAGTTCTTCCGCGCCATCCCCGTGCTCATCCTGATGTTCTTCGCCAACGCGGCGTACGCCCGGTACACCGACATCAGCCCTGACACCCGGCCGCTGTACGCCGTGGTCACCGGTCTCGTCCTCTACAACGCTTCGGTGCTCGCCGAGGTGGTGCGGGCCGGCATCCTCTCCCTGCCCACAGGTCAGACCGACGCGGCCAAGGCGATCGGCATGCGCAAGGGGCAGACCATGCGGTACGTACTGCTGCCGCAGTCGGTAACCGCGATGCTGCCGGCGATCGTCAGCCAGATGGTGGTCATCGTGAAGGACACCGCCCTCGGCGGCGCGCTGCTCGGCTTCTCCGAACTGCTCGCATCGGTCCGCCCGATGAGCGCGAACTACGGTGCGAACACCATCGCCAGCTTCACCGTCGTCGCCGTCATGTTCGTCCTGCTGAACTTCGCGCTCACCACCTTCGCGACCTGGCTGGAGGGCAGGCTGCGTCGCGGCAGGAAGTCCACTGGGGCGGTGGTCACCGCAGGGGCGGTCGAGGAACTCGCGACGCCGGGCGAGCACATCGGCCCGGCCGACGAGAAGAAGTGAGGTGACAACGAGGCGAACGAGGTCGTGGGGCCATCGCAGGCGGCAGCGCATCGGCGTAACACTGGACTCGTAGTCCGAAGAAGATGATCCGGATGGACGCCACGACGTACGACCAGCTCGCCGCTGCGACAGCGCTCACGCGGGCTCTGCTCGCGGATGACGACGACGGGGCCAGGGCGATCCTGGAGACGAGTTCCGACGACGACCTGGTCGCCGGGCTCGGTCTGCTCGCCCAGATCCTGGCGCACGCCGCCTTCGGGCCGGAGGCGGACGCGGCGCTGGGCCGCTGCCTGGATGCGATACAGCAGCGCATCGACTAGCGGGGGCCTCAGGCCCGCTTGTCCTCGCCCGGCGAGAGGCGGACCACCACCTCGGCGAGCTGAACGCAGACCGCCTCGATCCTCTCGCGGGTCCGGTCCCGCTCGGTGACGATGGCGGCGAGCAGGAGGGCGGTCAGCGCCGCCGAGCCGTTGAGTGCCTGCAACGTCACCATCTGGGAGAGGAGATCGTGCCCGGAGAACGGGCCCGAGTTGTTCCCCGCCGCGACGATCGCGAGCAGGGAGACGATCAGGACACACGGCGCGGCCCCAGGGAGCTGGAGCCGGAGGGCGGCCCAGATCAGGAACGGGAAGACGAGGAAGAGCACGTCGAGCGTGCCGGTCAGCGCCACGAGCTCCACCGCCGCCGCACCCGCGAGCAGCACCGCCGCCTCCGCCCACCGCCAGGCGGGGACGCGCCCCGGCCGCGCCGTGCGCAGGACGAACAGCAGGGGGGCCACGACCAGCACACCCATCGCGTCGCCCGTCCACCACACCGACCACGCGGGCCAGAACTCGTCCGCCGGCAGCGCCCCGGAGATCACCAGCACGCTGCTGCCGAGGGTCGAGCTGACCAGCATGCCGAGCAGGGCGCCGAGGAAGACCAGCGCCAGCGCGTCCCGCAGCTGGTCCAGCTCGATGCGGAAACCGGCGCGGCGGAGCAGTGCGTACGAGGCGAGGGGCGCGAGCGTGTTGCCCGCTGCGATCGCGAACACCCATCCCGCCGGGCCGAGCGGCACATTGACCAGGAGGGCGCCGATCACGATCCCCGGCCAGCAGCGCAGACCGAAGATCAGCAGGCAGGCGAGGGCGATGCCGGTCGGCGGCCAGAAGGGGGTGACCTGCCCGCGGACGAGCTCCTGCAGCAGTCCGACTTTGGCGGACCCGTAGTACACGCCCGCGACGGCGAGGATCAGCAGGCCGTCGCGCGCATACCGCCGGAGCCCCTGATCCCCCGCCTCAGATGTTCCAGCTGTCCCGGGGATCCCAGCTGTCGCGGGCTTCTCAGGCTGTGCCACGGAGACATCAGACCCCGCCGCCGCACCGTACGCGGGCAGGACACACGGAGGGTGCTCAGCCCAGCGCCCGGTCCAGGTTGAAGGCCGCGCTGATCAGTGCCAGGTGGGTGAAGGCCTGCGGGAAGTTGCCGTGCTGCTCGCCGGTGCGGCCGATCTCCTCCGCGTAGAGGCCGAGGTGGTTGGCGTACGTGAGCATCTTCTCGAAGGCGAGCCGCGCCTCGTCCCGGCGGCCGGCCCGGGCCAGGGCCTCGACGTACCAGAAGGAGCAGATCGAGAACGTGCCCTCCTCGCCGCGCAGCCCGTCCGGACTGGCCTGCGGGTCGTAGCGGTAGACCAGGGAGTCGGAGACCAGCACCTCGCCGAGCGTGTCCAGCGTGGACAGCCACTTCGGGTCGGTGGGCGAGATGAACTTCGCGAGCGGCATCATCAGCACGGACGCGTCGAGCACGTCGTCGTCCTCGTGCTGGACGAACGCATTCCGCTCCACCGACCAGCCCTTGCTCATGATCTGCCGGTAGATCATGTCGCGGTTCCGGGGCCAGCGCTGCATGTCGGCGGGCAGGCCGCGGCGGTTGGCCATCCGGATGGCCCGCTCGATCGCCACCCAGCACATCAGCCGCGAGTAGAGGAAGTTCTTCCGCCCGCCGCGGGTCTCCCAGATGCCCTCGTCCGGCTGGTCCCAGTGGTCGCAGACCCAGTCGACCAGCTCGCAGACGGTGTCCCAGAGGTCGCTGGAGATCGGCTGGCCCCACTTGTCGTAGAGGTAGAGCGAGTCGACGAGGGCGCCGTAGATGTCCAGCTGGAGCTGGTTGACGGCGTCGTTGCCCACCCGTACGGGGGCCGAGCCTAGGTAGCCCTCGAGGTGGCTCAGCTCGCGCTCGGGCAGCTCGCTCCGCCCGTCGATGCCGTACATGATCTGCAGCGGACCGCCCGACGGGCAGGGGCGCAGGCCCACCCGGTCGGACAGGAAGTGCGTGAAGGCCTCGGCCTCGTCGGTGAAACCGAGCCTGAGCAGCGCGTACACGCAGAAGGCCGCGTCCCGGACCCAGACGTACCGGTAGTCCCAGTTGCGCTCGCCGCCGATCTGCTCGGGCAGGCTGGTGGTCGGGGCCGCGACGATCGCGCCGGTCGGCGCGTAGGTGAGCAGCTTCAGGGTGAGGGCGGACCGGTGCACCATCTCGCGCCAGCGCCCGCGGTACTTCGACGCCGACAGCCAGCCCCGCCAGTACCGCACCGTGGCCTCGAACAGCTCCTCCGCCTCGCGCTTCGGGCACGAGCGGATCGTGACGTCCCCGCCCACCCGGTCGAGGGCGAACACCGCCTGCTCGCCCTCGTGCAGCTTGAACAGCGCCCACGCGTCCGGTCCTTGAGTCTCGAGCGGCACGCTGGACGTCAGGGCGAGCGAGAGGGAGCGGGATTCGAAGACGGCCTGGCCCTCCTCCGTGACGCGTACGGTGTGCTGCTGCTCCCCGTAGTCGAAGCGGGGCGCCACCCGCGCCCGGAACGGCAGGGAGCCGCGGACGCACACCACGCGCCGGATCAGGCGGTGCCGGTCGGTCTCGCGCGAGTCGACGGCGTCGGCGATCGGCATGAAGTCCTGGATCTCGCCCACCCCGTCTTCGGCGAAGAAGCGGGTGATCAGGACGTTGGTGTCGGGGAAGTAGAACTGCTTCGTACGGGCCGGCACATCCGCGGCCAGCTCGAAGGAGCCGCCGCGTTCGGTGTCCAGGATCGAGGCGAAGACGCTGGGCGCGTCGAAGCGGGGGCAGCAGTACCAGTCGATGGTGCCGTTCGTACCGACCAGCGCGGCGGTGCGCAGGTCGCCGATCAGTCCGTGCTCGGCGATGGGGAGGTAACGGGGGCTGCCCGTTCTGTAGACCTCACTGGCCACAGGAGTCACATCGGCCTCCCTCCCGCCGGAGTACAGCCACCTGCTCAGCTTATGACGGTTCTGTCAGTACCGGCTGATCGCCGTGGGTCCCGACCGCGTGCCGATCGCGATGTGCGGCCAGGCCGCCGGATCGGCCCAGGCCAGGATCGCGTCCATCGCCGGGCGGGGCACCGACACGCATCCGGCCGTCGCGCCCCGCCCGTTCACATGCAGGAAGATCCCCGCGCCGCGCCCCCTGACCGGCCGCGTGTAGTTGAAGCCGATCACCAGCGCCCGGGCGTACTGGGCGGGGTACGAGGCCAGGCGCTCGGCGTCCTTCGCGGCGCAGTCGCGCGGCAGTGGCTCGACCCACCGGTTGTACGAGGCCGAGCCGGCGTCCTGGCACCACCAGGACCGTCCGGTGACCCTCCGGTACGGGACGGAGGTCCCGCCCGGGGCCTCCTCCGTGCCGAAGGCGAAGGGCAGGTCGTACAGCCCGGTGGGCGTGGTCGAGGTGCCCTGCCTCCTGCTCCCGCCCTCGACCAGGCCGCCCGCTCCGAACCGCGCGGCGGACGACCCGGCCTGCCGCCATCCCCCGTCCCGCTTCTGCCACCAGGTCACCGTGCCGGTCGTGGAGTCCGGGCCGGGGGCCTCGGCGGTGATCAGCTGGGTGCCGCCCCCGGTGTCGGCCATCCGCTCCGGCAGCGGCACGCCGGGCCGGGCGTCGGGCCGGGCGTCGGGCCGGGCGCCGGGCGGGGCGCCCGCGGCGCCGGTCCCGCCGAGCAGAAAAGCCGCGGCGAGTGCGCAGGCGAGGGCGATACGGGCTGTACGGGTGGGTGTCCCCGCCATGTCGGCCTCCCGGGAGACGGAGATGAAACAGACCTCGTGTCCTGGCCTCCTATGTCTCCCGATATATCGCCCGGTGCCCCCGGGCCACAGGCGACGACCCCACGATTCAGCCGTGCGGGCGGGAGTTCCACCCCGGTGGCCCGGCCCGCACCACAACACCGCTACTCCGGACCGCGCAGCCGGACCACCGTCGTGACGGGCGTGCGGGTGGCTGTCTGGGACACCTCTACCGTCAGGTCCGGGGAGACCGGGGTGTAGATCGTGCCGTCGGGCGTGGTCTCCGTACCGCCGTCCCCGCCCAGCAACTCCGCGAGCCTGGCCTGAAGCCCGGGCGGCAGGCGGCCGGAGACGGCGGGGGTGTCGTCGCCTGGCAGCACCAGGACGAGGTTCCTGGGGCGGGCGCGTGGGCCGGTGTAGCCGACGACCACGGCGTCGCGCGTCTCGGAGTGCCGCAGCTTCTGCCAGTCGCGGCGGCCGCCGCGGTAGGGGTGGTCGAGCCGCTTCATCACGAGCCCCTCGACGCCGGCCGCGCGCAGCGACTCGTACCAGGTGGCCGCCGTCTCCGGGTCCGTGGTCATCGGCACGGGCTGCAGCGGCGGCCCCAGCGGTGCGAGCAGCTCGACCAGGGCGGCGCGCCGCCGCTCGTACGGCAGCCGCCGCAGATCCGAGGAACCGGTGCCGAGCAGGTCGAAGGCCGCGTAGGAGGCGGGGAGTTCACGGGCGAGGGCGGCAGCGCGGGTGCGGCCCGCCAGCGCGCGCTTCTGGACGGCGGCGAAGTCGATCCGCCCGCCCGTCCAGACGACCACCTCGCCGTCGAGGACCGTACCGGCCGGGAGCGCCTCCGCCGCCCGCGCGAGGTCGGGGAAGGAGTCGGTGACCACCCGCCCGGAGCGGGCCTGGAGCTGTACGCCTTGCTCGGTGCGGAAGACGACGAGCCGGTGGCCGTCGAACTTCGGCTCGTACGCGTAGTTCCCGCGCGGCAGCGCGTTCACCGAGCGGGCCAGAGCGACCCGTACGGGCGGCCGGAGCTGAGGGCTCACCCGGGCGCGTCCGGCAGCGGGCGGGCGTGTGCGGGATCGACGAGCGGGGCGAGCAGGTCGCCGTACTCCTCGAGGCGCGGCAGGATGTCACCGGCCACGAAGACCAGTTCACCGGCGTCCGTGCAGGCCTCGACCTCGTCCCAGGTCACGGGCGCGGACACGGTCGGTTCTGGGCGGGCCCGCAGCGTGTAGGGGGCGGCCGTGGTCTTGGCGGCCGTGTTCTGGCTCCAGTCGACGAAGACCTTCCCGGGGCGCAGATGGCGGGCCATGCGGTGGATGGCCAGGCCCCGCAGCTGGCGCTCCGCCTCGACCGCGAGCGCCTTCGCGTAGGCCGTGACCCGCTCGGACGGTACGGGTTCCAGCGCGGCCAGGATGTGCAGGCCCTTGGCTCCGCTGGACTTCGCGAAGACCTCGAGGCCGTCGGCCGCGAGCCGGTCGCGCAGCCACCGGGCCACCGCGCAGCACTCGACGATCGTCGCGGGCGCCCCCGGGTCGAGGTCGAAGACGAGCCGGTCCGCCATCCCGGGCGCCTGCGCCTTCCACTGCGGGGTGTGGAACTCGGTGACCAGGTTGGCCGCCCACATCAGTGTCGGCAGGTCCTGGACCAGGACGTGCCGGCCGGTTTCGCCCGCGCCCGAGCGCGGCACGACGGCGGTCTTCACCCAGTCGGGCGTGCCGAGCGGCAGGTTTTTCGCGAAGAAGTGCTCGCCCTCCGCGCCGTCCGGATAGCGGAGGAAGGACAGTGGACGGTCGCGGAGGTGGGGGAGGTGGGCGTCGGCGGTGGTGGCGTAGTAATGCAGGACTTCGGCCTTGGTGAAGCCGGTCGGATAGAGCACTTTGTCCAGGTTGCTCAGGGACAGCCGCCGCCCCTCCACCTCCGTCATCTGCGACATACCATGAGAATCCCATGAAAGGGATGAATCATGCGATCTATATGGAAAGGTTCCATATCCTTCGGCCTGGTCAACATCCCCATCAAGGTGTTCGGGGCCACGGAGAGCCACTCCGTCTCCTTCCGCCAGGTGCACGCCTCCGACGGCGGGCGGATCCGCTATCGCAAGGTCTGCGAGCTGGAGGAGACGGAGGTGCCGAACGAGGAGATCACCAAGGCTTTCGAGGCTCCGGACGGCACCACCGTGCCGCTCTCCGACGAAGAACTCGAGTCACTGCCGCTGCCCACCGCCAAGACCGTCGACATCCTGGCCTTCGTCCCGGGTGACACCATCGACCCGCTCCAGCTCGACCGCTCGTACTACCTCGCCGCCGACGGCGCGGGGGCGGCCAAGCCGTACGTGCTGCTGCGCGAGGCCCTCAACCGCAGCCAGAAGGTGGCCATCGCCAAGCTCGCGCTGCGGGGGCGCGAGACGCTCGGCATGATCCGGGTGATCGAGGACGCGCTCGTGCTGCACACCATGCTGTGGCCGGACGAGATCCGGCAGCCGACCGGCATAGCCCCCGATGCGAAGGTGAAGGTCAGGGACGCGGAGCTGGACCTCGCCGACACCCTCATGGCCACCCTGGGCGAGCTGGAGATCGAGGAGCTGCACGACGAGTACCGGGAGGCCGTCGAGGCGCTGGTCACGGCGAAGCTGGAGGGGACCGAGCCGGAGCCGGTCGGCGCGCCGGCCGAGGGCAGGGGCAAGGTGATCGACCTGATGGCCGCTCTGGAGAAGAGCGTCAAGGCGGTTCAGGAGGGGCGGGGCGAGGGGGAGGAGGCGGCGGCGAAGAAGGCGCCCGCCAAGAAGACGGCGAAGACGGCCCGGACGGCGAAGGAGACGACGGCGAAGACGACCGCGGAGAAGAAGCCGGCCGGTACGAAGTCGACCGCGAAGAAGACCGCCGCGAAGAAGGCCCCCGCCAAGAAGACCGCGGCGAAGAAGCGCGCCTCGGCGTAATTCCGTGTAGGCGCGTACGAAGGGAAGGGTGGGTGGATGGCTGTGGCCGCTGTCCATGCCTCGCACGAACTGCGGGCGGAGTACGGGGCGCGCGGCTCCGGCGAGTCGTCAGGCCTCGGCCCCGTGAAGGTCTGGCACATGGTCCGGGGCACCGGTACGACGGCCATGTGCGGGCGTGAGCTCGACCCGCGGGCGGCGACCCGCCCGGAGGACGCCTGGGGCAGAACCCGTGAGATCTGCTGCCACACCTGCGGTGCGCTCTATCTGCGCGAAGTGCCGTGACGGAAGCGCGATCCGTGGTTGGCCGCCCGCTCCGGAATTACGCGCCGCGCTGCTGCGCGGCCGCCGGGCGGCGCAGCGCGTACGCCGCGGCCGCGCCCGCCGCGAAGAGGGCGAAAAGCGACACCGCCGTAGCGAGCCAGGTGGCGCCGAGCCACTGCCCGCCGAAGTAGCCGAGGCTGACGCTGTATCCGGCCCAGGCGAGACCGGCGAGCGCCGACCAGGGCAGGAATTCGACCGCCCTGCGGTGCATGGCCCCGGCCCCGAGGCTGACCACCGAGCGGCCGGCCGGGGCGAAGCGGGCGATGAGGACGAGCATGCCGCCGCCGCGCATCAAGGCCGTACTGAGCCGGTCCTGAGCGCGGGTCAGCCGGCGGGAGCGCGCGATGGCCCGGTCGAGCCGGTCGCCGCCGCGCCAGGCCAGCCGGTACGCGACCAGGTCGCCGAGGCAGGAGGCCGTAGCGGCGCACAGCATCAGGGCCATGATGTCCGGGACTTCGGCTTCGGCGCCGTTCGTCGCGCCGACTGCGTCCGCGGCGGTCTGCGTCCCGGCGGCGGCCGTTGCCGCGGCGATCACGAGCACACCGCTGGGCAGCACGGGGAGAAAGACGTCCAGCAGGACGGAGGTCCCGACGATCACATAGATCCACGGGGCGGCCAAAGCCCCCAGGCTCTCGAACTCCAGACTCTCCAGCAACGTTTCTCCCTGTCCGTCCGGTCCCCCGCCGCGACGTCGCAGGGAAGCGGCAGGGGCGGCACTTGACAGCCATACAGCGTACGCCTGGGGGGACCGGGGGGTTCTGCCGGGGTGCGTGATGTTGTTCGAATCACTCTCACGCTGCAGATTCCCAACCCGCCCCGCCCACAAGGCGGGTCAGGGGGCGTCCGGCGCCACGAGCTCGGGTCAGGCCGATGCCACCGCCCGGGCGGTCAGGCCGGCGCCACCACCCGGCGCAGCGTCGCATGCAGGCCCCCCTGTCGCACCGCCGCTCTCAGCGCGGCCCGCGCCACCGCGTCGGCGTCCGCCAGCGTCACCGAGTTGACCCCCGGCCGGGCGCCCGCCGCCGTCACCCAGTGCACGCCCTCCGTGGGCACCCCGACCGCGAACCGCCGTGGATGGGCCCGCCCTTGCGCGTTGATCAGCCGGTACGGGCTGCGGGTCACGTCCAGCCCGCCCGTCTCGTAGCCGTCGGCCACATGGGGCCGGCAGGCCCCGGCCCTGAGCAGCCCCGCCAGCAGCGGGTCGCTGGTCCTGCGCACGTCGGGCTCGGGCAGCCGGGCCTCGATCAGCGTCGTCACCGTGACCACGGAACCCGGGACGTCGGGGGAGTACGCGGTGAAGCCGCGGCCGCCGCCGGGCGCGGCGAGGCGCACCTGGAGCCGGGGCCCGAGCACGTCCAGGACGCCCGCCTCGATCAGCGCGGCCAGCTCCTCGATCCGGTGGCGCGGCGGGCCGATCGAGAGAAAGGCGTTGAGCGGCGTGTACCAGCGGTCGAGGTGATCGCGGCGCGACGGGCCGGAGAGACCGGCGTGGTCCACGATCTGGCGCAGCTCGTTGCGCAGATCGCGCAGCACGTCGAGGGCCGCCTTGACAGGTCCTGCGACATTCCCGAGCCGGGCGTGCTCCGCGTCCCGTCGCAGATGCCCCACCAGCCAGCGGCGGAAGTCCGCGGCCCCGCCGAAGACCCGGTCGCCGTACGGCCACGCGGTCTCCTCCCACGACCACCGCTCGTCCGGCGTGATCCCGAACTCGTCCAGCACGGCGGCCTCTTCGGCGCTCCGGCGCGGGGCGGCGAGGAACCTCTCGCGGAACCGCGCCGGGCCGCGCCCGGCCAGCAGCGCCTCGCCGCGCCCGGTCAACAGCGCCTCGTAGTAGACCGTCTCGACCTCCTTCGCGACCAGCGGCCACACCTCGGCCAGGAAATCGGGAAAGTCCCCCGCCTCCGCGCGGATGCGGAAACCCGCGATCACCGCGGAGGTCAGCAGCAGCGGCTCGTGCCGGCCGCGCGCGCCCTTCTCGTTGTCACCGCGCGCGTGGTACGGAACGCCGCGCCGCGAACCCGCGTACAGCCGGGGCTCCCGTCCCGACGGGCGGTAGCGCAGCGAGCCGCCGGGCCCGGTGGTGAACAGGCCGCCGCGGCCCGTCGTCAGCAGGGCGAGGTGGTCGAAGAAGTTGAGGCCGAGGCCGCGCAGCAGCACCGGCTCGCCCGGGGCGATCCGGGTCAGGTCGACGTCCGCCGGATTCGCGGGTGCGTAGTACCGCAGCCCGTGCCCCGCCGCGTACGAGGAGAGGCGCTCCTCCTCCTCGCCCGGTATCACCGGGAGGTGCCCCTGCGCGAGCACGACCGCGGTGAGGCCCGGCAGTTCACCACCGTCCTCCAGGACCAGCAGCTGCTCGCCCCCGGCCCGCTCCTCCAGCCGTACGGCACGGGCCGCGTGCACCTCAACCGCCACCCGTTCCGGCGCGCCGCCCACCACCCGCCGGAACACCCACTCCAGATAGCGGCCGTAGAAGGCGCGGGTCGGATAGTCGTCGGGGCCGAGGCCGTCCGCGGTGCCCAGCGCCGTCGCCCACTCGTACAGGCTGGGCCCGGGACGTATCGGGCCCTCGCACTCCACGCTGTCGTCGGTGAACAGGGTCACCTGCGAGGCCACCGTGTTCATCAGCAGCTCGCGCGGCTGAGCGGTGTGCCACACCCGGCCCGCGCCCGGAGGTGCCGGGTCCACCATGTGCACGGTCAGCCGGGCGCCTTCGGGCAGGAGCTCGGGGACCGAGGCACAGATCCGCTCCAGCACGCTCGTGCCGCGGGGACCCGCGCCGACCACGGCTATCGCTGCGTTCCCAGCCGCTGAAGCTGTCGTTCCCGGGGCGGCCGCAGAGGCCGCTATGGCGGGGTGCTCTCCGGCCAAGACTGTTTCTCCCGGGGCAGGTGGGGCACGTGCGACGCCTCATCATGCCGTTCGTCGGGCCGGAGTCGAACCCCGGGATCGGAATGATCCGCTCCGGTGTGGCATGGATCACGAAGAGCCGGCCACGGTGGCGCGGCTTCAGCGCCCGGTCACGGCCCCGCGGGCGTGCCGACTTCGGTGTTGATCTCCGTGTCGAGCGCGGGCTCCAGCCGTGGCTCGCCGTCCGCGCCCCGCCGCGCCTGGTCCAGCCGTACGCTCGCTCCGCGCCCGCGCAGCGTCAGCGTCATCAGCTGGTTGCCGAACCACGGCCCGCCCGTCTTCCGCCAGTCGATCGACGCGGGCTCGATCCGCCCCTGCCGTCCTACGCGCCCGTGCCGCGCGAACCAGCGCCCCATCCTGCGCCCGGCCCCGCTCCAGCCGAAGCGGAAGCCGAGCTTGATCGACGCGGGCACGCTGTTGTGCACCGGCGAGCAGGTCAGCTGGAGCACGCGCGCGTCCGGCTGCTGCCCGCCCTCCGGCCACAACGGCTCCGCGACGTACGCATGGTGCACATCGCCCGACAGCACGCACACCGTCGCCGGAGCGTCAGGACCGGCCCCCGCCTCCGCGACCAGCTCCGTCAGCGCCTCGAAGGACTGCGGGAAGGCCGACCAGTGCTCCAGGTCCCCGAGCTGCCGCAGCTTCTCGGCGATCCGCGCCCAGCGCGGCCCGCGCTCCCCGGCGCACAGCGCCGCGTTCCACCGTTCCACGTCGTCGATGGCGTGCGGCAGCAGCCACGGCAGGGAGGCGCCGATCAGCAGGTGGTCGTACCCGCCGGGGCCGTCCTGTGCCTGCTTGCGCAGCCAGGCCCACTCCCGCTCGTCGAGCATCGCCCGCCGGTCCTCCGGCAGCACCCGGGAGGCCCGTGTGTCGACCATCAGCAGCCGCACCCGGCCGAGGTCGCGGCGGTAGCTCCAGCGCGTGAACGCGGGGTCGGCGTCGGCCTGCGCCACGAACTCCCGGAGCAGCGCGGTCCCGTCGCCCGCCTTCCGCACCTGCGCGAAGAGCGGGTCGGCCATCAGCTCGGCGGGGGAGAGGTTCCCCAGGTGCTGGTACACCCAGTACGACATCAGCCCGGCGAGCACCCGCTCCTCCCACCACGGCGTGGCCCGCATCATCTCCTGCCACGCCTCGCTGGTGTTCCAGTCGTCGATCACATCGTGGTCGTCGAAGATCATGCAGCTGGGGACGTTGGAGAGCAGCCAGCGGACGTCGGGGTCGAGCCAGGACTCGTAGTACAGACGGGTGTACTCCTCGAAGTCCGCGACCTGGCCGCCGGGCGGCTGGCGGAGGTCCCTGCGGGCGGCCAGCCACCGGCGGATCGCCTCCGAGGTGTGGTCGGCGTACACCTGGTCGCCCAGCAGCAGGAGGACGTCGGGCCGCTCGCCGCCCGGGTCGGCGGCGATGCGGGTGGCGAGCGTGTCGAGCGCGTCGGGGCCCACGGGGTCGTGCGAAGCGTCGGACGGCGGGGCCGCCCAGCGGCAGGAGCCGAAGGCGACCTGCAGCGGGGCGTCGTTCCCGGGGGCCGGGAGGGTGCGGATCGAGCTGGGCGGGTAGCGGTCGTCGGGCGACGGCCAGACCTGACGGCCGTCGAGCAGCACGCGGTACGGGACGGTGGCGCCGGGACGCAGTCCGACGAGGGTGACCAGCGCGTAGTGGTGCCCGGCGATCTGCCAGGTGTGCGCCGTGCCGCGGCCCGCGCCGCCCTCGCAGACGACCTCGACCACGCAGGGCCGTCCCGTCTCGACCCATACGGTCGCGCTGTCCTCGTCCACGTACCGCACGAGCGGTCCCAGGAGCAGTCCGGCCATCGGCCACCGCCCTCCCTCCGTCGCCCCGTACGGTACGGAACGACGGAGGGTTACGGCGAGTTTCCAGCCGTCAGTTCGGCTGGGCTTTGCCCAGCCGTTCGCTCAGCAGCCGTTCAGGACGCCACTCAATGCGGACTTCTCGGCCGAGTCGACCGTCAGGCCGTAGTAGTGCTTCACCTGCACCCACATGCGCGCGTACATGCAGTGGTAGCCGCTCACCGGCGGCAGCCACTCCGACGGGTCCTGGTCGCCCTTGGACTGGTTGACGTTGTCGGTGACGGCGATCAGCTGGGCCCGGGTCAGGTCGTTGGCGAAGCCCTGGCGCTTGGAGGTCGTCCAGTTGTCGGCGCCGGAGCGCCACGCCTCGGCGAGCGGGACGACGTGGTCGATGTCGACGTCGGCGGCGGCCTGCCAGGTGGCGTTGTCGTAGGGGGAGAACCAGGAGCCGCTGACGGCGGCACAGCTGGAGTCCTGGACGACGTTCGTGCCGTCGCGCTTGAGTACGACCTCGCGGGTGTTGCAGGTGCCGCTCTGGGTGATCCAGTGCGGGAACTTGTCGCGGCTGTAGCCGGTCAGCGAGCCCTCCGCGCTGACGGTCAGCTCGCTCAGGTAGGTCCGGGCGGTGGCGGCGCTCGGAGGGGTGGGCGGGGCGGCCTGGGCGGCCGGGCCGCTCAGAAATGCGGTGCCGGCCAGGGCGGTCAGCCCGGCGATCAGGCCTATTCGACGCGCGTAGACACGGAACATGTGGACTCCCTCTGAGTGAAGGGGTATTGGCCGCTGGAGCCCGGCCATCGTCGCGGCGCCAGGTTTCGGTGGGGTGGGCGCCAGGTAACAGCGTGACGACATGCCCACGTCAGATTCAAGGGGGCGGCAGGCGGGCTTCCCGACCTGACGGAGCGCCAACCGGCCCTGCCGTGCGCCGTATCGTGACCGCGTGCCCGCCGCCGCCGTTACCGCCGCCGTCGCCCTCCCGCAGACTGCCGCTGACACGTTGCTGCCGGTCGACGCCACGCTCGGGGTTGTGCTCGCCGCGCTCCTCGTCGCCGCGGCCGGTATCGCCGCACTCGCGCGGCTCGCCGACAGCGACGGCCGCGGCTATCCCCGCGCCATCGTCGTCGCCGGACTCCGCGCCACCGTCCAGCTCGCCGCGGTTTCGTATCTGATCGGCTGGGTGATGCGCGCCGTCCCCCTCCTGCTGTCCTTCATCGCGCTGATGTTCGCCGTGGCCGTACGCACCGCGGGCCGCCGCATCACCGCCAACCGCAGCTGGTGGTGGGCCGCGGTGCCCATCGGGGCCGGGGTGCTGCCGGTGGTGGCAGCGCTGCTGCTGACCGGGCTCGTACCGCTCAAGGGCATCGCGCTCATCCCGGTCACCGGCATCCTCATCGGCGGCGCCCTCACCGCCACCGTGCTGGCGGGACGCCGCTCGCTGGACGAGCTGCGCACGCGCCACGGCGAGGTCGAGGCGGCCCTCGCGCTCGGGATGCCCGACCGCGAGGCCCGCCTGGAGATCGCGCGCCCCGCCGCCTCCGACGCCCTGATCCCGGGCCTCGATCAGACCAGGACGGTGGGTCTTGTCACGCTGCCGGGGGCGTTCGTGGGGATGCTGCTGGGCGGGGCGTCGCCGCTGCTGGCGGGGGCGGTGCAGCTGTTCGTGCTGGTCGCGCTGATGGCGGTGCAGGCGGTGGCGACCGCGCTGGCCCTGGAGCTGGTGGCCCGCGGGCGGCTGCACCGGGACGGTACGGGTGCGAGTACGGGCGCCGGCACGGGCTGACCGTCACGGGCGCCGGCAGGGGCGCCGGTACGGGCTGACCGTCACGTACGCTGGGCGGAGCAGAAGGGGAGTAGCTCTTCGCCGGACCGTCGACATACTGCTCGGCCCCATGGGCCGGGCCGGCGCCCGGAGGCGGACCAGCAGGCCCGTCAGCGAGACCTTCGGCCGCAGTGTCCATGACGCTGCCGTGCCGAAGCGACCCCGGAATCGCTGCTCGAAGATCTCGAAGGTCTCTCGGTACGGCCAGCCCCTACCGATAGAGGAACACCCAGCGTGATCAGCCTCAGCATCGTCGCACTCGTCTTCGGCGTCGTCTTCCTCGCCGAGCTTCCCGACAAGACCGCCCTCGCCGGCCTGATGCTCGGCACCCGCTACCGCGCCTCGTATGTCTTCGCGGGCGTCGCGGCCGCCTTCGCCGTGCATGTCACGCTCGCCGTCGCGGCGGGCAGTGTGCTCACGCTGCTGCCGCACCGGCTGGTCCAGGCGGTGGTCGGCGTGCTCTTCCTCGCGGGCGCGGCGATGCTCCTGTTCAGGAGGGACGAGGCCGAGGAGACCATCCGCACCCCCGCCGACCAGGGCTTCTGGAAGGTCTCCGGCGCCGGGTTCATGCTGATCCTGGTCGCGGAGTTCGGCGACCTCACCCAGATCATGACCGCCAACCTCGCCGCCCGCTACGACGACCCGCTGTCGGTCGCGCTGGGCGCGGTGCCGGCGCTGTGGGCGGTGGCAGGACTCAGCATCCTGGGCGGCCGCACCCTCATGAAATACGTGCCGCTGCGGCTGATCACCCGGGTCGCGGCGGTGACGATGCTGGCGCTCGCGGGGTTCAGCTTGTACGAGGCGGTCTCCGCGTAGGTCGCCTGGCGGCTTGCGGGCGGGTACGCCCGCCGGCGCCCGGCTCGGCACCGCTGGTCCCCACCACGGCGGTTGCTCGCCGCCGCACGGAAATTCTCTCTGCCGCCGCGGCGCGACCGCCGGCGCCGGGCGACGGCAGCCGCCATGGCGGCCTGTGGCCCGCAGCTCGTCGTCTTGTGCCGACGCGGCCACTCAGCGCGCAGTGACAACGTGCAGACGCAGGCGCCGTTCGCCTGTGCCGGCGGTCCTCGCCGGGGGGATGTTTCTTGCCGCTGGCGCGCGGGTTCCGCCGTCGCGGCGGCCGCGGCCATGGTGGCGGTTCTGCCGGTCGGCGTGGCGCGGCCGTTCGGCACGCGGCGATGACGTGCAGACGCAGGCCGCCGTTCGTCGGGGCTATCGGTCTTCGCCGCGATGGTTGGTTGCCGTCGTGGCGGAATTCTCCGGCCGTCGTGGCGGGCCCGCGGTTCCCGGTCGCTCAGCGCGCGGCGTTGACGTGCAGGCGCAGGGTGCCGTTCGCGAGGGCTTCGAGCCGTAGGGGCTCCAGGGTCGGTACGTGGACGGTCGGGTTGTGGGCGGCCGCGCGGGGGCCGACGCCCACTACTCGCATTCCCGCCGACCGGGCCGCCGCGATGCCGACTTCGGAGTCCTCGAAGGCCAGGCAGTCCTCGGGTTCGAAGCCCAGCTCGGCGGCGCCCTTGAGGAAGCCCTCGGGGTCCGGCTTGCTGGCCCCCACGCGTTCCGCCGTGACCCGGACCTCCGGCACCGGTAGTCCCGCGGCGCCCATACGAGCCTGGGCGAGGGCCTCGTCGGCCGAGGTGACCAAGGCGTGCGGCAGACCGGCGAGCGCTGCCATGAGCGCCGGCGCGCCCGGAACCGGCACGACGCCGTCGGTGTCCGCGGTCTCCTGCGCGAGCATCCGCCGGTTGTCGGCGAGGTTCAGCTCGGCCGGGCGGTCGGGCAGGAGCACCGCCATGGTGGCGTGCCCCTGCCGCCCGTGGACGTTGCCGAGTACGTACTCCGGGTCGAGCCCCTGCTCCTCGGCCCAGCGCCGCCAGCAGCGCTCCACGACGGCGTCCGAGTTGACGAGGGTGCCGTCCATGTCGAGCAGTACGGCGTGAGCTGTGAGCGTGGTGGTGGCCGTCATCGGCTGGCTCCTGGGCTCGGGAACGCGGACGGTGCGCAGGACGCGTAGAGAGCAAGCGGCCCCGCCCGCAGGTCAGGGAGTACGGGCGGAACCACTTTGTTTCTCAACGATACAAAGCCCGGCGCCCCAGGGCCAGCCCGCTTGGGTAACGGCTTCGGAAACACCCGCCCCCGTACTCCCCACATGCCCTTCACGGCACGGTCACGGCTCGGTCGTCCGCGACTCCAGCATGCGCCGGGTGTTCGGGCCGTACGTGCCCACCGGGTCCCCCGGCACGTCGTGGTTGCGCTGGTAGCGCGCCACCGCGCTCTGCACGTCCGAGTCGTACACGCCGTCCGCCTTCGGGGCGTACGCGTGCTCCTGCTTGAGCCGCAGCTGCAGCTCGAGGACTTCGGCGCCGCTCTCGCCGGGTCCGATCACCACGGAGGCCGCGACCACGGGGCCGGACGACTCGCCCGCATTCCTATCCCGGGCGGCCGTGACCGTCGGGCGGGAGGAGGCCGGCTTGGAAGCGGAGGCCGACCGCCCGGGGTCCGCCGTGCCCGGTGAGCCGGTGGGCTTTCCGGTCTGGGACAGGGGAGGGCCCGTGGGAAGGGCACCGTCCCCCGTAGGCAGGACCGCGGTCGGTCTTACGCGTTCGTCCGGCGCTGCGCGGTCGTCGTCCCCTCCGGAATCGCCGCCCGACAGGAGCTGCATGCCGAGCAGCACGGCGCCGACCGACGCCACCACGGCGGCGGCCGCCGCGGTCGGTCCCCCCGTGATCCGGCTCCGCTCCCGCCACCGGTATCCGCTCCGCCCGTTCCGTCCGTCGTCCCTGTCCCCGCCATCCCCGCCGTCCGGGTCCTGCGTCCACCGTGGTGGCGGTGCGTACTCGAACAGGCCCAGGTCCTCCGGCAGCGGGCTGGTCGTCGGCGGATCCATCGGCCGGGGCAGCTGCGCCGCGCCGTTCCGGCGCCGGTGGCGCGGCGGCGGCGCAGTCTCGTCCACCGGCTGAGACAGCGGCCTCACCAACGCCGTCACATCGACCGTGTGCAGCAGCGGAGTTATGTCCTCGGGACGCGGCAGTGGCCTCCCGCACGCGCAGCCGGGTCTGCCGTCCACCCCCGCATCGCCCCCGCACCGCGGGCATGCCCGTTCCGTCACCGCAGGACCCCTCCCTCAGATGGCAGCAGCGATTATGCACCGCACCGGTGCGCGGAGGACCTCGGCGGGCCATACGCCTCCGAACCCCACACGATGGGAATCACCTACCGCTGCGTGCAGCCACCCGAGGAGGCGCCCATGGGCCGGGGCTCTCAGGACTCTCAGGACGCGGGCGCACCCGACGGCACCGCCCCCGAGGACGCGGCATCCGCCCCCGAGGACGCGCTCCCCGCCCCCGGCGAAGGCCAGCCCAGGCGCACCATCCTCGTAGCGATCGGTGCGCTGCTCCTCGGACTGCTGCTCGCGGCCCTCGACCAGACCATCGTCTCGACCGCCCTCCCCACGATCGTCAGCGACCTCGGCGGCCTGAACCACATCTCATGGGTGGTCACGGCCTACTTGCTCGCCTCCACCGCGGGCACCCCCCTCTGGGGCAAGCTCGGCGACCAGTACGGCCGCAAAAGGCTCTACCAGGGCGCCATCGCCATCTTCCTCGTCGGTTCCGCCCTCTGCGGCGTCGCCCAGAGCATGGCGGAACTCATCGCCTTCCGCGCCCTCCAGGGCCTCGGCGGCGGCGGGCTCATCGTGCTGTCCATGGCGATCGTCGGCGACATCGTGCCGCCCCGCGACCGCGGCCGCTACCAGGGCCTGTTCGGCGCGGTGTTCGGCGCGAGCAGCGTCCTCGGCCCGCTGATCGGCGGCCTGTTCACCGAGCACCTCAGCTGGCGCTGGGTCTTCTACGTCAACCTCCCCATCGGCGTCGTCGCCCTCCTCGTCATCGCCTCCGTCCTGCGCATTCCGGCCCGCCCGACCCGCCACACCATCGACTACCTCGGCACCTTCCTCATCGCCTCCCTCGCCACCTGCCTGGTCCTCATGGCCTCGCTCGGCGGCTCCACCTGGGCCTGGGGCTCCTGGCGGATCGTCGGACTCGGCGTCCTCGGCGCCGTGCTTCTCGCCGCCTTCGTCGCCGCCGAGCGACGGGCCGTCGAACCCGTCCTTCCGCTGGGGCTCTTCCGCATCCGCACGTTCGCGCTGTGTTCGGTCATCAGCTTCGTCATCGGCTTCGCGATGTTCGGCGCCATGACCTACCTGCCGACGTTCCTCCAGGTCGTCCAGGGGGTTTCGCCGACCCAGTCCGGCGTGTACATGCTGCCGCTCGTCGCGGGCATGCTGGTCGCCTCCACCGGCTCCGGCCAGCTCGTCAGCCGTACGGGCCGCTGGAAGGTCTTCCCGATCGCCGGCACCGGCGTCACCACCGTCGGCCTGCTCCTCCTCCACCAGCTGGATGAGAACAGCGGCACCGCCGAGATGAGCGGCTACTTCGCGGTCTTCGGCTTCGGCCTCGGCCTCGTCATGCAGGTCCTCGTGCTCGCCGTGCAGAACGCCGTCCGCTACGAGGACCTGGGCGTCGCGACCTCCGGAGCCACCTTCTCCCGCTCCATCGGGGCGTCCTTCGGCGTCGCCATCTTCGGCACGATCTTCACGGGGCGGCTCGGCGAAAAGCTCTCCGCCGAGCTGGCCGGACAGCAACTGCCGCCCGGCGTGAGCGTCGGCACTCTGGAGTCCGACGCCCGCGCGATCGCGGGGCTGCCCGCCGCCCTCAGGACCGGCGCGCTGCGCGCGTACGCGTCGGCCATCACCGACGTCTTCCTCTACGCGGCGCCCGTCGTGGCCATCGCCTTCGTCCTCGCCTGGTTCCTCAGGGAGGACCGGCTGCGCGCCTCCGTCACCTCGCCCGACATCAGCGAGACCCTCGCCAGCAACCCCGTCGAGCGCTCCTCGCAGGACGAGGTGTGCCGCGCGCTCTCCGCCCTCGGCAGCCGCGAGGGCCGCCGCGACGCCTACATCAAGATCACCGAACGGGCGGGGTACGACCTCAAGCCCGCCGCCGCCTGGCTGGTGCTGCGCATCAACCGCTACGGCTCCGCCGAGCCCGCCCTCCTCGCCGAGCGCAGCACCGTCCCGCTGGGCGTCGTCTCCGCCGCCGCCCGCCAGCTCGAGGAGCGCGGTCTGGCCGTACGGGACGGGCTGCCGCTGGTCCTCACGGACAGGGGGCGGGAAGTGGCGGCCAGGCTCGCCGAGGCGCGCGAGGAATCCCTCGCGGAGCTGCTCGGCGACTGGTGGGGGCCGGGCAGGCCGAGGGACCTCGTCGAGCTGGTCAAGGAGTTGAACGCGGAGCTGTGCGGCTCGGACCGGGAACGCCCGCACGAGCCGGATGTGCGCCGTACGCCGGGCCCGCACCGCCCGGACCACTACTGAGCGCCGGCTGCCCCGGCTTACTTCGGCGCGGCCTGCTGGACGACCTCGAACGACCACAGCGTCGAACCGGCCGCCGCGGGCTTCCGCTGCGCCGCGCCCTCACCGCCACGCTCGCCGCCGCCCTGATGCGCCGCCTTCATGGGTCCCTCCATCCACGCCTGGAACGCGGCCTCGTCCCGCCACCTCGTATACACCAGGTACTGGTCCGTCCCCTCGAGCGGGCGCAGCAGCTCGAACCACTCGAAGCCGTCCGAGCTCTCCACCGCCCCCGCACGCGCCGCGAAGCGCTGCTCCAGCACCTCGCGCTGCTCCTCGGGGACCGTCAGCACATTGATCTTCACGATGCTCATGTGCCCATCCTGTCGTACGGGCTGCAGCGCGACGATGCGGCGCCGCTCACGCCGGGCCCGATGTAGCGCCTGTGAAGAGGGGATACGCGGTGCTCCGGCGCGCCCGGAAGCCCGAGTTCCTTGAACGCGGGGGTGAGCCGCTCGGCCAGAAAGCGTCCCAGGCAGCTCAGGAGGGGCCATCCGCGCCGGATGGGGCCGTGCGCCGGCTCCGGCTGGCGGCCGAGCCGCGGCGTCGTGAGCCGCGGGAAGGCGCGCAGCCACTCCAGGGTCCCGTCAGGTGTCGTTGGACCGCACCCGGCCGCGCAGCGACTGCGTATCACCCGCTCTGACGCGGCCCCCAGAGGTGCGGATCTCCACCGCCCCCCTTAATGTTCGAGCCAATACACAGCGGCTGTCAGGTAACGGGAGGGTTCCTGCGTCTGCGGCAGGGAGCCCTCGGAGGTCTGTTCGAAGCGGAGGGGGAGCGGCGGGGCGTGGCGAACGCACAGAGGCGCGGACTGGCGACGGCGGAGGTATCGGGGTCCCAGGAGCCGCGCATCCGCGTGGGGTTGGGCGCTCTCTGGCTCCTCGCGGGCCTGCTGGCGATGCGTCAAGCGGCGGCCGTGCTGCGGCAGCCACCCGGTGAGCGGCTCACCGATCTCGAGACGTGGATAGGACCGAACGGCGTCCTGCGCGTGCCCGGACCGCTCTACGAGAACGGTACGTTCACCGGCACGCCGTTCGCCGGGCTCGTCCTCAAGCCGCTGACCCGCGCCGCCGAGCAAAGCCTCGGCCTCTTCTGGACGTTCGGCACGCTGCTGCTCGTCGTGGTCCTCGGCTTCGTCGCGGCCCGCGCCCTGCCGCGTCCGGTTTCCCGGCGTACGGCGCTGTTCGCCGCGCCCGTGGCGATCAGCCTGATGGTGCTCTCGCTGCCGGTCCGCAACACCTTCACCCTCGGCCAGACCAGCATCCTGCCCGTCCTGCTGGTCCTGGTCGGGCTGCTGGCGCACGCCTCGGCCCGCCGATCCGGGGTCGTGATCGGGCTGGCCGCAGCGCTCCAGCCGACCGTGCTGCTCTTCGCGCCCCTGCTGTGGATGACGGGCAGGCGGCGGGCGGCCGCGACGGCGGCGGGCACGTTCGCCGGGTGCTCCGCGCTGGCCTGGGCGGTGCTGCCGCACGACTCCGCGACGTACTGGGTCTACCACATCGCCGGAGCCGGTCTCGGGCAGCCCGCGGACAGCCTCCACAACCAGTCCCTGCACGGCCTGCTGCTACGGCTCGGGCTGAGCGGGCTGCCCGAACTCGCGCTCTTCGGAGTCCTCGCGGGCGCCGTCGCGGTCCTCGGTCTGCGGCGGGCCGCGCACTACGCGGGCGACGGCCAGTTGCTGCTCGCCGCCGCGGTCACCGGCTGCGTCGCCGTGGCCGTCTCGCCCACCGCCTGGCTGCACCAGCAGCTGTGGATCCTCCTCGCCGTCGTCGGGCGTGTGGGCCGCCGCCAGGCGGACCGGGTGGTGTGGCCGGTCCTCGTCGTGATGGTGATGACGCTCAGCAGCGCCGCCGTCGTGCCCACTACCAGGGGCATCCACCTCGTCGGCGAGAACGCGCCGCTGCTGGTCGCCCTCGCCGCGGCCTGCGCCGTACCGTTCCTGGACCGCGGCTCGCCGCACTGGGACCGCCCGGTCCCGACGCGATACGCGGAGCGGGAGCCCGCCGCGCCCGGCCGCCGCCCCTGGATCCCTTCGATCCCGCTGCTGGGCTTCCTGCGACGGCCGTTGAGCCGCCCGAACCTGCTGCTCGAGCTGCTGCTGATCCGGGCCGGCTACTTCTGCTACGCGTATATCCGCGGCTCCGCGCCCGAGACCCGCGGCGTCGCGGAGGACCACGCCCGCCAGATCCTCGACATGGAAGTCGCGCTGCACATCGACATCGAGCGCTGGTTCAACCACCTGGTGGCGGGCTCGTGGATCGAGGGCGGCATGAACCGCTACTACACGACCTTCCACTTCCTGGTGCCGCTGAGCCTGCTCGGCTGGATGTACCTGCGCCGCCCCGTCGCCTACCGGTGGGCCCGTACCGCCCTGGCCATAGCGACGCTGCTCGCCCTGGTCGGCTTCTGGCTCTATCCGCTGGCTCCGCCGCGCCTGATGCCGGGCCTCGGCTACATCGACACCGCCAACGGCCCCCAGGACCTCGCCAAACCCGACTTCGGCCCGCTCACCGAGCTGTCCAACCAGTACGCGGCCATGCCGTCCCTGCATGTGGGCTGGTCGCTGTGGTGCGCCGTGGTGTGCGTGCTGCTGGCGCCGAAGGTGTGGCTGAAGCTGCTCGGCGTGCTGTATCCGGTCCTGACCACGGCCGTCATCGTCGGCACCGCGAATCACTACGTGCTGGACGCGGTGGGCGGGGCGGTGGTGGTGGCGTGCGGCTTCGGCCTGCAGTCCGTGCTGCTGGGGCGCACCAGGGACCCGGACCCGGCCGCAGGACCGGCCGCAGGACCGGCCATGGGACCGGCCGTGGGGCCGGGCGATCCGGCGGAGCCCGGCGATGCCTCGCGCGTTCACGGGACAGCGGAGGTCAGACGGGGCTGAACTCCGCCGCCCCGTCGGATCGCCGCGTCTTTCAGCATCCGCCGGATCGCGCCACACCGCCACTCGTACGGCTTACGTGCAGGTCGGGGCGGTTGTCGCCGTGCACTCGAACCAGACGGTCTTCCCGCCGTCGGCCGTAGGCAGCACACCCCACGCGTCCACCACCGCCGCCAGCAGTGCCAGCCCTCTCCCGCCCGCGTCCAGTGCCTCGACGGCGCTGTCAGCGCACCTGACGACCGGCTTCTCGGGCGAGCCGTCCGACACCTCGACGCGCAGGCCGCCGGGGCGGCGCAGTACGAGCACGGTGCAGCGCCGGTCCGGTACATGCCGGATGACGTTGGCGAGCAGCTCGGTCACGGCCAACTCGGCCGCGTCCGCCAGTTCCTTCATGTTCCAGAGGCTGAGGTACGAGCGGACGATGCGGCGTACGTCGCGGGCGGAGTGCTCGCCGACAGTGCAGCGCATGCGGTACTGCCGGTGCGGGTTGACGTCGGGCGTGAGGAGGTCAGTTGTCCATTTCACGCCACAAGCGTGGGAGCGCTTCACTACGCTCGGCTACTGACTGAACACAACGTGCCCGGTTGGTGGGTTGGCGGGTGAGTGAGCTGAGCGAGGGGGACGGAAACAGGTGGTGAACATCCGAGCCTTGGACCCGAGCGCGTCTCCATTGGCCTACCTCGGTGCCGAGTTGCGGCGACTGCGGGAGGAGGCCGGTCTCAGCCAGAAGCAGCTCGGCGCCATCGTCTTCTGCACGGGGTCGCTGATCGGCCAGATCGAAACAGCGCGCAAGATCCCGACCCCGCAGTTCACACAGCGGGTGGACGCTGCGCTGACCACGGGCGGGGCGCTGTCGCGGCTGCTGAAGTTGGTGCTGCGGAGCCAACTGCCGCCGTGGTTCCAGCCGTACGCGGAGATGGAGGCGAAGGCCACCCACATCCACGCCTTCCAAGCGCAGTTGGTGTACGGCTTGCTGCAGACCGAGGAGTACGCGCGTGTGGTGCTGGGCGTCCTGGATCAGGAGCGGCTCGACGACCGGGTGGCGGCCCGGATGGAGCGCCAGCGCATCCTGGAGAGTGAGAACCCGCCACTGTTGTGGGTGGTCCTGAGCGAGGCGGTGCTCTACCAGGAGATCGGTGGCCGAGAGATCATGCGGAACCAACTGGCCCACCTGTTGAGCTTCCGCGACCGGGAGTGGGTGCAGATCCAGGTGCTGCCGTTCGCGGCCGGGGCCCATGCCGGATTGCCGGGCTCGTTCAACATCCTCCGCTTCGACGACGACCCGGACATCGTGTACGACGAGAGCTACGGGCCGGGCCACATGACGGCCGATCCGCGCGAGTTCAAGTCGCGTTCGCTCCGTTACGATCACCTGCAGGCCGCCGCGCTGTCCGTAGAGGACTCGGCGGAGTTGATCGCCCACGTGATGGAGGAGCGCTATGGGGAGCAGCCTTGACCTGACCGCCGCGCAGTGGCGTAAGTCCAGCTACAGCTCGGACACCGGCGGCGACTGCGTCGAGGTCGCCGCCATGCCCCACGCCATCGCCATCCGCGACTCCAAGAACCCCGATGGCCCGGCGCTCACCTTCACCCCGGCCGCCTTCGCCGCCTTCGTCACCGCCGCCGCGACCGGCGAATTCCGCGCACCCAACTAACGCTTCCCGCCTGCGGATCCGCGCCGCTGGGCGGCATTCAGCCCACCGCGCAAAGTGGGCGTCTGCGCCAGCGGGTGTGTGCTGGACGGCACTGAAACGGGCTCGGTCGGCTTGCTGTCGCCGGGAGTACAGCGGATGGCCGCCCCGGAGGGCAACCGGTTTTCGCGCGGCCTGAAGGGCGACGGCGCTCGGCGGGCGGCAGGGGCGGGGCGTGGTTCGGAAGGGGTGCCCCTGCCGCCCGGGAGCGTGGGGGGTGCTGGGTCACCGGGTCAGGCGTAGCTGACCCGGAGTTCCTTGATGCCGTTCAGCCAGGCCGAGCGCAGGCGGCGCGGGTCGCCCGCGAGGGTGATGCCGGGGACGGTGTCCGCGATGGCGTTGAAGATGAGGTCGATCTCCAGGGCGGCGAGGCTCTTGCCGAGGCAGAAGTGCGGGCCTCCGCCGCCGAAGCCGAGGTGCGGGTTCGGGTCGCGGGTGATGTCGAAGACCTCCGGCCGGTCGAAGACCTCGGGGTCGTTGTTGGCGGAGGAGTAGAAGAGGCCGACGCGGTCGCCCTGCTTGATGTGCGCGCCGCCGAGCTCGGTGTCCTGGGTGGCGGTGCGCTGGAAGGACTGGACGGGGGTCGCCCAGCGGACGATCTCCTCGGCCGCGGCGGAGGGGCGTTCGCGCTTGTAGAGATCCCACTGATCGGGGTGGGTGAGGAAGGCGTGCATGCCGTGGCTGATGGCGTTGCGCGTGGTCTCGTTGCCGGCGACCGCGAGCAGCAGCACGAAGAAGCCGAACTCGTCGGAGCCCAGGTTGCCTTCGTCTTCGGCGGCCACCAGCGCGGTGACGATGTCCTTGGCGGGGCACTCCTTGCGGGCTGCGGCGAGGTTCATCGCGTACGAGATCAGCTCCATGGCCGCCTCGGTGCCGATCTCCTCGGTGATGGCGAGCTCCGGGTCGTCGTAGGCGATCATCTTGTTGGACCAGTCGAAGATCTTGGCCCGGTCGTCCTGCGGGACGCCGATCAGCTCCGCGATGGCCTGGAGCGGGAGTTCGCAGGCGATGTCGGTGACGAAGTCCCCGGTGCCCTCGGCCTTGGCGCTCGCGACGATACGGGTCGCGCGGTCGCGCAGGGCCGCCTCCAGCGCCCGTATCGAGCGCGGGGTGAAGCCGCGCTGCACGATCTGGCGGACCCGGGTGTGTTCGGGCGGATCCATGTTGAGCATGATCAGCCTCTGGGAGTCGATCTGCTCGCGCTGGATGTGCTCGTTGAAGCGGATGATCGCGGTGTGGGTCCTGGAGGAGAAGGTCTCGGGGTTGGTGGACACGGCCTTGACGTCCGCGTGGCGGGTCACGACCCAGTAGCCGTCGTCCTGGAAGCCGGCGAGGTTGTGCGGCTGGGCGTTCCACCACACGGGCGCGGTCTGCCGCAGCACGGCGAGTTCCGGGAGCGGGACCCGCTGCTGGTAGACGTCGGGATCGGTGAAGTCGAAACCTTCGGGCAGCGCTGGGCAGGAGGACATCGGCGGCTCCCAGGATCTAACGCACCAGAGTCTGACAAGTCAGAGTCTGACGGTCCATCAGAATGTGCCCGCAAGGTAGTAACGGGTTCTACAACTGGCAAGAGGGGTGACGCCATCCGTTGCGCGCGAGCGCCGACGTGACGCGTGCACGGCCCTTGCGTACCGGGGGTAGCACCCATGACACTTCTGGCGGAACTAGAACGCGTACTAGTTTCTGTCTGCCTGCCCGTGGGCGCCGGGACGCCCTGCGGACGCGAGGAGAGGACGAACGAGTCATGGCCGCGGAACCCGTCATCGTCGAAGCCGTACGCACCCCCATCGGCAAGCGCGGAGGCGCGCTTGCCAATCTCCACCCCGCCTACCTCCTGGGCGAGACCTACCGGGAACTCCTCGCCCGCACCGGCATCCAGCCGGACTGCGTCGAGCAGATCGTCGGCGGCACCGTCACCCACGCCGGCGAGCAGTCCATGAACCCGGCGCGCAACGCCTGGCTCGCCTGCGGTCTGCCGTACGAGACGGCCGCGACGACCGTCGACTGTCAGTGCGGCTCCTCGCAGCAGGCGAACCACATGGTGGCCAACATGATCGCGGCCGGGGTCATCGACATCGGCATCGGATGCGGCGTCGAGGCGATGTCGCGCGTACCGCTCGGCAGCGGCTCCAAGCACGGTCCCGGCAAGCCGTTCCCGGACGAGTGGAACGTGGACCTGCCCAACCAGTTCGAGGCGGCGGAACGGATCGCACGCCACCGCGGGCTGTCGCGCGAGCGCGTGGACTCGCTCGGGCTGCTCTCCCAGGAGCGGGCGGCGCAGGCGTGGGCGGAGGAGCGGTTCAAGCGCGAGACGTACGCGGTGCAGGTGCCGACGACCGAGGAGGAGCAGGCGGCAGGGCAGGGCATGTGGCGGCTCGTCGACCGCGACGAAGGGCTCCGCGACACCAGCATGGAGGCCCTCGGCGGGCTGAAGCCGATCATGCCGACGGCGGTGCACACGGCCGGGAACTCGTCGCAGATCTCGGACGGGGCCGCGGCCGTGATGTGGGGCTCCAAGCGGATGGCGCGGGCGCTGAAACTGAAGCCCAGGGCCCGTATTGTCGCCCAGGCGCTGGTCGGCGCCGACCCGCACTACCACCTCGACGGGCCGGTCGACGCGACGCGGGCCGTGCTCGGCAAGGCGGGGATGTCGATCAGGGACATCGATCTGGTCGAGATCAACGAGGCCTTCGCGTCGGTGGTCCTGTCCTGGGCGCAGGTCTTCGAGCAGGACCTGGAGAAGGTGAACGTGAACGGCGGGGCGATCGCGCTCGGTCACCCGGTGGGGGCGACGGGGGCCCGGCTCATCACGACGGCGCTGCACGAACTGGAGCGGGCCGACAAGGAGTTCGCGCTGATCACGATGTGCGCGGGCGGGGCGCTGTCGACGGCGACGATCATCCAGCGCCTGCGTTAGCCGCCTCCGCCGCGGGTCTCGGGCGTTTCGGGTGCTCCGGGTTTCCCGGGCGTTCGGGGCGCGGGTGATTCCGGTGTTCGGGGCGCGGGTGGCACGGGCGCGGGTGGCTCGGCGAACGCCGCCGGGGCGTCGAACGCCGCGCGGCGGGTCGCCCGGCGCAGCGCCCTGAGCACCGTGGAGCCGAGGGTCAGGGTGGCGACCGCCGTCAGCACGGCACGCCCGAGATCCCAGCCGAGGGAGGTCGCCAGGCAGTAGGCGGCGAAGCGGACGAGATTCTCCTGGAGCGGGTCGCCGGGGACGAAGGAGACGCCGGTGGACAGCCCGCTGATGTACGGCCAGCCCTGGAGATTCATGACCGTGCCGTAGAGGAGGGAGGCGGCCGCGCCGTACGCGGCGAGTACGAGGAGCTCGGCGCGGCCGCGCAGCCGTCCCGCGCCGGGCAGCAGCCCTGCCAGCCCTGCCCCCATGGCCACCCAGCCCATCGCCAGCATCTGGAACGGCATCCACGGCCCGACCCCGCCGGTGATCAGCGCCGACGCGAACATCGTGACCGCGCCGAGCACGAAGCCGAAGCCCGGGCCGAGAACCCGCCCGCTGAGCACCATGAGAAAGAACATCGGCTCGAGCCCCGCGGTCCCGGCCCCCAGCGGCCGCAGCGCCGCCCCTGCCGCGGCCAGCACGCCCAGCATCGCGATGGCCTTCGCGTCGAAGGTCCCGTGACCGTCGACGGTGTCGCCGATGGCCGCGACGACGACGGCGAGGAGGAGGGGCAGCAGCGCGGCGAACAGCCATGGCGCGTCCTGCGAGTGCGCTAGCCCGGAGGTGCTGTCGGCGAGCAGTGGCCACCCGAAGGCGGCGACGCCGATCGCCGAGATGAGGACGAGGGCGGTGACGGAGCGCGGGCCGAGGGGTATGGGGCGGCCGTCTCGCGCCGAAGGCGCGAGCTGCGGGGCAGGCCTCATTCGGTGGCCTCCAGGGCCCCTCGGACCTGGCTGACCGTCAACCAGGGCTGCGGCGTAAGGATCTTCGCCACCTGCGGGGCGAACGCGGGCGATGAGACGACCACGTCCGCCGTCGGGCCGTCGGCGACCACCTCTCCGTCCGCCAGGACGACCACCCGGTGGGCGAGTTCGGCCGCCAGTTCCACGTCATGGGTCGCCAGGACGATCGCGTGGCCGTCCGCCGCCCGGCCGCGCAGGATCTCCACCAGGCGGGCCTTCGCCGCGTAGTCCAGGCCGCGCGTCGGCTCGTCGAGGAGGACCAGCGGCGGCCGGGCCGTGAGGACGATGGCCAGGGCAAGGGCCAGGCGCTGGCCCTCCGACAGGTCGCGCGGGTGCGTGGAGTCCGGTACGCCGGGGAGCAGTTCGGCGACCAGTGCGCGGCAGGTGCCCGGTGCGGCCTTCGCGTCTTCGTCCGCGGCTGCGCACTCGGTCGCGACCGTGTCCGCGTACAGCAGGTCGCGTGGCTCCTGCGGGACGAGGCCGACGTGGCGGACGAGTTCGCGGGGGCTGGTGCGGTGCGGGGTCAGGCCACCGACCCGTACGGTGCCGGCCGCGGGCTCGTGCAGCCCGGCGAGCGCGCCCAGCAGCGTCGACTTGCCCGCGCCGTTGCGGCCCATGAGCGCGACGGCTTCGCCGGGTCGTACGGCCAGGTCCACTTGGCGCAGTGCCTCGATCCGGCCGCGGCGTACGGACAGGCTGGCCGTCTCGCCGACGGGGCCGGCTGCGCGGGCCGGGCGTCCGGGCACGGCAGCCTTCACGCTGGGCACCGTTGACGGGCGGGTGCGGCCCGGTGGCCGGTTTGTGCGCACCCTCCCCCAGAGCTCCGCCTGGGTGGGGGTCCCCCCGGCGAAGCCAGGGGGCGTACCCCCAGCCCCGCGGAACGAATGCCCGCAAACCGCCTCCAGCTGCTCCCGCAGAGGGCCCGCCTTGCGGCGGGCGTCCCTCACCGAGAGCGGCAGGGGCGACCAGCCCGCCAGGCGGCCGAGGGCGACGACCGGCGGCTGGACGGGGGAGACGGCCATGACCTCGGCCGGTTCGCCGGAGACCGGCGGCTCGCCGGGGGCGGGCAGCAGCACGACCTGGTCCGCGTACTGGACCACCCGCTCCAGCCGGTGCTCGGCCATCAGGACCGTCGTGCCGAGGTCGTGCACGAGCCGCTGCAGCACCGCGAGCACCTCCTCCGCCGCTCCCGGGTCGAGCGCGGACGTCGGCTCGTCGAGGACGAGGACGCGCGGATGCGGGGTGAGCACCGAGCCGATCGCCACGCGCTGCTGCTGACCGCCGGACAGGCTCGCGATCGGCCGCTCGCGCAGGCCCGCGAGGCCCAGCAGGTCGAGGGTCTCCTCCACGCGGCGGCGCATGATGCCGGGGGCGAGGCCGAGCGACTCCATGCCGTACGCGAGCTCGTCCTCGACGGTGTCGGTGACGAAGTGTGCGAGCGGGTCCTGGCCCACGGTGCCGACGACATCGGCGAGTTCGCGCGGCTTGTGCGTACGGGTGTCGCGCCCGGCGACGGTGACGCGGCCGTGCAGCGTGCCGCCGGTGAAGTGCGGTACGAGGCCGCTGACGGCGCCCAGCAGGGTCGACTTGCCGACTCCGGACGGGCCGACCAGCAGGCACAACTCGCCCTCGGGGACGGTGAGGTCGACGTCGCGGATCGCGTGTCCTGCCGCGCCGTCGTAGGCGACGGACACCTGCTCGAAGCGGATCACGGTGCCTCCTCCGGGCGGTTGGGGCGGGTGGTGCGGGGCGCGCTCGCCGCGCGGGGTTCTGCTCGGCCGGTCCGCCCGCCCGTCGCCGAGCGCGTCGGACTCGGGGCAGCCCAGGCCGGGAGCAGGCCCAGCAGGACGCCCGCGGCGGGCAACAGCGGGAGCGCGGGGGCGGTGAGCGGGACGACCGACGGATGCAGGGCCTGGGGGTCCTGTGCGGCGCACCAGATCATCACGGCCGCGGCCACCGCACCCGCCCCGGACACCAGCCAGGCCCGTACGTCCCACCGGTCGGGCCGGTACCGGGTGCGCACCGAGCGGCGGCCGCCGAGCCGGAGCCCGGCCAGGGCCGCGGTGAGTCCGGCCAGCAGCACCGGCAGTCCGAAGCCGGCGCCCTGCGCGGCCAGCAGCCCGTACGCGCCCGCGCAGACGCCGAGCAGGCCGCCGAGCGTGAGCGCGGTCGTCGTGTGCCGGACGGCGGGCGCGACCTGGGCCGTACGGCCGTAGCCGCGCGCGTCCATCGCGGCGGCCAGCGCGACGGACCGCTCCAGCGCGCCCTCCAGCACCGGCAGTCCGATCTGCAGCAGGGCTTTGAGACCCCTGTCGGGGCGGCCGCGCAGCCGCCGGGCGGCGCGCAGCCGCAGGACGTCGGCGACGAGGTTCGGCGCGAAGGTCATGGCGACGACGACGGCGACCCCGGCCTCGTACAGCGCGCCGGGGAGCGACTTGAGCAGCCGGGCGGGGTTGGCGAGGGCGTTGGCGGCGCCGAGGCAGGCGAGGAGGGTGGCGAGCTTCAACCCGTCGTACAGCGCGAAGACCAGGCCCTCGGCGGTGACCCTGCCGCCGATCCGTACACCCTGCGCCCAGTCGGGGAGCGGGACTTCGGGGAGCGCGACGAGGAGGGTCGAGCCGGGGACCGGCGAGCCGAGGAACACGGAGAAGACGAGGCGGATCGCGATCACGAGCAGGCCGAGCCTGAGGAACGCGGCGTAACTGCGCGCCCAGGGCGCGTCGGTGCGCCGGGCGGCGACGACATAGCCGGCGACGGCGAGCAGCAGCCCGAGGAGAAGGGGGTTCGTGGTTCGCGAAGCGGCGGTCGCAAGCCCGAGCGCCCACAGCCACCAGGCCCCTGCGTGCAGTTGGTTGCTGCGCGAGGCCGCGGGCGTACGCAGCGGCAGCCGCCTCCGGCGGGGTGGGCTGTCGGCTCTCGCCGAGGAAGGCTCCGTGGGGTCGACGCCCGGCGACCTGCCGGGCCGGTCGGGCGCTGCGGCCTCGCCGGGGGCGTCCCCCGCTGTCGTGCGGCCGTCGGCCTCGGGCGTTGCCGGTCGCGCCGCTGCCCGTGTGTCGCCCTCCGGCTGTCCGGCTTCGGGCGGGCGCGCGGGGGAGGGCGCGGTCTTCTGCCCGGGTGGCGGGCGGTCTTGCGGGTTCATCCGCGGCGGCGGGATCGCCACAGGGCTGCCGCGCCGAGGACGAGGACGGCCGCGAGACCCGCGAACAGGCCCGCGGACGGGCCTGTGGACGAGTCCGCGGACGAAGTGCCGTCGTCGGCGGAGGGCTCCGCTTTCGGGGCCGCGCCGCGGTCGTCGACCTGCTCGGCGCAGCCCTTCTCCGGGTAGCCGGCTATGGCGCAGAGCAGCGCGCTGGAGTCGTAGCGCAGCGGCTGCGCCACCGCGGCCAGTGCCTCCGCGGAGGTGGCGTCCTCGGGGACGCGCGCGCATTCCGTACGGGACTTGGGCGGGGTCTCGCCGCCTAGTGCGTGGGCCGCCGTGCCGAAGTCGAGGACGAGAGCGACGCGCTTGGTGCCCGGCCTCGCGGACGTACCGGCGCAGATCACGTCGAAATCGGCCGCGCCGCGCGGCTTCGTGGCGTTCCGGGAGTCCTCGCTCACGGAGAAGCGGAAGCCCTGGACGTCGCCGTCGGCGGGCCGCGAGGTGGCCGGGCCCTGCGTGGCGTAGACCCACTGCCCGCCGTCCCGCTCCCAGAACGACCAGTACCGGTACCCGTCGGCATGCGCGGTCCCGGTGCCGAGCGCGCAGAGCCCGCCGAGCGCGAACGCCGCCGTGGCGAGGAGCGCGGCCCGGCGGCGGGGCCGTCGAAGCTCCAGGCCGGGCGCGCCGGTTGCGCACGATGCGGGGGTCCCGGACCGAGACGCGGCCGTTCCGGTCCCGGCTCCGAGTGTGGTGATTCCGACCGCCGATCCGGGCATTCCGGCGTTTGCTCCAATTGCTCCATAGGTTCCGGCGCCCCGCCCGGACGTTCCGGCCGCGGGCACGGCAGCGGCTTCCGGGCGAGAGGGAGCTCCTGCGGAAGGCTTCCCTGCGAGGTAACGCACCCGCTTCATCACGTCATTACTTCTTGCGCCCGCTCAGCAGGAACCCGATGCCGATGCCCGCGACCAGGCCGACGCCGACGATCCACCAGACGGCCGGGTCGCCGTCGTCCGAGTCGCCGGCCCGGTGGTCGGACGCCGCGGCGGCCTTGGCCGGGTCGTTGGCCTCCGGCTTGGGGCCGGTGGCGTTGAGTTGCTGGACGAGGTCGTTGCCGCCGAAGTCGCGCGGGTCGGCGCCTGCCGCGTGGGCGGCGAGGACGAGGGTGCCCAGCGCCGCCGGGTTGTCCTTGGCCCAGGCGGCGGAGTTCCGCTCCAGCCACTTGAGCGGGCCCGCTGCCGCGTCCCGGTGCCCGCCCGCCGCCAGCGCGATGACGGCGTCAGCGGTGTTGGCGAGGTCGGGCGCGGGCTTGTCGGCGCCCGGTGCGAGCGCCATCAGGTGATGGTCCTTCTTCAGGGCGCCTGCCAGGTACGCGGCGGCTCCGGCCGCGGCCTCGTCCGGCTCGCGCGAATCCTTCGAGTCCGTCTCCGCGCAGTCCAGCGCCCTGACCGGCTCGTCGTCGTCGCCGAGCGGCTCGACGACCATGCCCTTGCCGAGGCCCGCCAGCGCCCCCGCCGCCGTCGCGTCCGTGTTCGCGGCGAACCTGCCCTTTTTGTCCGGCTGGTAGGCGAACGCCCCGTGCTCGTTCGTCTTCTCGTCGCAGCCGAGCTGGAAGCCGAGCAGGGCGTCGTACGCCGATTTGCCCTTCTGTGACTTCACGCCCTCCGGCTTCTCGCCCGCTGCGGCGAGCGCGCCGATCACGACGGACGTGGAGTTGGTGTCGCTCGGGCCGCCCGGGTTGTAGCCCCAGCCGCCGTCCTGGTTCTGCACCGACTTCAGCCAGCCGACAGCCTTCCCGACCTGGGCGCCCCGCCCCCCGAGCGCGGCCAGGGCCTGTACGGCGGCCGCGGTGGCGTTGCTGTCGACCGGGGTCTTCGCGTCGCACTTCTCGGCCGGGTCGGCCCGGTACATGGCGAAGCCGCCCGAGGCGCACTGCTGCCCGGCCAGCCAGTCGACGGCCTTCCTCGCCGGGGTCACCCCGGCCGTGTCCTGCGCGAGGAGGGCGAGCGACTGCCGCCACACACCGTCATACGTGGGATCCTCGGTGCCGTGGAGACCGGAGGGCAGGTTCGCCGGGGCCGGGGCCTTCGGTGACGGCGAGTCGGCGGCCGCGGCCGGGCTCGCGGCCACGCAGAGCACGGCGGACGCGGCCAGGGCAGCGGCGGCGCTGCGGCGTACGTTCACGGCGGGTGCCTTTCGGTGAGCGGGCGCAAGCCGGGGCCGTTGCGCACCGCACGGCGGGGCACCGGGCTCCGGCTCCGTATACCTCGACGGTGCCAGGTCGCCGGGCGCGGCCGCGAGGCGGCGGCCCGTACGGCGACTGGAGCCGCTCACATCCGGCAGGGCGGTCCGACTCACCGCCGTAACAGGCGGCTCACGGTTGCGGGTCAGTGCCGGAATTGCACCGGCTTTCCCCGGTCGGATGCGAT
This sequence comes from Streptomyces sp. 8N616, assembly GCF_052246385.1. Classification (NCBI taxonomy): domain Bacteria; kingdom Bacillati; phylum Actinomycetota; class Actinomycetes; order Kitasatosporales; family Streptomycetaceae; genus Streptomyces; species Streptomyces sp. 8N616. The sequence goes on along the minus strand of NZ_JBQQBY010000021.1, from coordinate 22,827 downwards.
ATCGACGCGGCCACTCTACCGGCCGCCCGGCGGCCGTCACCCCGCCGGTCCGGTCACACCGCCCGGTACGCCACCGGCTCGCTCCCCGGCTCCGGCTCGGCGCGGCCCTGTTTCACCAGGCGGCGCAGGTGTGCCTCGGCCTCCGAGACGGCGATGTTGCGGGAGCCGTACGGGATCTGCTGCCAGGGGCGGTTCCACTCCATCTGTTCCGCGAGCTGCCAGGGGGTCAGGGGGCGGTCGACGAGCAGGTCGCGCAGGCCGCTCAGCCGGGCCTCGTGGTGGGCCAGCAACTCGCGTACCCGGCCGGGGGCGTCCGTGAAGGCGTGCTGGTGGGCGGGGAGGACCTCGGCCGGGGCGAGGCGGCCGACGCGCTCCAGCGAGTCGAGGTAGTCGCCGAGCGGGTCGGTGACCGTGTCGTCGGCGGGGTCCTCGTAGAGCCCGATGTGCGGGGTGATCTCGGGGAGGAGGTGATCGCCGGAGAAGAGGCGGCCGTTGCCCTCGCGCCCGGCGACCGGGTGGGCTTCCTCCAGGTGCAGGCAGACGTGGCCCGGGGTGTGGCCCGGGGTCCAGATCGCGCGGAGTCGTCGGCCGGGGAGGTCGAGCAGCTCGCCCGGGACGATGTCCCGGTCGGGAAGGGCGGCCCGGCTGGTGGGCAGGGTGCGCATACGGCCGGATGTCCGGGCGGCGTGCAGCGGCGCCAGGTGCTCCTCGGGGGCGCCGGCGGCGGTGAGCTTCGCGGTCAAGTAGGCGAACCAGAGCGCGGGTTCCACGCTGCGGGTGCGGCGTACGACGTGGGCGTCGGCCGCGTGCATCGCGATCCAGGCGCCGGAGGCCTCGCGCACCTGCCCGGACAGGCCGTGGTGATCGGGGTGGTGGTGGGTGACGAGGACGCCGTGGAGGTCGGTGACCGCCGCCCCGCAGGCGGCGAGGCCCGCGACGAGGGTGTCCCAGGAGTCCGGGTCGTCCCAGCCGGTGTCGATGAGGACCGGGCCGCGGTCGGTGTCGAGGAGGTGGACGAGCGTGTGGCCCAGTGGGTTGTCCGGGATGGGGACCGGGATGCTCCAGACTCCGCCGCCGTGGTCCCTGACTCGGGGTGTCGCCTGCGCCATGGGGCCCCCTCGCTCTCTGCACGGCTCGGGCAGGTGCTCCGGCACATGCTCCGGCACATAGCTTCCCCATCATAACTAGAACTGATATCAGTTCTGAAACAGCGTCAGGAACTCAGGAAGCCGGGAAATCAGCAGGCCCGATCCGCGGGAGGCATGGGCGATGACTGACCTCATCGAGCACGGACAGCTCTTCATCGGCGGAAAGCTGGTCGATCCGTTCGGCGCGGACACCATCGAGGTGGTCTCCCCACACACCGAGCAGGTCATCGGCCGGGTGCCGCACGCGACCCCCGCGGACGTGGACCGGGCCGTGGCGGCCGCCCGCAAGGCCTTCGACGAGGGGCCGTGGGCACGCAGCAGCCTCGAGGAGCGGATCGAGGTGGTGACCCGGATCAAGGACGCCATCGCCGTACGCCACGAGGAGATCGCCCGGGTCATCAGCGCGCAGAACGGCTCCCCGTACTCCTGGAGCGTCCTGGCGCAGGCGCTGGGCGCGATGATGGTGTGGGATGCGGCGATAGCGGTGGCGCGGGGTTACGGGGGCCGGCCCCCGGGAGACAGCGGCGTCTTCGAGGAGTCGCGGCAGGGCGTACTCGGGCCGATTCTCGTACGGCGCGAGCCGGTCGGCGTGGTCGCGGCCGTCGTGCCGTGGAACGTGCCGCAGTTCGTGGCCGCCGCGAAGCTCGCCCCGGCCCTGCTCGCGGGCTGCACGGTGGTCCTCAAGCCGTCGCCGGAGACCCCGCTCGACGCGTATCTGCTGGCGGAGATCGCCACCGAGGCGGGGCTCCCCGAGGGCGTGCTGAGCATCCTTCCGGCGGACCGCGAGGTGAGTGAGTACCTGGTCGGCCACCGCGGCGTCGACAAGGTGTCCTTCACCGGCTCCGTCGCGGCGGGCAAGCGCGTCATGGAGGTCGCGTCCCGGAATCTGACGAGGGTCACCCTGGAGCTGGGCGGCAAGTCGGCTGCCGTGATCCTGCCGGACGCCGACCTGGACGCGGCGGTCGCCGGCATCGTCCCCAACGCCTGGATGAACAACGGCCAGGCATGCGTCGCCCAGACCCGTATCCTCGCCCCGCGCAGCCATTACGACGAACTCGCGGAGCGCTTCGCGGCAGCGGCCAGGGCCCTGGTCGTCGGGGACCCGCTGGACGCCGCGACCCAGGTCGGGCCACTGGTTGCGCGCCGCCAGCAGCAGCGGTCGCTGGACTACATCGCGATCGGCCAGGACGAGGGGGCCAAGGTGCTGACGGGCGGCGGGCGCCCGGCCGGTCTCGAGCGCGGCTGGTACGTGGAGCCGACGCTCTTCGGCGACGTCTCCAACTCCATGCGGATCGCCCGCGAGGAGATCTTCGGCCCGGTGATCTGCCTGCTGCCGTACGAGGACGAGGCGGAGGCGGTACGGATCGCCAACGACTCGGACTACGGCCTGTCCGGCAGCGTCTGGACGGCGGACGTGGAGCACGGCATCGACATCGCACGGCAGGTGCGCACCGGCACGTACTCCGTGAACACCTTCAGTCTGGACATGCTCGGCCCGTTCGGCGGCTACAAGAACTCCGGGCTGGGGCGGGAGTTCGGGCCCGAGGGATTCGGCGAGTACCTGGAGCACAAGATGATCCACCTGCCTGCGGGGCACGGGGAGGCGGGCTGATGGGAGACCGCTGGCATGTCGAGGTGGACCGGGCGGTCTGCATCGGTTCCGGGCTGTGCGTGAGCAGCGCGCCGGGCGGCTTCCGGCTCGACTCCGCCCGCCAGTCGCACCCGGTGGAGGCGGATGCGGACGCGTCCGAGGCGCTGCTGGCGGCGGCGGAGGGCTGCCCTGTGGAGGCCATTGCGCTCACGCTGGTGGAGAGCGGGGAGGCGGTGTTCCCGCCGGAGGAGTGAGGGCGGGTTCCATCCGGTGGCCGCGACGGGCCGCGGTGAGTTCGGCACCGCCGAGCTCCGCCGTCGTGGCTGCTCGCCGTCGCGGCGGACCAGCTAATTCGGCGCGGTCACGTCGATCAACCGGCAGACCGTCTCGATGTCGATCTTCACCTGGGCGATGGACGCCCGCCCCGAGAGCCAGGTGATCAGGGCCGAGTGCCAGGTGTGCTCGATGACCCGGACCGCCGACAGCTGCTCCGGCGTGGGCGGGCCCTCCAGCCCCATGGCGTCCAGGATGATCGCGGTGGTGAGCCTCGAGACGGTGTCCACCTCGGGGCTCACCGAGCGGTCGGCGAAGTTCAGCGCGCGGATCATGGCGTCCGCCAGGTGCGGCTCCCGCTGCATGGCGCGGAAGGCGCGCATCAGGGTCTGGGCGACCCGCGCGGACGGCTCCTCCTCGGTCGGCGGGCGCTTGCGCAGCGTCTCGTGCATGTGCCCGAGCTGGTCCTGCATGGTGGCCACGAGCAGGTGCACCTTGGACGGGAAGTAGCGGTAGAGCGTGCCGAGCGCGACGCTCGAGAGCTCGGCGACCTCGCGCATCTGCACGGCGTCGAAACCGCCGCGGCTGGCCAGCTGCGCGCTGGCGTGCAGGATCCGACGGCGGCGCGCCTCCTGGCGTTCTGTCAGAGGTGGGGAGGACGGCTTGGGTTCCGTGGCCATTTGTCCCATTTCGTGGCTTTCGTGATGTTCGTCGAAACCTGTGGCGGGTGGGGTCGGACCGCCCAGCATTGCAGGGGGTGCGCCGTGGCGCGAATCACCTGTTCCGGCTCTTCCGGCTCGGCTACCGGCCGGTATCTTCGAAGCTCCTCGAGCGATCAAGTCTGAAACTTGTTCTAGATTAGCGCGAGCGGTTACGCTCCGGCAGAACTGCAGTGAGAAGGGGGCCGTGAGTGACCGCTGAGGCCATACGGGCAACCGCGCCTCGCCCCCGTGCCGCGACGCCTGCGCGTGCGGGCGCAGTCGGCGCGGCCGACCCCGACCGCCCCCTCCGCATCGCGCTGCTCACCTACAAGGGGAACCCGTTCTGCGGCGGCCAGGGTGTGTACGTCCGTCACCTCTCCCGCGAACTCGCCCGGCTCGGTCACACGGTGGAGGTCATCGGCGCCCAGCCGTACCCCGTCGTGGACGGCGGAGTCACGCTCACCGAGCTGCCCAGCCTCGACCTCTACCGCCAGCCCGACCCGTTCCGCACCCCCAGGCACGGCGAGTACCGGGACTGGATCGACGCCCTCGAGGTGGCCACCATGTGGACCGGCGGCTTCCCGGAGCCGCTCACCTTCAGCCTTCGCGCCCGCCGTCATCTCGCGGCCCGGCGCGGCGAGTTCGACGTCGTCCACGACAACCAGACGCTCGGCTACGGGCTGCTGGGCCTGGACCGGCTCGGCTTTCCGCTCGTCACCACGATCCACCATCCGATCACCGTCGACCGGCAGCTGGATCTGGACGCGGCGACCGGCTGGAGGCGGCGTGCCTCCGTCCGCCGCTGGTACGGCTTCACGCGTATGCAGGGGCGCGTCGCGCGGCGGATGCCGTCCGTGCTCACCGTCTCCGGCTCGTCGCGGCAGGAGATCGCCGAGCACCTGGGCGTCCGGCAGGACCGCATCCACGTCGTGCACATCGGCGCCGACACCGACCTCTTCTCACCGGACCCGGCCGTGGCCCGGATACCCGGCCGGATCGTCACCACCTCCAGCGCGGACGTACCGCTCAAGGGCCTGATCCACCTGGTCGAGGCGCTGGCCAAGCTCCGTACGGAGAACCCGGGCGCCCACCTCGTCGTCGTCGGCAAGCGCGCCGACGACGGGCCCGTGGCCGCCGCGATCGAGCGGTACGGCCTCGAAGGGGCCGTGGAGTTCGTCAAGGGCATCAGCGACCCCGAGCTGGTCGACCTGGTGCGCAGCGCCCAAGTCGCGTGCGTGCCCTCGCTCTACGAAGGCTTCTCGCTGCCCGCCGCCGAGGCCATGGCCACCGGCACGCCGCTCGTCGCCACGACCGGCGGCGCCATCCCCGAGGTCGCGGGGACCGACGGCGAGACCTGTCTGGCCGTACCGCCCGCGGACGCGGGGGCGCTGGCCGCCGCACTCGGCAGACTCCTCGGCGACCCCGACCTCCGGCGCCGCCTGGGCGCGGCGGGGCGCGACCGCGTCCTGCGCCGCTTCACCTGGCGGCAGGCCGCGATCGGCACGGCGGAGCGCTACCGCGAGGCCATGGCGTCCACGGCCCGCGGCCGGGCCGCGGCAGCGCCGAGCCCTGGCGGTCGGGCATAGTGCGCGCGCACCCTGCGCGGGGCCGCACGGCGCGTTCCTTCCCGCCGCAACGGCGAGCGACCGCGGGGGTGGTGTCCGACGACGCCGAACCGTCTGTGCCCCGTACGGGGCCGCCGGTCCGCGGCGATCGCCGTCTCGCCGTCGCGCCGGCGCATTCTTCCCCGTGCGGCCGCTCCTCACCGGCGGAAGGCCGGGGACGGGCGAGGGCCGCCACCGCTACCGATCTGTCCCGCCGGACGAAAGCAGAACTCCTTGCTGACCGTTGATTTTTCCCGCTTCCCGCTCGCCGCAGGCGACCGCGTGCTGGACCTGGGCTGCGGCGCAGGGCGCCACGCCTTCGAGTGCTACCGGCGCGGAGCGCAGGTCGTGGCGCTCGACCGCAACGGTGAGGAGATCCGCGAGGTCGCCAAGTGGTTCGCGGCCATGAAGGAGGCCGGTGAGGCCCCGGCCGGGGCCACCGCCACCGCCATGGAGGGCGACGCGCTCGACCTGCCCTTCCCCGACGACAGCTTCGACGTCGTGATCATCTCCGAGGTCATGGAGCACATCCCGGATGACAAGGGCGTACTCGCCGAGATGGTGCGGGTGCTCAGGCCGGGCGGGCGGATCGCGGTGACCGTGCCGCGCTACGGCCCCGAGAAGGTCTGCTGGGCGCTCTCCGACGCGTACCACGAGGTCGAGGGCGGCCACATCCGCATCTACCGCGCCGACGAGCTGCTGCGGAAGATGCGCGAGGCGGGCCTGCGCCCGTACGGCACGCACCACGCCCACGCGCTGCACTCGCCGTACTGGTGGCTCAAGTGCGCCTTCGGCGTGGACAACGACCGGGCCCTGCCGGTGAAGGCGTACCACAAGCTGCTGGTCTGGGACATCATGAAGAAGCCGCTCGCCACCCGGGTCGCCGAGCGGGCCCTCAACCCGCTGATCGGCAAGAGCTTCGTGGCGTACGCGACCAAGCCGCACGCGCCGAAGGTGGACATGTGACGTCACCGGGGCGCACCGAGCGGCTGGTCCTGCCCGGAGTTCTCACGGCCGAGCAGGCAGGCAGGACCGTGGCGGGGATTCTCGCGGAGCAGCGCGCGGACGGCGCCATACCGTGGTTCCGCGGGCACCACCTCGACCCGTGGGACCACGTCGAGGCGGCGATGGCGCTGGACGCGGCGGGCGAGCACGAGCGCGCCGAGGCCGCGTACCGCTGGCTGGCTCGGCATCAGAATCCGGATGGCTCCTGGTACGCCGGCTACGCGGACGGGGCCGCCGACGCCCCCACCGACCGCGGCCGCGAGACCAACTTCGTCGCCTACATCGCCGTCGGCGCCTGGCACCACTACCTCTCCACCGGCGACGACGCCTTCCTCGACGGCCTGTGGCCCACGGTGCGCTCCGCCGTGGAATTCGTGCTGGACCTGCAGCAGCCCGGAGGGCAGATCGGCTGGAAGCGCGAGGACGACGGATCGCCGGTGACAGAGGCGCTGCTCACCGGCTGCTCCTCCATCCACCAGGCCCTGCGCTGCGCCTTGGCCATCGCGGAACAGCGCGACGAGCCGCAGCCCGACTGGGAGCTGGCGGCCGGCTGGCTCGGGCACGCGATACGCCGCCACCCCGAGCGCTTCCTCGACAAGGACCGCTTCTCGATGGACTGGTACTACCCGGTCCTCGGCGGCGCCGTCACCGGCGCGCAGGCCAAGGAGCGCATCGACGCGGACTGGGACCGCTTCGTCGTACCGGGGCTCGGCGTGCGCTGCGTGGCGGACCGGCCGTGGGTGACGGGCGGGGAGAGCGCGGAACTCGCCCTCGCGCTCTGGGCGATGGGCGAATCGGACCGCGCGGTGGACATCCTCCGCTGGATCCAGCACCTGCGCGCCGACAACGGCATGTACTGGACGGGGTACGTCTTCGAGGACGACGCGGTGTGGCCGGAGGAGCTCACCACGTGGACCGCGGGGTCGCTGCTGCTCGCCGTGGCCGCGCTCGGCGGCGACGAGGCGACGACGGCGGTCTTCGGCGGCGAGCGTCTGCCGTCGGGCCTGGACCCGGACTGCTGCTGACGCGGCGTCCCGGGCCCGGGGCTGGCGTCCCGGGCCCGGGGCCCTGGCAGGCAGGCGTCAGACCTGGCGCATCCGGGAAGCCAGGGCGTGGCCGGCGAGCAGGTATACGACGGCGGGCGTGCCGTAGTTGAGCAGCGTCCGCAGCCAGTCGGTTTCCATCGTGAACAGGTCGTACGACCACCCGGCCAGCCACCGGGCGGCGTCCTGGACGAAGCTGACCAGGTTGTTCGACCGGTTGGCGTCGAGCACGTACATCAGGATCCACAGTCCGAGGATCACGGCGGCGACATCCGCGGCGGTGGCGACGACCTTGGCCGCGGCGTTGGTCCCTGATCGATAACTTATGGACATATCAAGCGTCTTGCCGCTCTGAGGTGAGGGAAACCCGCACCGTGTGTGCCCGGCGGGGTGGGGCGGCGCTGTCAGGCGTTCAGCTCGGCGAGCGTTCGTAGCGTCGGCAGGTCGGGGGCGGTGATGAGGAGGTCGGTCACCGGGCCCTTGCGCCAGAGGGTGAGGCGTTCCGCGATGCGTTCGCGGGGGCCGACGAGGGAGATCTCGTCCGCGAACGCGTCCGGTACGGCGTCGATCGCCTCCGCGCGGCGGCCCTCCAGGAAGAGCTGCTGGATGCGGCGCGCCTCGGCTTCGAAGCCCATGCGCGCCATGAGTTCGGCGTGGAAGTTGCGGACCGCGTGGCCCATTCCGCCGATGTAGAATCCGAGCATCGCCTTCACCGGCAGCAGCCCCTCCGCGACGTCCTCGCACACCTGCGCCCGCGCCATCGGCGCGATCATGAAGTGAGATCGGCCCGTACCCCCGCGGGCTTCCGGGACTTCCGTGAGCGAGGCCTCGTAGACGTCGGTGCGCAGCGGAGACCAGTAGAGGGGGAGCCAGCCGTCGGCGATGCGGGTCGTCTGGGCGATGTTCTTGGGGCCCTCGGCGCCGAGGAGGACCGGGAGGCCGGGGCGGAGCGGGTGGGTGATCGGCTTGAGGGGCTTGCCGAGGCCCGTGCCGTCCTGGCCGCTGTACGGGTGGGAGTGGAAGCGGCCGTCCAGTTCCACCGGGCCCTCGCGGCGCAGGACTTGCCGGATCACCTCGACGTACTCGCGCGTCGCCGTCAGCGGGCTCTTCGGGAACGGCCGCCCGTACCAGCCCTCGACCACCTGCGGCCCCGACAGGCCGAGGCCCAGCATCATCCGGCCGCCGGAGAGATGGTCGAGGGTCAGCGCGTGCATGGCGGTGGCGGTCGGCGTGCGGGCGGCCATCTGGGCCACAGCGGTGCCGAGTTGGATACGGGACGTGCGGGCGGCGATCCAGGTCAGGGGTGTGAAGGCGTCGGAGCCCCAGGCTTCGGCCGTCCAGACCGAGTCGTAGCCGAGTCGCTCGGCCTCGACGGCGAGTTCGACGTGCCGGGGGTCGGGGCCGCGCCCCCAGTAGCCGAGCGCGAGGCCGAGTCGCATGCGAGTACCTCCGATCGCGCAACTTCTTCTGACGCATCGTCAGGAACGTTACGGTGTATGCGCGCGCAAGACAACGGCCCTCCGCCCACGACGGGCGAAGGGCCGGTGGCGTGCTCCCAGCCGCTAGCCGCGCTGGATGCCCGACGTGTCCTGAAGGACGCCCCTGCGGCCGTCCTGCGTCTGGGCGACGAGGGCCGGGCCGCGCTGCTCGACCGCGAGGTACCACGTGCCGGGCGCCAGCTCGGCGATCGGCCTCGGCGAGCCGTCCTCCGCGTACAGCGGCCGCGCGACCGGCACGGCGAACCAGAACGGCGCGAAGTCACCGGCGGGCCCCGCCGCGGGACCGGGCTGCTGAACCTGCTGCTGGCCGCCGTAGGGCTGCGGCTGCTGGCCGCCCGGCTGGCCCTGCTGCGCACCGTACGGGGACGGGCCGCCCTGCTGGCCCGGGTAGCCGTAGCCCGGGTTCGGTCCGGCGCCGTACGGGGACGGGGCCGGCTGGCCCGGAGTGCCCAGCAGCGGGGCCTGGAGCGCCGGGATACGGGTGCTGAGCACGGCGCCCGCGGCGAGCGCGAGGGCGGCGAGCAGCCCCAGGATCTGGCCGATGCCGGGGCCGACGCTGTCGACGTCGGGGCCACCGAGGATCGTCCACAGCGCGGTCCAGGCCGCGAACGCCGAGAGCGCCATGCCCCACTGCTCCAGGCCGAGTCCGGCGAGCTTGCGACCCGCGGGCTGGAAGCGGGCGGCGACGATCAGTCCGGCGGCGATCAGGCCGGCGAGGTAGATCGAGGGGAGCACCGGGAAGAGTTCGGATTCCCACGTGCTGGGAACGCTGCTGTCGTTGCAGAACTCGCCGCTGCAGTCGACGGAGTAGAAGTCGAGGAACGAGGCGATGAAGAGCAACACCGCTGCTCCGATCACCACGCCGTCGCCTCGAGTGAGGGAGCGGATATTCACGTGAAGTCCTTAGTCAATCTCGTCTGTGCCGTCGCTGTCGCCGGAACGCGCGGGGCGTGGCGCGAGGGTGGCCCCCCATCGTACGGATGAATCTATCGGTCGGTCGCGTGGGGTGTCCCGCCGGTTACAGAGGTCACGAGACGTCGTGGGACTGCACGAGAGGTCACGAGAGGTCACGACACATCACGGGGCATCACGTGAGAGCGTGACAGGTCACGATTTGAGGTAGCCCTCGATGCCGTCCGCGATGCCCTGCGCCGCGCGCTGCCGCCACTTCGCGCTCGTCAGCCGCGCGGCGTCCTGCGCGTCGCGCATGTTGCCGCACTCGATGAACACCTTCGGGACCGTGGAGAGGTTGAGCCCGCCGAGGTCGGAGCGCACGTCCAGGCCCGTGCCGTCGCCGATGTAGTTGGACGGGATGCTGCTCGTCTCGCGGACGAAGTTGCCCGCGATCCGCTCGCCGAGCTCGCGCGAAGGCCTGACGATCGGCGCGGTGTCGGCGTCTCCGTGGCTGACCTTCGCCGGGAGGATGACGTGGAAGCCGCGGTTGCCGGTCGCGGAGCCGTCCGCGTGGACGGAGACGACGGCGTCCGCGTGCTCCTTGTTCCCGATCCGGGCGCGCTCGTCGACGCAGGGGCCGTACGGCCGGTCGCCGTCCTGCGTGAACGTCACCGTCGCGCCCTGCGCCTCGAGGAGCTTACGGATGCGACGCGAGACGTCGAGGGTGAAGGTCGCCTCGGTGTAACCGCCGTTGGTGGACGTGCCGCTGGTGTCGCACTCCTTGCGGCCGGTGCCGATGTCGACCGTGCGGGCGATCTCGCGGGGGTGGTCGCGGTTGCCTGGGTTGTGGCCCGGGTCGATGACGACGACCTTGCCGGAGAGCGGGCCGCTCCGCCCGCGGTCCGGTGAACTGCTCGGTGAGCTGTGCGGCGGGCTGCCCGGGCGGGACGGGGCGGCGGTGCGCGGGCGGCTGGTCGAGGTCGCGGCAGGCGCCCCCGGCTTGCCCGCGCCTCTCGCCGACGGCTCGCCCTCGGCCTTCGGCGGCGACGGCTGCTGCGCGCTGCAGGACACGGCGAGCGCGCCGAATGCGGCGAGGGCTGCGAGGAGGGCGCCGCGGCCGATGCGGCGCAGCGCGGGGGATGGGCTGCCGTTCGACACGTCCGCGATGCTAGTCGGCCACCTCAGACGCCCGCGCCCGTACGCCGCAGGACATGGAGGGACCGGGTCGCGGAGACCTCGGTGAAGGCGCCGGACTCGAGGGCGCGGCGGTAGATACGGAACGGTGCCTGGCCGCCGTCCGCGGGGTCCGCGAAGACGTCGTGGATGACGAGGAAGCCGTCGGCCGCCACGTGCGGTGCCCAGCCCTCGTAGTCGGCCGTGGCGTGCTCGTCGGTGTGGCCGCCGTCGATGAAGACGAGGCCGAGCGGCCTGCCCCAGAGCGCCGCGACCCGGGGGGACCGGCCGACGACGGCGACGACGTGGTCCTCGAGGCCCGCCTTGAAGAGCGTGCGGCGGAAGGTGGGGAGGGTGTCCATCCGGGAGACCGCGGGGTCCGGGTCGACCACGGCCGGGTCGTGGTACTCCCAGCCCGGCTGCTGCTCCTCCGAGCCGCGGTGATGGTCGACGGTGACGGCGACCGTCCCGCCCTCGCGGGCCGCGTCGGCGAGGAGAATCGTGGAGCGGCCGCAGTACGTGCCGACCTCGAGGAGGGGGAGCCCGAGCCCGGCCGCTTCGGTCGCCGCGGCGTGCAGCGCGAGGCCCTCGTCGACCGGCATGAAGCCCTTCGCCGCTTCAAAAGCGGCCAATATGTCAGGTTTGGGGCCCGGTCCCATGGGCTTCCTCCTGGTCGTACGGGTACGGATGCGCGTGAGGAGGTCTCGCTGCGCCGTCGCCGGCTCGGCTGCCCATGCTGCCGGATGCCCGCCGACGGGCCGCGGGCGGGGGGCCGGGGTCCGCTTGCGAACCCGTCGAAAGCCAGGAAATTGATTGTGATGTGGATCACGGGACAAATGGCAAGTCGCCCGTGACGTAGGCCACTTGGGGCTACCCGTGTTGAGCGGGAGTGCGTCTCGTGCTTGTAATCTGAGCGGGCTTCACCAGCTCCTCCCTACAGCTTCGTTGGGCACTGATAACGCCCGCGGAGGCCCTGTCCTCCAGGGCCTGTTGGAGGAGTCAGGAGGAAGCGGTGGCAGATCCGCGTATGAGGAAGCCCGGCAGGCGATGGACCGGCCCTGAGAAGTGGCAGGTCGTCATCGGGGTGTTAGGGCTTCTCGTGGCGATCGCCACGGGTGTGGGGCAGTTTGTCCGGTAGTTGCCGGATGCCGCACGTGAGGACGGCTGAGGCCTGGAGCTCATGCAGTGAGCCCGGCCGAGTCTAGGGCGGCCGGGCTCATCAACTGCAACCGCGAGGGTCTGGCTCTGGATGCCCCCAGGGTCAGGCCCTCTGCGTGTGCTCCGCAATTACTCTACAGTTTTCTGGCGGCTCGTAACCCCGCCATTGGCGGTCTGACCTGCAGTGCCATGCGGAGTGCCAGGCGGCTGGGCCGAGTGAACGCAGAGGCGCCCAGGCCGCAAGCAGGGACGATGTTCGGTGTCATGCACCCGACGACAGGTGCTGACAGGCCGGAGTGCCATGTGGAGTGCCACCTTGGCTTCGGCCCGTGGCTCCGGCCCGGCCTCGCCGGATGAACCGGCTTGCGCCGGGGGGCGGCATCGCGTGGTGGTCAGAGCCAGCCGTGCAGGCGGGCGGCGCGTGCGGCCTCCATGCGGGTGCGGGTACCGGTCTTGCCGATCGCGGAGGACATTTCGTCGCGGACCGTGTCCTCGGAGAGGTGCAACTTCGCCGCGATGTCGGCGACCGCCGCGCCGTCCGCCACCGCCGCGAGGACATCGCGCTCGCGCACCGTGAGCGGATTCGGGCCCGCACTCAGTGCGGCCGCGGCCAGGGCAGGGTCGATGACCGACTCGCCCGACAGGACGCGGCGGATCGCCTCGGCCAGCTCCTCGACCGGGCCGTCCTTGACCAGGAAACCCGCAGCCCCGGCCTCCATGGCGCGGCGCAGGTGACCGGGCCGGCCGAAGGTGGCCAGGATGAGAACGCGGCAGTCCGGAATCTCGTCGCGGAGGTCGGCGGCCGCGTCGAGTCCGCTGCGGCCACGGAGTTCGACGTCCAGGAGCGCGACGTCGGGGCGGGCGTTCAGGGCGGCGGCCACGACCTCGTCCCCGCGGCCGACCTGCGCCACGACCTCGATGTCCTGCTCGAGACCGAGCAGCAGGGCCAGCGCGCCGCGCATCATGCCCTGGTCCTCGGCCAGCAGGACTCTGATCATGGCGTGCGCTCCGACAGACCCTTCGGGCCGGTGCCGGCCGTATCGCCGGTGCCGCGCGTGTCGTTCATACCGCTCATTCCCCCCATGTCGCCCGTATTCTGACCTGTTCGGTCCGAGCTTACGCCGCGGCCGTCATGGCCGATATCCAGCCGGACCCGCTCAGCGGCGTCGCGCACCTCGATGAGCGCCCGGGGCGATCACACGGCCGCATCTGACGTGCCGTCAGCAGTCTTCCCATGTGCTGAGGGGTGCGTTATACATGGGTGCCATCGGCTAGAACGCGTTCTAGAACATGCCTGGCGGATCACGCCACTGCGGCGGCTTCTTCCCCTGACCCGCCCTTTCCCGAAACTGAGGCTCCCCCCGGATCCGGGTCACGGGAAAGGGCGGGACAGCGGAGACGACGCCGGACACGCCCCAGGCCGGGAGCGCGGGCGCGTTCCGGCCGACCGGATACGGCCCCGGTGCGACTGACGGTGCGGACGGCCGCGCCGGGGTCTCCGCCTTCGGCACCCGCACCCGTACCCCGCACACTCACGTGGCGAAGGAGCAGCACCGAGCATGCCCATCGACGTCGCACAAGCCCTCTCGGCCGAGCCCCGCAGGACAGACCTCGCCTGGGACCACAAGGACGTCCTGCTCTACCACCTCGGCGTGGGCGCCGGAATCCCGGCCACCGACCCCGACGAGCTGCGCTACACCCTGGAGAGCAGGCTCCACGTACTCCCCAGCTTCGCCACCGTCGCGGGTGGCGCCCTCGCCGCGGCCGGTGGGCTCGCCTCGCCCGGCGTCGACATCGACCTGGCCGCCGTCCTGCACGGCGGCCAGCACATCGAACTGCACCGGCCGCTGCCGGTGAAGGGCCGGGCGGCCCACTCGTCGCGGATCGCCGCCGTGTACGACAAGGGCAAGGCGGCCGTCATCGTGCTGCGCTCGAAGGCCGAGGACGAGAGCGGGCCGCTGTGGACCAGCGACACCCGGATCTTCGTACGCGGCGAGGGCGGCTTCGGCGGGGAGCGCGGCCCCTCCGAGCGCCTCGAACTCCCCGCCCGCGCGCCCGACATCACCGTCGAGCGCCCGATCCGCGAGGACCAGGCGCTGCTCTACCGGCTCTCCGGCGACTGGAACCCGCTGCACGCCGACCCCGACTTCGCCAAACGCGCGGGCTTCGACCGGCCGATCCTGCACGGCCTGTGCAGCTACGGGATCACGCTCAAGGCCGTGGTGGACACGGCACTCGGCGGTGACGTGACCCGCGTCCGCTCGTACACCACCCGCTTCGCCGGGGTCGTCTTCCCGGGCGAGACCCTGCGCGTCCGGATGTGGCGGGACGGCGCCGCACCCGGCCGCATCCAGGTGTCGGTGACGGCCGTCGAGCGCGACGACGCACCGGTTCTCGCCGACACGACCGTTGAGCATGCATCACCGCACGGCCCGCACCGACAGCGCCCCTGAAGAGAGGCGGACGGGCGGGCCCTGCGACGTCAGCCGCTGATGTGAGAGCATCCCCGGCCCTTTGGGGTTGGGGATGGGGACTGCGAAGGGAGTCGTACCATGCGCGCCGCCATACTGCACGAGACAGGGCAGGACAAGCTCGAGGTCCTCGACGACGTCGAGGCGGTCGGCTTCGGCCCGGGGAAGGTGAAGCTGCGCATCCGGGCCACCGGGCTGTGCCACTCCGACATGTCCGCGATGAACGGCGTGCTGCCGCAGCCCGCCCCCTTCGTTCCGGGCCACGAGGGCGCGGGCGAGGTTCTCGACGTCGGCGACGGCGTCACCGGGCTCAGCCCGGGGGACCGCGTGCTGGTGTGCTGGCTGCCGGCCTGCGGCGGCTGTCCGTCCTGCAAGCGCGGCCAGAGCCACCTCTGCCTCGCCGGCTTCCTGAGCGCCGGGACCCCCAACTTCAAGCGCCCGGACGGCGAGGTCTTCGGCTTCGCGGGCACCGGCACCTTCGCCGAGGAGGTCGTGATCGGGGCCGGATGCGCCGTACCGATCCCGGACGACGTGCCATACGACATCGCGGCGCTGATCGGCTGTGGCGTCACCACCGGGCTCGGCGCCGCGCTCAACACCGCGAAGGTAGAGGCCGGTTCCTCGGTCGCCGTGATCGGCTGCGGCGGCGTCGGCATCAGCGTCATCCAGGGCGCGCGGGCGTCGGGCGCCGCGCAGATCGTGGCCGTCGACCCGGTCGCCGGCCGGCGCGAGTCCGCGCTGCGCTTCGGTGCCACCGAGGTCGTGGCACCGGAAGGACTCGAGGACGCCAAGGCCCGTATCACCGGCGGCGAGGGCTTCGACTACGTCTTCGAGGTCGTCGGCAAGTCCGCCACGGCCCGCACGGCGTACGACTGCACCCGCCGCGGCGGGACGCTGTGCGTCGTCGGCGCCGGCGCGATGGACGACTTCCTGCAGGTCAACATGTTCGAGTTGTTCTTCGACGAGAAGCGCATCCTGCCCTCGTTGTACGGCGGCGGCGACGTGCTCAGGTCGTACGAGCGGACCGTCGCGCTGTGGCGGGCGGGCCGTATCGACCTGGAAGGGCTCATCACCCACCGCGTCCAGCTCGCCGAGGTCAACGATGCCCTCGACCAGATGCGGACGGGCGAGGCGCTGCGCACCTGCATCGAGATCTGATGGGAGCCCGCATGACTCTGGACGGGAAGACCGCGATCGTCACGGGCGCCGGACGCGGACTCGGGCGGGCCGAGGCCCTCGAACTCGCCCGCCTCGGCGCCCGCGTGGTGGTCAACGACTTCGGGCAGCCGGGGCGGGACGGCTCGGGCGAGGCGTCCGCGGCCCCCGCGGAACAGGTCGTCGCGGAGATACGCGCCGAGGGCGGGCAGGCCGTGGCCCACGTGGGCGACGTGGCCGACCACGAGCAGGCGCGCGGGCTGATCCGGCTCGCCGTCGACACGTACGGTTCGCTCGACATCCTGGTCAACAACGCGGGCATCCTGCGGGACCGGATGATCTTCTCGATGACCGAGGATGAATGGGACTCGGTGATCCGGGTGCACCTCAAGGGGCACTTCAATACGACGCACTTCGCGGCCGCGCACTGGCGCGAACGGTCGAAGGCGGCGGGCGGGCCGGTCTACGGGAGGATCGTGAACACCTCGTCCGAGGCTTTCCTCGCCGGGTCGGCGGGGCAGCCCAACTACGCGGCGGCCAAGGGCGGCATCGTGGGTCTCACCACGTCGACGGCGCTGGCGCTCGCGAAGTACGGCGTGACGGCCAACGCCATCTGCCCGCGCGCCAGGACGCGTATGACCGAGGACGTGTTCGCGGGCGCGGGTCTCGGCGGACCGGAGGACGGCGGTCTGGACGCGCTCGCGCCCGAGCACGTCTCGCCGCTCGTCGGCTATCTCGCCGCGCCGGCCGCCGCGAAGGTCAACGGCCAGGTGTTCGTGGTCCACGGCGGCATGGTCGCGCTCCTTGAACGCCCCAGGGTGGTCGCCAAATTCGACACGGCCAAAGAGGTCTTCAGCCACGAGGAGCTCGACGAGCTGCTGACCCCGTACTTCGCGGACCGCCCGCGGAGCGAGACCTTCGCGGCGGCGGAGGTGCTCGGGCTCAGGAAGGGATAGGGGAGGGGAGGGGACAGTGCCCCTGTCCCGCCACGCGTGGCAGGGCGGGACAGGGGAGAATCCGCGGCCCGCCCTACGTCCGCGGGTCCTGGGCCGGGCGGCGGTGCCGGCCCTGGGCCGGAGCCTGGCGGTCCTCGGATGCGGCCTGGCCGCGGTGCTTGCCGGGGCCGGCTGCCGCCTGGGCGGCGGAGGGGCCGTGCGGACGTGGCTGAGTCGTGTCGGTCCGTGCTTCGGACATGTGGAAAGTCACCCCGTGGATCGTTGTGCGTCGTGCCGTGCGAGGGGCCGACCGCAGTGGCGGCGGCATCGCGCCAACGCCCATCCGGAGCAGGCCGAGTGACGAGGTGTCAGCAACGGGCCCCGGGAGCTGCGTAACCCCGGATCGAGTCTAACCAGCCAGATGATCGTGAAACCACCGGGTGGGGAGGGGCGGCGCGGATGCGCGTGCCCGCTGCGGGCTGGGGTTCGTACGCGGCTGCGGGCCGGTGGCCGGTTCGGCTCCCGGCTGCGCCGGGCGGGGCAGCGCGTGCCTGGTTGCGCGCCGTTGCCAACTGCGGCCCGGTGGCCGGTTTGTGCCCACCCTCCCCCATAGCCTGAACGGCATGGGGGTACCCCCATCGCCCTCGCGGAACGCATGCCCACAAACCGGTGGCCGCGGACGGCGGGGAGGGGGCGTGCAGGGGTGTCCCCGCAGGGCGGCCAACGAACACGGCGGGGAAGCCGAAGGACGGTGCCGCACGTTGGCCGACCGAGGAGTCACCCCGGAGGGCCCTCGGAACCACGCAGCCACAGAGCGCTTGGCCGCATCCACAACCCGCAGCAGCTACTGAGCCTTCGCCAGCGGGGCTTCCTGCAGGGGCACCGGCCGCGCAGGAGCCGGCGCGCCCGCGCCCGCGCCCGCCCCCGCGCCCCTGCCCGCGGCCCCGGAGCGGACGGCGCCGGCCGGGGCCTCCGCGTCGGGCACGGCGACACGCGCCACCCCGCACCGCACGTCCACCGTCGCGTACGGCAGCCGCAGTTCGCCCTCCCGCGTCCACAGCCCCGTCCCCGCCAGCCAGCCCTCCGGCGTGGCCAGCTGGTGCAACTGCCGCCCCGATGGCCGCCACACGCCGATCCGGCTGCCTCCCGCCCCGTCGATCCGCAGCGCCACCGCACAGCTCTCCGGCATCAGCACCTGCCCCGGCTGTACGGCGAAGGGCGTCACCGCCGCGTCCGCGAGTCGCAGCACCTCGGGGAAGCGCACCGGCCGCGTACTGCCGAGCACGCCCCAGCCGAGCCGGTCGTGCCCCGCCGCGTCGGACCGTACGAGCAGCAGCCCGCTGCCCGGATCGGCCAGCAGCAGGCGGTCGTTGCTCTCCTCCGTGATCTGCAGCAGCGGGCTCGTCTCGCCGCCTCGCGCCAGGTCCACGGCCACGGCCTTCACCCGGCCGTCGTCGGCCGACTCCCGGTCGAGCGCGAGAAGTTGGCCCGTACGGTCCAGCCACGCCCCGCCGGTGCACAGCCCCGGCAGCTCGGTGATGCGCTCCGGGCCGCCGGACGGGCCGCCGGACGAGCCGCCGTGCACCCGCCACAGCTCCGTGGTCCCGTCGCCGGGCGCGAGGGCGTACGCGGCGGAGCCGCAGGGCGAGGGCGGGAGCAGGGTGAGCCGCTCGCGCTCGACGGTGCCGAGCGGCAGCTCGCCGGTGCCGGGGCCGGTCGGATAGAGCAGGGCGATGTTGTGGCGGTCGGCGACGCGGCGGCGGATCAGCACCCGCCCGTCGGCGAAGGGCAGCAGATCGCTGTCCGGCTCCTCGGGCTGGGAGAGGGGGAGCGGCACGGCGTACGGCTCCGGGCCGCCGAGGGTCCAGCGCTCGGGGTACCAGCTCCCTGGCTCCGCGCCCGTCACCAGCCGCGCCGCGTAACCGCCGTCCGCGCTGATCGTCATCGGCGCCGGCCGAGCGGTGCCGCCGTCCATGGTGGTCTCGAGGACACAGGCCGTCATCAGGGGGTCACCTCCGGCCACCGAAGGTAGTTTTCGCACGCCCAGCCGACTGACGTAAGTCGTAAGCGCTTCACACATACGGGTGTCGATGGGCCGGTTCGGCTGAGGTGTGGGGGCGGTTGTGCTCCATGTGGAGCGCTTGCTTAAGGTAAGGCACGCCTAAGTCGGCGGCGGCCCCGTGCCGTGTGCCACACGAGGGCACCCCTTCGTTCGACCCGTCTGGAGCCCGTCATGCCACTGCGCCGCCGCGGTACCGCCGCCGTCACCCTCGCCCTCGCCACCGCGCTGTCCCTCACGGCCTGCGGCGGTGGGAACTCCGGCGGAGGTGGCAACGGCAAGGCGGACCAGAAGAAGGCGGTGGCTCAGGGCGGCGAGGACTTCGCCAAGGCCGCCGAGGACACGGCGAGGATGGGCACCGACGCCAAGGCGGGCCAGTTCCCGCGGACCGTCGAGCACGCGATGGGCGAGACCGAGATCGAGGCCAGGCCGAAGCGGGTCGTGGTCCTGGATGTCGGCGAGCTGGACAACGTCGTCTCGCTCGGCGTCAAGCCCGTCGGCTACAGCCCGACCGAGGGCGACGACGCGATCCCCGAGTACCTGAAGAAGGACGCGGGCAGCCCGCAGAGCGTCGGGACCATCAACAACCTCAACCTCGAGGCGATCCACCACCTCAAGCCCGACCTGATCCTGGGCAGCCAGCTGCGCGCGGCCGACAAGTACGACGAGCTCTCCAAGATCGCGCCGACCGTGTTCTCCATCCGTCCAGGCTTCACCTGGAAGGAGAACTACCTCCTCAACGCCGCCGCCCTCGACAGGACCGAGCAGGCGAAGAGGAACCTCGCGTCGTACGAGGCCAAGGCCAGGAAGCTGGGCCACGACCTCGGCGCGCAGGGCGGGAAGAAGCCCACGATCACCATGCTCCGCTACATGCCGGACATGATCCGCCTCTACGCCAAGGCGTCCTTCATCGGCACCATCCTCGAGGACACCGGCCTGCCGCGGCCCAGGAACCAGCAGATCAACGACCTGGCGGCGGAGATCAGCCCGGAGAGGATCGACGAGGCCGACGCCGACTGGATCTTCACCGGCGTCTACGGCGACCCCGGCGACACGCAGCGTGCGAAGGCCGAGGACAACCCGCTGTGGAAGAAGCTCGGCGCGGTGAAGGCGGGCCAGGCCAAGGACGTGCCGGACGAGACCTGGTACCTGGGTCTCGGCGTGACGGCCGCGAACAGCGTCCTCGACGACCTCCGCGGCCACCTCGTCAAGTAGCGGCAACGCGTACGGGCACGGGTCGGAGGTAACCTCTCACCCGTGCCCGCACTGTTCGAAGTCATCGCCGCGCTCGACGCCCTCTGGCCGCCGGAGCAGGCGGAGGAGTGGGACGCCGTCGGCACCGTATGCGGTGATCCGGACGCCGGTGTGCAGCGCGTCCTCTTCGCCGTCGACCCCGTCCAGGACGTCGCCGACGAGGCCGTGAAGCTCGGCGCCGACCTGCTGATCACGCACCACCCGCTCTATCTGCGCGGTACGACGACGGTCGCAGCCTCCACCTTCAAGGGCCGCGTCGTGCACACCCTCATCAAGAACGACATCGCGCTGCACGTCGCGCACACCAACGCCGACCGCGCCGACCCCGGTGTCTCCGACGCGCTCGCCGGCGCGCTCGACCTGCGGATCACCGGGCCGCTCGTCCCCGACCCGACCGACCCGGCGGGCCGCCGC
Organism: Streptomyces sp. 8N616; assembly: GCF_052246385.1. NCBI lineage: Bacteria > Bacillati > Actinomycetota > Actinomycetes > Kitasatosporales > Streptomycetaceae > Streptomyces > Streptomyces sp. 8N616. The sequence goes on along the minus strand of NZ_JBQQBY010000021.1, from coordinate 2,450 downwards.
GGCCTCGGCCGGATCTGCGAACTCGACGAGCCCGTGACGCTGGGGGCCTTCGCCGAGCGCGCCGCCGCCCGGCTCCCCGCCACCGCGCAGGGCATCCGCATCGCCGGCGACCCGGGCCGTACGGTCTCCAGGGTCGCGGTCTGCGGTGGCTCGGGCGACAGCCTCTTCGACGACGTACGGCGCGCGGGCGCGGATGTGTATCTCACCGCGGACCTGCGCCACCACCCCGCGTCCGAGGCCCAGCAGGAGGCCCGGCAGCAGAGCCCGCCGGCCCTGGTGGACGCGGCGCACTGGGCCACCGAGTGGCCCTGGATCGAGCAGGCGGCCGCCCAGCTCGACGAGATCTCCGACCGGCACGGCTGGAATCTGCGCACGCACATCTCCCGTACGGTCACCGACCCCTGGAGCGCCCACGCGGCGTCCCACCCCAACGCCACCACAGGAGCCCCCAACTGAACGCCGCGCCCGCCGACCAGATCCGCCTGCTCGACGTCCAGGCACTCGACCTCCGTCTGTCGCAGCTCGCGCACAAGCGCAGGAGCCTGCCGGAACACGCGGAGATCGAGACCCTGAACGCCGACCTCGCCCAGCTGCGCGACCTGCTGGTCGCCGCCCAGACCGAGGAGAGCGACACCGCCCGCGAGCAGACGAAGGCGGAGCAGGACGTGGAGCAAGTGCGCCAGCGCTCCGCCCGCGACCAGCAGCGGCTGGACTCCGGGGCCATCACGTCCCCGAAGGACCTGGAGAACCTGCAGCACGAGATCGCCTCGCTCGCCAAGCGGCAGGGCGACCTGGAGGACGTCGTCCTCGAGGTGATGGAGCGCCGCGAGTCCGCGCAGGAGCGGGTCGTGGAGCTGACCGGGCGGGTCGAGTCCGTCGAGGCCAAGGCCGCCGACGCGAAGGCCCGGCGGGACGCGGCCGAGGAGGAGCTCGACGGCGAGGCCGCGGCGGTGTCGAAGGAGCGCGAGCTCGCCGCCGCCGCCGTACCCGCCGACCTGCTGAAGCTGTACGAGAAGCTGCGCACGCAGCAGGGCGGCGTCGGCGCGGCGCGGCTCTACCAGCGGCGCTGCGAGGGTTGCCGCCAGGAACTGGCCATCACCGAGATGAACGAGGTGCGGGCCGCGGCCCCGGACGAGGTCCTGCGGTGCGAGAACTGCCGCCGCATCCTGGTCCGTACGCCCGAATCGGGGCTGTAGGCCCGATGAGCGCAGGGAGTCGAGGGGGGCGGCGGTTCGTCGTCGAGGCGGACGGCGGCTCCCGGGGCAACCCGGGTCCCGCGGGGTACGGCGCGGTCGTCCGTGATGCGGCGACGGGCGAGCCGCTCGCCGAGGCCGCGGAGTTCATCGGCACGGCGACCAACAACGTCGCCGAGTACCGGGGTTTGATCGCCGGGCTCCGGGCGGCCCACGCGCTCGACCCGGACGCCGAGGTGCAGGTGCGGATGGACTCCAAGCTCGTCGTCGAGCAGATGACGGGCCGCTGGAAGATCAAGCACCCGGGCATGCGACCGCTCGCGGCCGAGGCGAAGACGGTGTTCCCGCCGGAGCAGGTCTCGTACGAGTGGATTCCGCGGGAGCGGAACAAGCATGCGGACCGGCTCGCGAACGAGGCGATGGACGCGGGCAAGCGCGGCGAGCAGTGGGAGCCGTCGCGGTCGACGGCGGCGCTGGATGTGGGAGGCGCGGCGGAGGCCGCCGGGGCAGCGGCCGTCGAGGTACCTGTTGCGGAGCCGCTCGCCGCGCCCAGGGCGGCCGCTGTCGGCTGGGCGGCGCCCGCGGACCTGGGCACCCCGACCACCCTCGTCCTGCTGCGGCATGGCGAGACCCCCCTGACACCGCAGAAGCGCTTCTCCGGCAGCGGCGGCACCGACCCCGGACTGTCGCCCGCCGGGCGCCGCCAGGCCGAGCAGGTCGCGGCGGTCCTCGCCGCCCGCGGCACGATCCAGGCGGTCGTCAGCTCACCGCTGCGCCGCTGCCACGAGACGGCGGAGCTCGTGGCCCGCAGGCTCGGGCTCGACGTCCGCACCGACGAAGGGCTGCGAGAGACGGACTTCGGGGCCTGGGAGGGGCTGACCTTCGCGGAGGTACGGGACCGCTACCCGGTGGACCTCGACGCCTGGCTGGCCTCGCCCAAGGCGGCCCCGACGGGCGGCGGCGAGAGCTTCGCGCACGTCTCGCGCCGCGTCGCGCTCTCCCGCGACAAGCTCCTCGCGCGCTACGCGGGCCGTACGGTCTTGCTGGTCACCCACGTCACGCCGGTCAAGACGCTCGTACGGCTGGCGCTCGGGGCCCCGCCGGAGTCCCTGTTCCGGATGGAGCTCTCGGCGGCGTCGCTGTCGGCGGTGGCGTACTACGGGGACGGCAACGCGTCGGTGCGCCTGCTCAACGACACGAGCCACCTGCGGTGAGCTCGGCGTGAACGGGCTTGGCCCCGCGACCCATGGGTCGCGG